>CAYVDS010000052.1:0-25663 GCA_964450145.1 uncultured bacterium
CTAGATATAAACCGCAAAGGCGCAAAGTCCGCAAAGGTCGAAGAAGCTTACTTATCTGTTGCTTTAAGCTTTCCTTTGCGTTCTTCGCGCCTTTGCGGTTTGTTTTCATTAAAATCCTGAATTGAGCAGTATCCAAAAAGGAGAGACGGGCTGAGCGTCACCCCTAACGCCCAGCCCGATGAGGAGAGGCAGTGCGGTTGACCCGCACTTAAAGCAAATATGTCACGTTTTCTTGGAGAGGCAAGAGCGCCGCAAAAGAATGGTTCCGTGTTCCGAGTTCATGGTTCGGGATTAACCCTTCCAGCGTCTTTCAACCACTGGGAACACAGCGCGGCGTGGCCGCAACCAACCAAAAAAAGAGGAAAACTGGGAAGCCGCAGATTGCGCAGATTTGCATAACGCGGCATGGTCGCAACCAAGAAAAAGAAAAGTCGACGGCGGAACCACAGATGCAGACGGATAGACACAGATTTGGGAAAGGAAAGGAAAGGAAGAAGAAAAAGAAAAAGCGTTTATAGCCGCAGATGCACGCAGATGCACGCGGATATGGAGAAAAGAAGAGGAAGAAATCGACAGGAATTCAAAATTTCGGAACGTGAGCAGTATGGAGAGCACGGGAAAACGCGATTCCTGCTTTCTCCTCCTTGGCATCGATTTCCCTTTGCGTGCTTTGCGCCTTTGCGGTGAAAAAAGCGGTTTGACACTGCAGTGATGCGAAATCGAAAGTCCGTTTGACTATTGCGTTTCCTCGGGTTTATAATTTTGACCAAAGCTTGCGAAGAAAGCAAGTTCCGGAGGTTGTGCAATTGCTGTTCTCTAAACGGTATCACAGCTTTCCTTTCACATGGTGTGCGGTCACACCTTTGTGCATTTTGTTTTCTTTCCTTCCACCTTTTCCCTTTCGCCTTTCGCCTTAAAAAAGGGGGTCCGATCATGCTATTCTTCAAGAAAAAAGAGGACGTCTCCCGCATCTATCAAGGGCTGAGCTCGCACGAGATGAAACAGCTCAACAAAGCCGGTATTCAGGAGTGGTTTGCAAAGGGGGCGCCGATATTCAGGAAGGGACAGACCGGCAAAGAGATGTTTATCATTGTGGACGGCTGCGTTCGCATCCTTGACGACACGGTCAGCCCGCCGCGACAGATCGCCGTTCTCCGCGAGGGTGAGCTTTTTGGCGAGCTCTCTCTGAGCACAAAGGAAACCAAGCGCTCCAATCGAGCCCCTTCGCTTCAGCGGTCCGCCTCCGCAATCGCTGAAACCGACACCACCATGTTCGTGGTCGAAGAGACGGCGTTCGGCGATTTGCTCGAGAAGCATCACGGGCTCGCTTCGAGACTCTTGATGAACCTGTTCTATATCACAAGCGAACGCTTGCGCGAATCTATTCGCAACAAATTGATAGACGAGGGTGTTCCGCTTCCAAAGATGCTCAAGGGCTTCAAAGACGAAGACAAGCGCAGGCTGCTCAAGTTCAGCGACGTGAAACGATATCCTCAGGGACAATCCGTTTTCCTCGAGGGACAAGTCGGAACCGAGCTGTATTGTGTTCTTGTGGGCACCGTCGAGATTACCAAGCGGCAGGGGGCGGGAATGAAGCGGTTGGCCGTAATGGGCGAGGGCGATATCTTTGGCGAACTTGGCCTCGTGACAAAAAAGGGCCGCACGGCCTCCGCCGTCGCGCTTAGCGACGCTGACCTCCTCGCGATCAGTGAGGACGGCCTTCAAAAACTGTGCAAAAAAAGTCCCGACATCGCGACGAAGCTGTTCCTGAATCTCTTCCGCATTACGACCGCGCGGATGCGCTCGCTCATCGGCCCGGCGATCATATAAGGAGGGGAAAAGGGCGAAACGGGGAAAAGGCGAAGAGGGAAAGAAAAGGCAGAAGACGAGATTTATCCACGAAGCCCATTATGAAAATAAAAGTCGACCAACAAAAGGCACAAAAGAGAGGGGGAACCGCCGATGAACGGCGGTTCAGATTCGGCCTCGTGCCCCTTCGTGGATGTGGATATAGATTCTTCGCTTCGCTCCTAAGGAAGGCGAAAGGTCAAAGGCGAAAGGGAGAAAGCAAGAAAAAGAGAGAGATTGCTTCGCTCCGCTCGCAATGATAACAACGAGATTGCACCCTTTCTTTCGCACTTAACTCAGGCGCAGGCGGGGTTGAATGCTCAAGAAACGGCAATCGGCGAGAATCTGCGCAATCCGCGGACAAAGAATCTCTGTTCCTCTATCCCCGTGATTCCCCGCACTTCCTGTGGTTGGGAGCCGATTTCTGGTTTACAGTTCGAATCCGCGTTTATCGGTGGTTCCAAGGTTTTTCTTTTTCAGAAGCACCCAAGCTGGCAATTGTAGATTCTTATCTTGAGAGCGGTTGCAGCGGCGCCAATCTCTTTGCGGGGGAGCTTCAGCTTTTCGGCGATCGCGAACATCTCAGCGCATGTGATCTTGTTCTCTTTCGCGCGCCCGCGAAGGGCCGCTTCGAGTTCCTTGTTGTCGATGGATTCCTTACCCGTCACTTGTCCGAATTTTTCAACGTCTTTGTGCGCCATTGAAGTTCTCCTTTCTTGAGAACACGAGTCCGGAACACGAATTTCACGAATCCCGCGAAACGCGGGGGAACCAATGTCACGAATAAAACATCCTTTGGAACATGAATGCCGCAGATGAAAAGTCACTAACGCGGATAAGACATCTTTTGGAACACGAATTACACTAATTACACGAACAAGGCGTTTTCATTTGTCCAACTATACATGACGCCACAAATAATTGCGCATGTTTCTGGCCGCGGTTAATATGGATTCCCGCTTCTCCCCGATCTGAGCCTCTCTCCAACTTGATTAAGGATCGAGGACATGCTTTTCGGAATGATTAAGAGGAAGCTGCTAATTCGTGTAATTAGTGTAATTCGTGTTCCAAATGCTTCTTCTTTTTCTCCTTGATCCGTGTTCATCCGTGTGCATCTGTGGCTCAGAACCTCTTTCTTCTTCTTTTTCGAAATCCGTGCAATCCGTGAAATCCAATGCTTTTTCTTCTCTCAAATCTGCGCGAATCTGCGAAATCTGTGGATTCATGCTTTTTTCAGCTTTTCGGCGTTTTTTCGCAGTTTGCTGACGGTCAGCGCGCCGCAGATAGCGAGGTCTTCGGTGCGCAGGATATGGTTTGCGGTCTTGTCAAAAAGGATATTCGCATCGGGCGGAAACTCCGAGTCGCCGCGCCACATTACGACAGCGACCGGCACTTTCGGGAACACGGCCACGCGCACGCCGACATCGCCGAAATCGAGGGGTTCAGCGCCGAGCTGCCGGGCTACCTCCGGAAGCAAGTCGGGCTGGTTGCCGAACACATTTTTGAGAGGCGCAAGGCTCCTGTCGTTGAATGAGCCGAAATAAGCGTTTCCGCCGTCGAACTCGCGGAACGAAATCCATTCGTTCGCGAGCGGGGTCTCATCCACCCCGACGAGATAGTGAAGTAACAGCACGGAGAGGAACGGGAATACCTCGGCGCCGTTCTCGAAGAAAACCTTCTGTGATTGCATGTCTACGAAATAGCGGTCGGCGAGGAACGGAACGACGATGCGTTTGGTTCCTTCTTCGTGGAACAGAAAGCCATCACGGGCTATCTTATCCGGATCACGCTGCCGCAGGCATACCCACGCCAGCTTGCGTGCCTCTTCATATGTATTCTGTGCCGGTTTTTGCATTGTTTCGGCCAATCAAAAGGCTAATATCAACCGCTGATGAACGCAGCGCAGCGAGGCCGCAGCCAGCGACCCAAGCGATCACGAATGACACGAATGGAACGGATCACGCGAATACAGCCTCCTCAACTTCACGTTTCATCTTCGCGCCTCCGTTTTCGTTGTTTTCTTTTCCCCTTTTTTTCTTTTCCCCGTTTCCCCTTTTAATCCGCTTTTTGCCTCCTCGTATCCCGCCATCAGCGCGGCTAAATTCTGGTTTCTGGTGTGCGCGGGAACACGCGCGAGCATCGCATTCTTCACGCTCGAAAGTTTAACAACACCGCCAACGGCTGCCAGAACCCCCAAGGCGACCATGTTCACACCGACAGGGGTTCCCGCCGCGTCGCGCGCGATCTCGGTCATGGGGAACTGAAGTCCGCCTTCGCTTTTCGCAATAGTGACATTGTCCGAATCGACGATCAAGACGCCGCCTTCTTTGAGGGATGCTCTGTTTTCGCCATATGCGCGCTGTGAGAGCGCGACGAGGACATCGAGCCGGGAGCATTTCGGGTAGTCGATTTCGCTGTCACTTATGACAACGTCGGTCTTGCTCGAATCGCCACGCGCCGCCGGACCGTAGTCCTGAACCTGCGCCACTTCTCTGCCCTCGTGAATTCCCGCCGCTTCAGCCAGTATGATGCCCGCAAGAATAATACCCTGGCCGCCGGAGCCGCATAGTCTGCATTCAATTCGCATAATCGCCAGTCTCAGACCTCTATCAAGCCATTTTTCTAAAAATGCTCAACCACGGGGAGCACGGGGAATCACGGGAAAGAAAACAACCCCACAAACTAATACTTTACTTTTCCCCTGTGACTCCCCGTGCTCCCCGTGGTTTACATCATGCTTTCTTCTTTACCGTTTCCTTTTTTGACTCGGGACATGGAACTCGAGACTCGGAACCCCACGCGTTTTGCGCGGCTCTTGCGGCCATTTTGTAGTATTCGCTGACGAACTCAGGCGTTTCGCGGTTCACGAAAACGCCCGTCAGAAACTTGCCGCCGAGGTCTTCCTTCAGGAGGTCCGTCTCGCCCGACCAGCGCTGCCGCACTTTTTCAATCGGGACGGAGTTGTCGCGCAGCCATCTCACCATTTCGACGGGTCCGCCCATCTTGTTCAGGCGGCCATATATTGTCGGGCACTGGCTGATAATTTCGACCACTGAGAACCCCTTGTGCTCGAGCGCCATTTTGATGAGCCGCTCGGTCTCGCGCGCGTAGTATGTGGTCCCGCGAGCCACGAACGTGGCGCCGGCGCTTGCAGCGAGATTGCAGATATCAAATGCCGAATCGATGTTGCCGTAAGGAACCGTAGTCGCATATTCGCCGCGCGGGGTAGCGGGCGAGCACTGCCCGCCGGTCATTCCATAAATCCGGTTGTTGAAGACAAGCGCGGTAATGTCGATGTTCCGCCTGCATGAATGTATGAAGTGATTGCCCCCGATAGCTACGGCGTCGCCGTCACCCATTATGACTATCACATGCAGGTTCGGCTTGACAAGCTTGATACCTGTCGCGAACGCGAGCGCCCTGCCGTGCGTCGTGTGGAGCGTGTTGAAATCGACGTACACCGGCGCGCGCGCCGCGCAGCCGATTCCCGAGACGAGAATCACGTCGTTTCGCGAGAACCCGAGTCCGTCTATCGCGCGCACAAGCGCCGAAAGCCCAATCCCGTTGCCGCAGCCCGGGCACCACAAGTGCGGGAATTTCTTGGTCGAACGAATATATTTGTGCATTATTGACATTAGTAGTCACCGCCTCTCGGCAGATAGCTTACACTTCGATTGTGCGAATAGATTCGCACCCACAAAATTATTCCTCTCCGAGGAGATAGCTGACGATCTCATCCGGCTCGATAAGTTCGCCGTCGTAGCGAACGAGCGATTTGACTGTGCTCTTGCCCGCCACTATCCTCTCGACCTCGAGAACGATCTGGCCGAGGTTCAACTCGACGACGACAAACCGTTTTACCGACGGCGCATAGCGCAGGAGCGACTTGCGCGGATATGGCCAGACGGTGACAGGGCGGATAAGGCCCACCTTCTGACCTTTCCTGCGAGCTATATCGACCGCCGCTTTGCATGAACGCGCAGTGCTGCCGATCGCGACCAGTATTTGCTCTGCGTCCTCGCACAGGTACTCTTCGCTCAAACAGATATCATGGCGGTTGGTCTCAATTTTATCGCGCAACCTCATGAGGAGCGATTTCGTTTCGTCGGGCCGCATGGTCGGGAATCCCCATTGATCGTGCGTGGGCCCCGTGACATGGTAGCGGTAACCGCTGCCGAAATCGGCGAGCGGAGGCACGAGGTCGGCCGTCATCTCGAATGGCCGATACGCATGGGCGGGCAGGTCGGGCCGCTTCCGGTCCACCAGCTTGATCTCGGACCTGTGAGGGACCCTTGCCTTCTCGCGCATGTGACCTATTACCTCATCCAGCAACAGGATGACAGGGGTTCGATATTTTTCGGAAAAATTGAATGCCGTAATAGTCAGGCTCAAGGTCTCTGCCACCGACCATGGCGCAAGAACGATTATCGGATGGTCGCCATGAGTGCCCCAGCGCGCCTGCATGATGTCTCCCTGGCCGACCGACGTTGGCAGGCCGGTGCTTGGTCCGCCGCGCATTACGTCGACTACGACACATGGAATCTCCGCGAACGATGCGAATCCGAGGTTCTCCTGCTTCAGAGAGAAGCCCGGGCCGGAGGTGGCCGTCATCGCCTTCGCGCCAGCCAGTGAAGCGCCGATTACAGCGCCCATGCTCGCGATTTCGTCTTCCATCTGAACGAATACCCCGCCCCGGGGCGGAAGCTCGCGCGCCATCCATTCCGCGATCTCGGTTGAAGGCGTGATAGGGTACCCGGCAAAGAAGCGCAATCCAGCTAGCAGAGCGCCGTGCACACACGCCTCGTTCCCCTGCAGGAGGCGCACATCACCGTCGGCTTTGCTGGTGATTTCAGTTTTCTTTCTCATTAAGAGTCGCCCTTATTTCGCGTGCAGAATCCCAGGCTCTGTGGCTTCGGGGACAGTCCCGATTCTACGGCGCAAAGCACCCGTAAATCTTGGGACAGTCCCTTTCGCAGCGCGTCAGGCTATTTTTGAGACACTGCGCCAGAGACCAAAAAAGAAGAAGTCCATGTTTCCCTTCTTCCTTATCGTCTCCAGTTTCACTTTTGCCTGTCTCTATTCCTCTAGGATATACTCCTCGATGAGTCTCCGTTTCGCTTCCTCTTCGTCCACTATGGCATAGTCGGGACATTGAATTACGCATAACCCGCAACGCACACACCGATCGATGTTTGCCGGGCGCGGATAGCCTTGCTTGTCAATCTCGAAAACGTCTCTGGGGCAGAATTCCTTGCACAATCCGCATCGCTTGCACCACTTCTTGTTTACCCAGATGAATGGTTTTGTCTTTTGCTTTTCCATAACGACAGGCCGGCGTCTTTATTTCAGCGCTTCACACTTCCGACTTAGTTTGACTGTTCGCCATTCTTTCGAGGCGTTCCACATCCAACACCATTATACGCCCTCTTTTGAACTCAATCAATCCTTTGTCCCTGAATTGGTTCAGAGTGGTCGTGGTGGTTTCCCGCGTTGAACCGATAAGGCCCGCCAAATCCTGATGCGTTATCTTCATCTCGATCACGTATTCGCCCGAGACGGCTTTCTCGCCGTAATCCTGCGCCAGATCAACGATCAGGCTGGCGAGTCTCTGGGCGACGTCCTTAAATGCAAAGTCGGAAAGTTTCTGCTCGAGGGTCCGAAGCCTTTCGCCTACGTGTTTCCCCAGCGCGGTCACGAGCGCAGGGTCCTCCGCCATGAACTTCGCAAGGTCCGAGCATTTGACCGAAAAAATCTCGGCGTCCTCGAGCGCCGTGGCAAGCGTGCTATGAGGACCTTCGTCGAACAGGCAGAGTTCCCCGAACACGTCACCCTTGCCCAGCACGCAGAGGACAAGTTCCTTTCCCTCGGGCGATACCTGGGTGAGTTTGACTCTGCCGCTGAGAATCGCGTAGAGTCTGGCGCGCGGATCGGAAGGCATGTATATTACCTGCTTTTCGGAGAAACGGTGGTATGAGACGAGAGAGACGATCTGGCGCAGATGCCTTTCGCTGAGTTCACCAAAAACGTCGACCTTTCTCAGAAGATCGCTCTTTTTGGTGTCCATAGTCTTTTCCTTGCGTCCGCTTTATTAATTGTTATCGCGCTTACCTTACATAATTCTGCTTCATTGCGAAGGCTTCGGCAAATGGTCGCTTCCTAACTGCTTTGATCGCCGGAATATCTGCCCGAAAACCTCAATGGCGCGCTCTATGTCGTCCCGAGAAACGTCCAAATGCGTCACTGCACGCATAATGGTGAACGAGATCGGATCCACAAGCACTCCGCGCTCGGCAGATTCGTTCTTGACTTCGAGCGGATTCATGCCGGTCCGGGAGACGTCAAAGTAGATAAGGTTCGTTTCGACCGGGTCGTTGACAATTCGCACTCCGTCGAGTTTGGCGAGCGCGCCGGCGAGGCGCTTCGCGTTCCTATGGTCTTCAGCGAGTCTTTCGACGTTATTGTCGAGCGCATACAGGGCTGCGGCCGCGAGGACGCCCGCCTGCCGCATGCCGCCGCCCAGCATCTTCCGGTAGCGGTGCGCGCGAGTTATGAAATCCGAACTGCCCACGATGATCGAGCCTACTGGAGCGCCGAGCCCTTTTGAGAAGCAGAAATTGAGCGAATCCACTTGCTTCGCGTACTCCTCGGGCGGTATGTCGGCCGCGACACAAGCGTTAAACAGCCGGGCGCCGTCCATGTGCAGCGGGATTGAATGGTTCATGGACACGTCTCTTATCGCCTTCAGTATGTCGAGCGGATACACCGTGCCGCCGCCGCGATTGTGGGTGTTCTCGATCCAGATAAGCCGCGTCGGCGGCAAATGGACGTCAGAGAATCTGATCGATTCTTCGACCTGTTGCGGATCGAGAATACCCCGATTACCGTCCAGAGGAAAAGGTTGTACGCCTGCGAGAGCCGTCATGCCACCCGCCTCGTAGTAGAAGACGTGCGAGCCGCGTTCGAGGATCACCTCGTCGCCGGGCCGCGTGTGAGCCAGTAATGCGATCTGGTTCGCCATCGTGCCGGATGGAACGAAGAGTGAGGCCTCCTTCCCGAGCATGGCGGCGACGCGTTTCTGAAGTTTGTTGACCGTTGGGTCTTCCCCGTGAACGTCGTCGCCGACTTCGGCCGCGGCAATCGCTTCTCTCATACCCGGCGAGGGCTTTGTAACCGTATCGCTGCGCAAGTCAATCATAGTGTCCCTCTTTCTATGCCCAACGAAGAAAATCTCATTTTCTCTCGATTTTCCGCCGATACATAGAGATTCTTCGCTTCGCTCAGAATGACACATAAGTGTGCGCATTCTGGGCCACGCGCCACAGCTTATTCAGCAGGGTGGTCCTTGCGTTTCTTTGATTTCTCCCACAAAACGTCCATCTCGGCCAGAGTCGTGTCACGCGGCGTCTTGCCGATTCGGCGGAGTTCGGACTCTATGTATTTGAATCGATCGACGAATTTGTCAACCGTTGCGTTGAGCAGTGTCTCGGCATCGAGTTTCACAAATCGGGCAAGATTCACGCACGAGAACAGTAAGTCGCCGAGCTCGGCCCCTGCTTCGCGCGCGTCGCCCGATGCGAGCGCCTCGCGCAGTTCAGTCGTCTCCTCTTCGATTTTCTCGAGTATCCCGGCGATGTCAGGCCAGTCAAAGCCGACTTCTGCAGCGATTTTCTGCACGTGGTGTGCGCGTTTGAGCGCCGAATAGAATGGGGAGTCGCTGTCCATCAGCGATCTGGGCGAGTCACTTTTCTCTTGCGATTTGATGCTGTCCCACTGGGCGATGATGTCCTCCACCGCGTTCACTGTGCTGCTCCCAAAGACGTGGGGATGCCGGCGGATCATTTTGGCCTCTATGAGGCGGAGCGCATCCTCGATTCTGAATTGCCCGGTTTCTTCGGCAATGACTGCGAGCATCATGAGGATGAAAAAGACGTCGCCCCATTCCTCCGAAACACCGGCGGGATCGTTCTTTCGGATCGAATCTCCAAGCTCTTCCGATTCGTCGCGCAGGCATTGATTCATACTGTCAAGGTTCTGCGCCCTGTCCCACGAACATCCGCGTTCGCTTCGAAGGTAGAGCGCCAACTCGTAGAGCGCCGCGCAGGCGTTGGCTATCGTTATAGTCAGCGGTCGGGGTCGGTCAGTCATGAAGTGTGGCTCCAAGAAACAGAAAAGAGGCTGTGCGCTGAAAAACTTTCCGTACACACAGCCTCAAAAGTGTCATTCGTAGTGTCCGGGAACGAGAACCTGCTTCTGATATGTCGAGCCGTCCGGCCCGGCGTAGGTCCGGTACTCGTAATGTTCGGGAACCCACCTCTTGCCCTGCGCGTTTCGCTCGCCCTCATAATAATCGGCGGTCCCCGAGTACTGGGCTCCGCCGGATGGCGATACGGCCTGAGGTGGTGGCGGCGACGATGAAGAAGGCAAAGCAGGCTCTTGACGGCTCTTATCGATCTCGTGGCCGATAAGACCTCCGCTCACCGCGCCGATCGCGCCGCCAATAAGAGCGCCTTCGCCCCCGTGTCCGGTTTGATGGCCTATTATGGCGCCTGTTCCAGCCCCGATGGCGCCTCCGGCAATCGCGCCCTGCTCCGTGGTTGTGCACCCAGCCAGGACAAATCCCAAGAACACGGCAGTCGCGCCGAGCGCCAAGCCCTTTGGCATTTCGATTTCCTCCTTTATGGACCCCTTATCCCAACCTTCGCGACGCTTGTGGGAAAATCAGGTCCCACATGTTCGCGTCGCGACTCTCCCTTGCCTATCCGTCAACTAATGGCTGCCCCAGCCCCAACAGGCGCGAGGCGAACGCTAATTGTGGTCAATTCCGTGGCCGATAAGGCCGCCACTGACCGCTCCGATAGCGCCGCCTATAACGGCTCCTTCACCCGTATGGCCTGACTGGTGGCCTATGATGGCTCCTGTTCCTGCGCCTATCGCGCCGCCAGCAACGGCGCCCTGTTGCGTCGCAGTACAGCTAACCATCACTGCGGACAGCAAAAGCGAAACGATGAGAAATTTCAATGTCGTTTTCATCTCATGTCCCTCCTTCCGGAAGATTTCCTAAGTAGAGCCTTTTTCCTGCCTGAGAGAATCTTCCGCACCGAGGGCGCGAATCACTTCTTCAACCGTAGTGTATCCGTCGCGTATTTTGCGCAGGCCATCCCGAAACAACGGCACCATCCCTTCACTCCGGGCTGTTTTATGTAGCTCGTTCGTGCTGGCCTTCGCCGCAATTGCGCTGCGCAACTTATCTCCCATCACGAGGAGTTCGGAGATCGAAGTTCGGCCATAATAACCCGTGTGGGTACAGCGAGGGCAACCGCTGCCCTTGAGCAACCGAATGTTACTGTCACCAAACCACCTCTGCAACGAGTCGCCCATGTATTCGGGCGGTTCGTACGCGGCTTTACATTTCTGACATATCACCCGAACCAGCCTCTGAGCCATCACTGCAGTTAACGATGAAGCGACGATGAACGGCTCGATCGCCATGTCGAGTATTCTCGTTATCACTTCGGCGGCAGTTCCGCTGTGAACCGTGGTCAGCACGAGGTGTCCCGTCAGACCCGCCCTCATCGCTATCTCGCATGTCTCCGGGTCTCTGATCTCGCCGACCATGATTGCCTCTGGGTCCTGCCTCAAGACTGCCCGCAGACATTCGGCAAAGGTCAACCCCAGCTTCCGCTTTATTTCCATCTGCGGAAAAATTCCAAAGTTCACCTCGACGGGATCTTCAATTGTTATAATGCTTGCGCAATCGCTCTTCAGCTTGCTAAGCTTCTGCAAGGCTGCGTACAGCGTCGTCGTTTTTCCGCTGCCGGTCGGGCCGGCCACTATGATCGAGCCCTGAAGGCCAAGCAGGACTTGCTCGAATTTCTTCTGGATCTCCGGATAGAGACCAAGCTTGTCAAGATCAAACACGAACCGTGTCGAATCGAACACTCGCACGACAGCTTTCTCGCCTGTAACAGTGGGTACCGTGCTTATCCTGAAATCGACGCGTTTGTTGCCAACATCCATCGATATTCTTCCGTCTTGCGGCTGATTCTTTTCATGAGCGTTCAGATTCGCCATCACCTTCAGGCGGGCGATAATCCTGTCGTGATGTTCAGCCGGCAAGATAAGCACATCCCGGAAAAAACCATCAATCCTGTACCGAATCCTTAAGATGTCCTTATATGCCTCAAAGTGGATATCGCTGGCTTTGTGCCGTGTCCCTTGCTCTATTACAACATCAACGACCTCACTTATCTCTGCATTTTGGTTGACTAGCCTGTGGATGAGAAGTCTTTGGATCTCAGGGAGTTCCAGCTTTCTGTCAGGCATCGCCATGAATTTAACCCTTTTCTAAATTTAGACGCTGTTATTCCCTGATTATTCAGAGCGGTGGTTTGCGGTCCAACTTTCATTTAGATAAAAGATTGAGTTTATTGGCGCTACATCTCTGAAAGGACCGACACAACCAACTCATCTGCCGAGGCATTCGACGTTGTTTAGGCTTGCGTCTATATATTTCAGGCATATTCTACCACAACCAAAGGAAGGGTGTCAAAGTTGGAAAAAAGGAAGGGAATACGTCTGTCTCTGCAAGATATAGCCATAATCGACAGTGTACCACACAAATTTATGCGTGCCGAGGCAGGCGGTTCCTTTTGAAAGGAGCGCCACATGGACGGGATTCCGATTGGTGTTTTTACCAGTACTGGTATTCTATTACCTTTAGGGCAGCTGGCCGCAGGAAGTGGAATGCTTCTGTCGAAAACGCCGGGCAACCTTCATCCGTCTGGCAAAATCCTTGCTATAGGCTGAGCAAAACCCTTGCCAAAAAATGAGTCAATGTCCATATTTTTAGAGAGAAGAGAAATATTGTCGCAGACTGTTAAGAGCGCAGTTCTGCCGAGGTCGTTGGCGAAGGTTCCCCTCTCGAACAGACTCGTCAGGTTTATTTGGAACATATCTTGAGGCGCTCACCGCGTAGCCTGTGCGCCAGAAAAACGGCCTGCGGAAGGAGATAAGAAGGATAAAGTTGCGATTAAATTATGAATCGTGCTAGTATTTTAAGTGGATGTGGTTGAAAGACTTACACAGAGTAGGGTCGAGGGGTCCTGAATTTGACAAAAAAAGTTGGAAAAAAGTTCTTGACATAACGCCTTGAGGGCGATATAATTATATTTTGCGTAACCGTTCAACGTAGCCTTATGATCCTTACTCCAATTATGTCCTAGTGTGTGGGAAATCGAATTCCCCGCATTCACACAACGACCAAATTCCATATTGAGGGCTCAAATTATGGCAATTAAGAAAGCCATCTCGGAGAAGAAATATACATTCGCCAAGTATCCCGATATTCTCGACCTTCCGAATCTCATAGAAATCCAGAAGGAATCGTATGACAATTTTCTCCAGATGGCCAAGCCGCCGGAGGCCCGGGCTAACGAGGGGCTGCAAGCGGTTTTTCTCGATGTGTTTCCTATTGTTTCGCATGATGGGTTATCGTCGCTTGAGTTTGTAAGCTATTCGCTTAGCCCACCGAAATATTCCGTAATCGAGTGCCAAAAGAGAGGCATGACGTATGCCGCCTCGCTGAAAGCCAAGATCAGGCTGGTCTTGTACGAAGAAGACCCCCAAGGCAACAAGCAGGCTATTGCCATAAAGGAACAAGATGTATTCGTCGGCGAACTCCCGCTTATGACCGAGAAAGGCACCTTTATCATCAACGGCGCCGAGCGCGTGGTGGTAAGCCAACTGCATCGTTCGCCCGGCGTTTGCTTCGAAGAGAAGCAGCACCCGAGCGGCCGCATGCTGCTCTCGGGCAGGATAATCCCCTACCGGGGCGCGTGGGTAGAATTTGAATTCGATATTAATGACGTGCTTTATATGCATATCGACAGGCGCACGCGCATTCCGGCGACCGCTTTCCTGAGAGCTCTCGGATACGAATCCGATGATTCCGTCGTCGCCCTCTTCTACGAGG
Organism: uncultured bacterium; assembly: GCA_964450145.1. GTDB lineage: Bacteria > Abyssobacteria > SURF-5 > SURF-5 > SURF-5 > JACRIR01. Next base: position 13,820 of record CAYVDS010000052.1, read on the forward strand.
TCGAGGAAGTGAAACTCGGTCAGGTGAAAGCGATGACCGAGGGCTCCCGTTTCGACATCGAGGAGCTCGTTGATCGCACGTTGGCGAAAGACGTCGTCGACGTGGACACCGGCGAAGTGTTGGCGACCACAGGCGAGAAGATTACGAAGAAGCTCCTCACTCTTGTGCAGGAGCGCGGGATAAAAGTTGTGTCGGTGGTCAAGTTCAAATCGCCCAACGAAACGACCGCCCTTTTCAAAACCCTGTCAGCCGACCATATCAAAACTACGACCGAGGCCCTGATAGAACTGTACCGGCGCATTCGCCCGGGCGACCCGGCGACCGTGAATACGGCCAAGACGCTATTCGAGAAGACCTTTTTCGACCCCTCGCGTTACAATCTTTCTCCGGTCGGAAGATACAAAATAAACCGGAAGCTGGATCTCGACATTCCCATGGAGACGCTCACGTTACGCCCCGAGGACGTGATGGAGACCATCCGCTACCTTATTAAATTGAAGAATGGCCAAGGTCAGATCGACGACATTGATCATCTCGGGAACAGACGCGTGCGGTCCGTAGGCGAACTCCTCGCAAACCAGATACGGATCGGGCTCGTTCGCATGGAGCGCACGATTAAAGAACGCATGAACTTCCAGGAGATGGACGCCGTAACTCCTCAAAGCCTGATTAACCCCAAGCCGGTAAGCGCGGTCATAAAGGATTTCTTCGGCCGCAGTCAGCTTTCGCATTTCATGGATCAGACCAATCCGCTCGCGGAGCTTACGCACAAGCGTCGTCTTAGCGCTCTCGGGCCGGGCGGTCTCAGCCGTGAGCGAGCGGGCTTCGAGGTCCGGGACGTGCACCCGACCCACTATGGCAGAATCTGCCCTGTGGAAACGCCTGAAGGCCCCAACATCGGCCTCATGGCGTCGCTGAGCACGTATGCGCGAATCAACAAATTCGGATTTCTTGAGACGCCTTACCGCAAGGTGGAAAAGGGCAGAGTCACGGAAAAGATCGATTATCTCTCGGCTTATGAAGAAGACCGCTACGTGATAGCGCAGGCCAACGCGCCTCTTGACAAACGGAACCATTTTGCGAACGAATTCGTTCTATGCCGGCACATGGGCGACTTCAGGTTGATCCCCCCCGACAAGATCGACTACATGGACGTTTCCCCGAAACAACTAGTGAGTATCGCCGCGGCCCTGGTGCCGTTCCTCGAACATGACGACGCCAACCGCGCGCTCATGGGGTCTAACATGCAGCGGCAGGCAGTCCCCCTTCTTGTATCCGAGGCGCCCTATGTGGAAACGGGACTTGAAATGATTACCGCAAAGAATTCGGGCGCCGTCATAGTCGCCGAGCACAACGGCACCGTCGAGAGCGTGACCGCCGAGCGGATCATAGTGCGGAGACGCGGCGCGACGGAAAAAGACGGCCCGCAGGAGGACATCTACTGGCTGCAAAAATTTGTCCGCTCTAACCAGGGCACCTGTACTAATCAGAAACCGATTGTTCGAGAAGGCGACCGCGTCAAGAAGGGCGATATCATCGCCGACGGTCCTGCTACCGAAGGCGGGGAGCTTGCGCTTGGCCGCAATGTTCTCGTGGCCTTCATGCCATGGGAAGGATACAACTTTGAAGACGCCATACTTGTAAGCGAAAAGATCGTCAAAGAGGATGTCTTTACCTCGCTGCACATCGAGGAGTTCGAGATCGAGGCGCGCGACACAAAGCTCGGACGAGAGGAGATAACGCGCGACATACCGAACGTGGGCGAGGAAGCCCTGAAAGACCTCGATGAAGACGGCATCGTCCGCATCGGCGCCGAGGTGCGTCAGGGCGATATCCTCGTGGGCAAGGTGAGCCCGAAAGGCGAAACCGAACTTGCCCCCGAGGAAAAACTCTTGCGGGCTATCTTCGGTGAAAAAGCTGAAAACGTGCGTGACGCCTCGCTCCGGGTTCCCCCGGGAATCGAGGGAACAGTTATTGACGTCAAGGTTTTCTCGCGCAAAGAGCGAGCGCAAGACGAAAAGACGAGGATAAGCGAGAAGCGGGAACAGAAAAAGATCGACCAGCGATACGCCTACGAGATCACACGGCTCCACGCCGAATGCATCGACGCGGCCAAGAAGCTTCTCGACGGCGCGAGGGCGAGCAAGGACGTCATCGACGGCGCCACTGAAGAGGTAATCTTTAAGCAGAGGCACATAATCCATGCTGAGGACCTCGAAAAGGCGAAATACGAGCACCTGTTCCAGCTCAAAGTGTCTGACAAAGACATTGAGACCGGCCTTGAGAAACTCATTCTGCAGACACAGGAGCGCGAGAACAAACTGCTTGCGGAAAAAGAGCAGTCGCTAGATCTGCTGAAAAAGGGTGATGAGCTTCCGCCGGGCGTTATCAAAATGGTAAAGGTGTATATCGCCGCCAAGCGCAAACTCTCCGTTGGCGACAAAATGGCCGGCCGCCACGGCAACAAGGGTGTCGTCGCGAAGATACTCCCTGAGGAAGACATGCCCTTCCTGCCGGACGGCACACCCGTGGAGATAATACTGAATCCGCTCGGAGTGCCTTCGCGCATGAACGTGGGTCAGATAATGGAAACCCATCTTGGCTGGGCCACGCAGAAGCTGGGGCTGAGGGTGATCTCGCCGGTATTTGGTGGAGCCAACGAACAGGAAATAAAAGCGTTCTTGGGGAAAGCCGGTCTGCCGCAGGATGGAAAATCCGTCCTCTTTGACGGGCGTACGGGTCGGCCGTTCGACCAGAAGGTTACGGTCGGGTACATTTACATGATGAAACTAGCCCACCTCGTCGACGACAAGATTCATGCCCGGGCGATCGGTCCGTATTCGCTCGTGACCCAGCAACCTCTCGGCGGCAAAGCGCAATTCGGCGGCCAGCGATTCGGCGAGATGGAAGTGTGGGCGCTCGAGGCATACGGCGCAGCTAATATTCTGCAAGAATTGCTGACTATCAAGAGCGACGATGTGACCGGCCGCGCCAAGGCGTACGAAGCCATTGTGAAGGGACAACAGCACCTCGAGACTGGAACGCCCGAATCGTTTAACGTGCTTCTCAAAGAGATGCAGGGCCTCTGTCTCGATGTTCAGAAACTCAAAAAGGAACAGGACGCGGAAGATAAACGCCCGGCGGGCGGCGACTCGCCGGGAGAAAAACTTTCCTGACAATTAGGGGGTAAGAAAGTTGGCTAATTATACGGCAACCGCCGGTGACAAATTTGATGCGATCATGATCAAACTTGCCTCACCCGAGGTTATTCGAAAATGGTCTCGCGGCGAAGTCAAGAAGCCGGAAACCATCAACTACCGCACGTTCAAGCCCGAAAAGGACGGCCTGTTCTGCGAAAGGATTTTCGGGCCGGTCAAGGACTGGGAATGCAGTTGCGGAAAATACAAGAAAGTTAAGCATCGCGGCATAACCTGCGACCGTTGCGGCGTCGAGGTCACGGAGGCTCGAGTCAGGCGCGAGCGGATGGGGCATATCACACTCGCGTCGCCGGTTTCGCATATCTGGTTCTTCAAAACGACCCCGAGTTGCATCGGCAACCTGCTCGACCTGAGCGTGCGCACGCTCGAAAAGGTAATCTATTTCGAGGAATATATTATCATTGACCCGGGCAAGACGCCGCTCAAGAAAATGCAGACCCTCTCGGAAGACGGCTATCGTAAGGCGCGCGAGGAGTTCGGTTACGACTTCGAGGCGAAGATGGGCGCCGAGGCGGTTAAACAATTGCTTGAAGAAATCAACATCGACGAGATGTGCCGGCAGCTCCACACCGAATTCAGAGAATCGAACTCGAAGCAGAAGAAAAAGAAGATAAACAAGCGGCTCCGCATCGCGGAGGCCATCCGGCAGTCAGGGAACAAACCCTCGTGGATGATTTTAGACGTCGTCCCGGTAATACCGCCCGACCTTAGGCCCCTCGTTCCCCTCGAGGGCGGCAGATACGCCACAAGCGATCTGAATGACCTCTATCGGCGCGTGATCAACCGCAACAACCGCCTCAAGCGTTTGATCGAACTCAAGGCGCCGGAAGTTATCGTCCGCAATGAGAAGCGCATGCTGCAGGAGGCCGTCGATGCCCTGTTTGACAATGGTCGCCACGGCCGCACCGTGCTCGGCGCGGGCAACCGGCCTCTGAAATCTCTCAGCGATATGCTGAAGGGGAAACAGGGACGCTTCCGGCAGAATCTGCTCGGCAAAAGGGTCGACTATTCCGGCCGTTCCGTCATCGTTGTCGGTCCGGAATTGAAGCTGCATCAATGTGGCCTTCCCAAGAAGATGGCCCTCGAACTGTTTGAACCGTTCATCATGCAGAAACTACGCGAGCGCAACCTGGCCACCACGATCAAGGCAGCCAAAAAGACAATTGCGCAGGCTAAACCTGAGGTGTGGGACATTCTCGAAGAAGTCATCTCGGAGCATCCTGTGCTCCTCAACCGCGCTCCCACGCTCCATCGCCTCGGTATTCAGTCTTTCGAGCCAGTGCTCATCGAGGGAAAGGCGATCCGGATTCATCCGCTGGTGTGCGCCGCTTTCAACGCGGACTTTGACGGCGACCAGATGGCTGTCCACGTGCCTCTCTCGCCGGAGGCGCAGCTCGAGGCGCGCGTCCTGATGTTGTCCTCGAACAACATCTTCTCGCCGGCCAGCGGCAGACCCGTAGTTACGCCGTCGCAGGACATGGTTCTCGGGATTTGCTATTTGACGAAAGAAAAGAAGGGCGCAAGGGGTGAGGGCAGGAAGTTCCGCGATGAGAACGAAGTCCTCGCGGCTCTGACCGCCGGCGTGATTGATCTCCACGCCAAGATAACTGTGCGCCGCAACGGAACAATGCTGGACACGACCGTGGGACGCGTAGTGTTCAATGACAGCCTGCCGAAAGATTTGCCTTTCATCAATCAGGAGCTGAGCAAGGAGGACCTCGGCAAGCTTATCATTGACTGTTACGACCGGATGGGGCACGACAAGACGGTCGAAGTGCTCGACCGCCTGAAGCAGATAGGGTTCCGCGAATCCACTCGCGCCGGCATTTCCATCGCGCTCGACGATATCATTATCCCGAAAGATAAGAAGAAGCTTGTCGAGCAATCGGAGAAGCTGGTCGAAGAGATCGACGCCCAGTATCAGCGCGGTCTGATTACGGAAGGCGAGCGCTACAATAAAATAATAGACGCATGGACCCATTGCACCGAAGAAGTGACTGACAGGATGTTCGAGGAACTCAAGAAAGACAAGGAAGGGTTCAACAGCATCTACCTGATGGCCAATTCGGGCGCGCGGGGCAGCAAGCAGCAGATCAGGCAGTTGGCCGGCATGCGCGGGCTGATGGCGAAACCCTCGGGTGAAATCATCGAAACCCCGATCCGTAGTAACTTCAGAGAAGGGCTCAGCGTGCTCGAGTACTTCATTTCCACGCACGGCGCGCGCAAGGGCCTTGCCGACACCGCCCTCAAGACCGCCGACGCCGGCTATCTCACGCGCCGTCTTGTCGATGTCGCGCAGGATGTCATCATCAACGAAATTGACTGCGGCACGCTAAACGGGATAACGGCCACTGCGATGCTCGAGAGCAAAGAGCAGGTGGAGCGTTACAAGGAGCGCATAATCGGGCGCGTCGCCCTCGAAGATATCGTCGATCCCAAAACGAAGGAAGTGCTCGTGAAGGCCAACAGCGAGATCGACGAAAAAGCTGCTGATAAGATCGAGGAGCGAGGCATAGACACGATGAGAATCCGCTCCGTGCTCACCTGCGAATCGGAGCGCGGCGTTTGCGTGATGTGTTACGGCAGAAACCTCGCCACCGGCGAGCTCGTCGAACAGGGCGAAGCGGTTGGCATCATCGCCGCCGAGTCGATAGGCGAGCCCGGAACGCAGCTCACCATGCGCACGTTCCACATCGGCGGAACCGCCAGCACGCAGGTGGAGCAGTCCGCCATCCAGGCGCAAAGTTCCGGCGCTGTACAGTATATCGGCCTGCGAACGGTCAAGAATAGAAAGGGCGAGACCGGCGTGGCGGGCCGCGGCGGCGACATAATCATAGTCGGCGAAAACGACCGAGAGCTCGAACGCTATTCAGTGCCCCCCGGCGCGGTCATCCAGTTCGCGGAAAAGTCGCGCATCAGCAAGGGAGACCTCTTCGCAAAGTGGGACCCGTACATCCGGTCGATCGTGACCGAAACCGACGGAAAGGTCAAATATGAGGATATTATTGAAGGCCTCACGATGCACGAGGAACTCGACCCGGCCACAGGCTCCCGCAACCGTATCATCATCGAGCACAAGGAAGATAAGCATCCTCAGTTGACCATCGTTGACCTTTCGGACCCGGAGAAGGTTCTCGACTTCTACACGATTCCCGTCGGCGCTCACCTCATGGTGAACGACGGCCAGCGCGCTTACGCCGGCGAAGTCCTCGCGAAGACCCCGAGAAAATTCAGCAAGACCAAGGACATCACCGGCGGTCTGCCCCGGGTCGCCGAGTTGTTCGAGGCGCGCAAGCCGAAAGACCCGGCCATCATATCCGAGATCGACGGCGTCGTCGAGCTCGGCGGCTACCAGAAAGGCTTGCGCAAACTCCGTATCGTTCCCAAGAGCGGCAAAGAGCGCGAATACCTGATTCCGCACGGGAAACATCTGAACGTGCATACCGGCGACAGGGTCGGCGCCGGCCAGCAGCTCATCGACGGCCCGGTCGTCCCGCAGGATATCCTGAGAGTTTCGGGAGAGAAGAGACTTCAGGAATATCTGTTGAGCGAGATTCAGGAGGTCTACCGGCTGCAGGGAGTAAGGATCAACGACAAGCACATCGAAATCATGATCCGCCAGATGCTCAAAAAAGTTAAGATCGAGAATCCGGGTGACTCTAATTTTCTCACCAATCAACAGGTGGACAAGACGAAGTTCCAGGAGGAAAACGAGCGCGTCATCGCTGACGGAGGCGAGCCTGCTTCTGCGAAACCTATTCTCCTCGGAATCACCAAGGCCTCGCTCGGCACAGACAGCTTCATCGCGGCGGCCGCGTTCCAACAGACCACGCGCGTGCTCACTGAGGCCGCAATCAGCGGCAAAGTCGACGCCCTGCGCGGGCTCAAAGAGAACGTCATCATCGGCCACCTCATACCGGCCGGCACCGGGTCGAAATTCTACAAGGATGTGCGGATAGAGGTCGAGCAGCCTCTATTTGCCGCGTCACTCGAACAGCCGAGCGCGGAGACGCCGACAGGAGGCGAGACAATTTCCGCCGAGGCCGAAAAATCTGCTTGACAAATGGCCCTGCTGCGGGTATAATTAACGTCTGTGCCCATAGCGGGTTAACGGAGTGAATGTTTGGGCGGCCACAGGCCTCCCGCAAGGGGAAAACGTAAACCAAAGGACCAAGGACGAAATTGCCCACGATCAGTCAGTTGGTGAAACAAGGGCGCACGAAGCCGAGAACGAAAACGGGCGCGCCCGCCCTGCAAAGATGTCCCCAACGACGTGGCGTCTGCACCAGGGTCTATACCGTGACTCCTAAGAAACCCAATTCCGCCCTGCGGAAGGTTGCGAGGGTGAGGCTGACCAACGGGATCGAAGTCACGACGTACATTCCGGGCGTCGGTCATAACTTGCAAGAACACTCGGTTGTTCTCATCAGGGGCGGCAGGGTTAAGGACATACCAGGCGTCCGCTACCATATCATACGCGGCACCCTGGACACTATCGGTGTTCAGGACCGCCATCGCGGACGCTCCAAGTACGGCGCGAAACGGCCCAAATAGGGCTCGAGATTGCGCCCGGTCGGCACCACGGACTTGTCCTCACGGCGTGCCGGGAGTCGCGGGATCCCCAGGACAATGTGACGAACAAGCGTGATGCCGATTTTTACTGTCAGGAGATAGGTTAATGTCTCGAAGAAAAGCAGCCGTGAAGCGCGCGCCGCTTCCCGACCCGAAATATCACAGCCAACTTGTGTCGACGTTTGTTAATACGCTCATGATGCGCGGCAAAAAAGGGTTGGCCGAGAAAATGGTGTACGCCGCGCTGGAATTGGCTGCCAAGAAGTTGAACGCTGACGTGCTCGACGTCTTCCATAAGGCTTTGAATAACGTGAAGCCCGTCATCGAAGTGAAATCCAGGCGGGTGGGTGGGTCCACCTATCAGGTGCCGGTCGAGGTGAGGCCGGAGCGGAGGACCAGCCTGGCGATGCGGTGGATAATCTCCTACTCGCGTTTGCGGGGTGAGAAGACCATGAAGGAAAAGCTCGCCGGCGAAATCGCCGAAGCTTACAAGGGTGAAGGGGCGTCAGTAAAGAAAAGAGAAGACACACACCGGATGGCGGAGGCTAACAAGGCGTTCGCGCACTACCGGTGGTAAATATTAAGGAGAGTTAACGGACCTGGCGCGGGCATTTTGTCCGACGGCCGGGAACGCACAACGAATCACATTTATGGATACCGCAGCAGCAAGAAAATTGAACGGCAAATTGAACGGGAAGAAGAAATCATCCACGGTTGAGATGGGCCACGCACAGCAAAGCTTTCCGTCGCGTGACAAGATGAGTGGCCGGGCGGCCCTCCTGAACACGCGCAATATCGGAATCATGGCGCACATCGACGCCGGCAAAACGACGATTACCGAGCGTATTTTGTATTACACCGGCCGCACGTACAAAATGGGCGAAGTGCACGACGGCGCCGCTGAGATGGACTGGATGGAACAGGAACGCGAGCGCGGGATAACGATCACGTCCGCGGCCACGACCTGCTACTGGAAGAATCACCGCATCAATATCATAGATACTCCCGGCCATGTGGATTTCACGGTCGAAGTCGAGCGCTCGTTGCGTGTGCTCGACGGCGCAATCGCCGTTTTCGACGGAGTCGCAGGCGTGGAGCCTCAAACGGAAACCGTTTGGCGTCAGGCGGACAAATATCGTGTCCCCCGCCTCGCTTTCGTCAACAAAATGGACCGCGTGGGGGCCGACATGGATATGTGCCTCCGGATGATGCGCGAACGGCTGGCCACAAAACCGCTTGCGCTGCAAATGCCCCTCGGGAGCGAAGAGTCCTTCGCGGGGATGGTGGACCTGATCCGCATGAAAGCCTACTATTATTCCGGCGAAGAAATGGGCGCTATCTATGAGGAAATGGATATCCCCGCGGAGCTCCGTGGCCGCGCAGAGGCGGGGCATCACCATATCATCGAGACCCTCGCTGAAGAAGACGACGAGATAACCGAAAAATATCTCGAAGGGACTCCCATCACGGTCGAGGATATAGAAGCCGCGATTCGCAGGTGCACGTTGAAATACAAGCTGACACCGGTATTGTGCGGGGCCGCATTCCGCAACAAGGGCATCCAGCCCCTGATCGACGCGGTAATCAAGTTCTTACCCTCGCCCCTCGACGTCCCGCCCGTCAAAGGAATTTCTCCCACAAAGAAGAAAGAAGAAATCAGACATCCGAGCGACGACGAACCGTTCTCTGCGCTCGCGTTCAAAATAATGAACGATCCGTTCGTGGGCAAGCTCACGTATTTCCGGATATATTCTGGCGCCGTGAAAACCGGCCAAATGGTTTACAACCCCGTCCGCAAGCTTAAAGAGCGCGTTGGCCGCCTGCTGCTCATGCACGCCAATAAGTGTCAGGATGTTTCCTTGGCGGGCACAGGCGACATCGTTGCCGCCGTCGGTTTGAAATCGACGACCACGGGTGACACCTTATGCGACATCAACCACCAGATCGTGCTTGAGCGCATGGAGTTCCCCGAACCGGTTATCTCCGTCGCCATAGAGCCGAAGACAAAGGCCGAGCAAGAAAAACTTAGCAACGCCCTCAGGCGGCTCGCCGACGAAGACCCGACCTTCAGAGTCAAGGTGGATACTGAAACCGGCCAAACCATCATTGCGGGCATGGGCGAGCTTCACCTTGAGATAATCGTGGACCGCATGATGCGCGAGTTCTCCGTCCATGCGAACGTCGGCAAGCCTCAGGTGGCGTATAAAGAGACCATCACCCGCGCAGCCGTCGGCGAAGGGAAATTCATCAGGCAATCAGGCGGGCGCGGGCAGTACGGCCATGTGAAGATTCAGGTTGAGCCGCAGGACAGGGGAAAAGGATTCGAGTTTGAGAGCAAATTGGTGGGCGGCGTCATACCTCGCGAATTTATTTCGTCGATCGAAGATGGAATCAGCGAAGCGCTCGAGAACGGCCTCCTCGCGGGCTACCCTGTTGTCGACGCCAAAATTATGTTGCTTGATGGCTCATACCATGAAGTTGATTCCTCCGATCTGGCCTTCAAGATCGCTGGCTCGATGGCATTCCGCGACGCGGGGAAGAAAGCCGCGCCGGTATTGCTCGAGCCTGTCATGAAAATAGAAGTGGTCGTGCCCGAGGTTTACATGGGGGACGTCCTGGGCGACATCAACTCGAGACGCGGCCGCATCGAAGGCATCGAATCCCGCGGCGACACTAAAATCGTGTCCGCCCTGGTTCCTTTGGCCGAAATGTTCGGCTACGCGACCGACCTCAGATCGAGGACCCAGGGGAGAGCCACCTATTCCATGCAGTTCTCACACTACGGCGAGATGCCGAAGACTCTTGCCGACGCAATCATTGAAAGGGTGACCGGATAGCTTCGATTCGTTTGAACGGGGTTATTCAAAAACAAGATAAGGAGGCGCCGTCAAGTCATGGCCAAGCAGAAATTCGAGCGGACGAAGCCGCACGTAAACGTAGGGACGATAGGGCATGTGGACCATGGGAAGACCACGTTGACCTCGGCGATAACGAAGTGTTTGTCACACAAGGGCTATGCGGAGGTCAAGAAGTTTGAGGACATCGACAATGCTCCTGAGGAGAGGGAGCGCGGGATAACGATTGCGATAGCGCATATCGAGTATCAGACGGACAACCGGCATTACGCGCACGTGGACTGTCCGGGGCATGCCGACTACGTGAAGAACATGATAACTGGGGCGGCGCAGATGGACGGCGCGATCCTTGTTGTTTCGGCTGCGGACGGACCGATGCCGCAGACGCGCGAGCACATTTTATTGGCGCGGCAGGTAGGCGTTCCCTACATTGTGGTGTATTTGAACAAGGTTGACATGGTGGACGACCCCGAGTTGCTGGAGCTTGTTGATCTCGAGGTGCGGGAGTTATTGAGCAAGTATGAGTTTCCGGGCGACACGATACCGGTGATACGGGGGAGCGCGCTCAAGGCGATGGAGCACGGATGCGGGGACCGGGCTTGTCCGAACTGCGGGAGCATATTCCAGTTGCTGGACTCGGTGGACAGCTACATACCGACGCCGAAGCGCGACATAGACAAGCCGTTCCTGATGCCGATTGAGGACGTGTTCAGCATAACGGGCCGTGGGACGGTGGTGACGGGCCGTGTCGATCGTGGGCAGGTGAAAGTCGGCGAGGAAATGGAAATAGTAGGGATGCGTCTGGGTCAGAAGCCTCAGAAGACGGTGGTGACGGGCGTCGAGATGTTCCGCAAGCTTCTGGACTATGGGCAGGCGGGCGACAACATTGGCTGCTTGCTGAGGGGCGTAGAGAAGGACGAAGTCGAGCGAGGGCAAGTGCTTGCGCTGCCGGGCTCGATCACTCCGCACACGAAGTTCAAGGGGCAGGTATACGTGTTGACGAAGGAAGAGGGCGGCCGGCACACGCCGTTCTTCAACGGATACAGGCCGCAGTTCTACTTCCGGACGACCGACGTGACGGGCTCGCTGATGCTTCCTGAGGGAGTGGAGATGGTGATGCCCGGCGACAACGTATTGATCCAGGTGGAGTTGATAACGCCGATCGCGATGGAGAAAGAGCTTCGGTTCGCTATCCGCGA
>CAYVDS010000053.1:0-25486 GCA_964450145.1 uncultured bacterium
GGCGCCGACAGCAGTCCGCCCCCTTGAACGGCAAGGAATTAAGGAGCGGCGGCGTCGCGCAATGAAGGCCGCTTCCGAATAACGCGATGGGAGCTATGAACAACGCCAAAGGAGCAAATAAGAAGCTGGGCGAGTTGCTGGTGCGCGAAGAAGTCATAACGCGTGAACAACTCGAGGAGGCGCTCGAGGAGAAACAACAGACGGGCCAATTCCTCGGTGAAATCCTCGTGAGGCTCAACTACATTACGGAAGAAGAGCTTGTCGGCTTCCTCGTACGCCAGTGCCGTATTCCTCATCTTAAGCTGACCAACTTCCAGGTGGGGAAAGATGTCGCAGACCTGATCCCGGCATCGATTTGCCAAGATGACAAACTCCTGCCTATCGATAAATTGGGTACGCTCCTCACGGTCGCAATGGTGAACCCTCTCGATGTCGAGGCGCTGGAAAAGATAAAGAAAACCGTAAGCCTCCGCATAAAGCCCATACTCTGCTCATGGGCGGATTTCAAGGAACTTCATGCGAAAATCCATGGCGCCGAAGCGTCTAAGCGCAAGCATTCGCCAATCACTCTCCTGGAAGCCAAAGGGGCTCCCTCCAAGCCGAAGAAGTCGGCGGCCGCAGCCGATTCGCCTCCCGAAGAGAAGCCGGCACAGCCGGATTCAGACACAAAACAGCGCGTCGTGCGCGCCGGCGGGCTGATAGAAAGGTTCACTTTCAACAACTTCGTCGTGGCGCAGGCCAACTCGTTCACGTACGCGCTGGCACGCTCGATCGCGGAATCGCCGGGTTCCGACTACAATCCTTTTTTCATTTACGGCAATACGGGCTTGGGGAAGACTCACCTGTCTAACGCGATCGGCAACGAGGTAGCCCAGTCAAAAGGCAATGTGCTCGTCGTCTATGCGCCCGCAAGTCAATTCATTGATGAAATGATAGAAGCGGTGGAACGCGAAAAGATGAAGGAATTCAGGGAACGCTATGCCAGAGTCGATATGCTCATTCTCGACGACATCCAATTTCTGGCGGGGAGAACTCGGGCGCAGGAGGAGTTTTTCAACATCTTTAACACCATTCATGGCAAGAAAAAACACATCATTCTTGTCAGCGATGTCTCTCCGAAAAAGCTTGAAGGTCTCGAAAAACGCCTCATATCAAGGTTCGAGGGCGGCGTCGTCGCCTGTCTGGAGGAACCTGACTTTCAGACTCGGCTCAACATCCTCGTCCAGCGGACCGAGGCTGCCGGAGCCAGCGTGCCCGACGACGTGCTCGATCTGCTGGCAAGGTCCATCCCATCGAACGTGCGCGAGCTCGAGGGAGCGTTGAAGAAACTGTTGGCGTACTCATCGCTCGTGGGACACGAAATCACCGTGGAACTGGCCCAGGAAATACTTAAGCACATGTTTAAAGCGGTCAAAACCTAATCAAGGCAAAGGGGTCTACACTCATGGTCGAAACCCTCAAGAAGAGACTCGGCGACATTCTCATCGAAGAACACCTGCTCGCGCCCGAACAGCTCCAACAAGCCCTGTCCGAACAGAGGCGGACCGGTCAGCCGCTGGTCGCCATTCTCATCAATTCCGGACTGGTGAGCGAGGAGGATATCGTAATCACGCTCAGCGAACAACTCGGCATCCCGCATTTGCGGGTCGAGAGCTACGATATTCCTGACGAAGTGCTTGCGGAAGTCCCCGAAGGTATCGCGCGGCGCTATCACCTCATACCGGTCGCGAAGACGGGCAAGTCGCTCACCATAGCGATGTCCGACCCTTTGAACATTGTCGCAATAGACGATGTCCGCATGCTCACCGGATACGAGGTTGAGACCGTCGTGAGCCTCGACTCCGAGATAAAAAAAACGATAGACCGTTATTATGGCGGCAAGCAAGGGGAGGCCGACAACTTTGCCGATATTCTGAAGGACGCACAGGCCGACAATGTGACTGTCGTGGAAGGCAAAGAAGAAATTGACATAAGCCACCTGAAGAAAGAGGTCGAACAGGCGCCCGTCATACGCCTCGTTAACCTCATCTTGCTCAACGCCATTAAGCAGGGGGCAAGCGATATCCACATCGAGCCGTTCGAAAAAGACGTCCGGCTCCGCTACCGAATTGACGGAATGCTTCGGGAGGTGCAGTCCCCTCCGAAGTCCCTTCAGGCGGCAGTCGTTTCCCGAATCAAGGTTGTCTCCGAACTGGACATCGCGGAACGGCGTGTCCCGCAGGACGGACGCTTCCGCATAAAGTTCGAGCGGCGCGAGATCGATTTCCGCGTCTCGACCTTGCCCACTTACTACGGCGAAAAAGTCGTTCTTCGAATTCTCGACAAAGGGGCCCTGCAACTCGAACTTGACAAGCTCGGTTTCGAGGAACAGCCCCTCGAGGATTTTCGCGGCAGCCTCAGCCGGCCGAACGGAATTATCCTCGTCACGGGTCCCACCGGAAGCGGCAAGACCACGACCCTTTATTCCGCGCTCCATATGCTCAACAACCCGGACGTCAATATTGTGACCGTCGAAGACCCGGTCGAATATGAGCTGTACGGCGTCAACCAAGTGCAGGTAAAACCGGAAGTCGGACTTACGTTTGCTTCAGGCTTGAGGTCGATATTGCGCCAGGACCCCGACGTGGTTATGGTCGGCGAAGTCCGCGACGAGGAGACCGCCGACATCGCTATCAAGGCGGCGCTCACTGGCCATCTTGTGCTCACCACGCTCCACACTAACGATGCTCCGGGCGCCATAACGAGGCTCATCGACATGGGTATGGAGCCGTTCTTGATTGCCTCGTCCATGCTCATGGCCGCAGCCCAACGGCTGGTGCGCAAGACCTGCCCCGATTGCAGGGAATCCTATCATGTGCCCGATCAAGTGCTCAAGCGAGCCCAGTTCAATGTCACCCCCGGCGAGAAAATTGACCTTTGGAAAGGTACGGGGTGCGGGCGCTGCGGCGAAACAGGCTATCGGGGAAGGCTCGCCCTTCTTGAGGTTCTCCGTATCAAAGACAACATTCAGGACTTGATAATGGCTTCCGCTCCATCCGGTGAAATCAAGCGCGCCGCCATTGAAAACGGTATGCAGACCCTGCGTCAGATCGGGCTGAGAAAGGTGACGGCAGGCCTCACGACCCTCGAGGAAGCCCTCCGTGTTACGGCGCCGGATTGATTGGGACACGCTCACTCTCCAAAGAATCATTCGATTAGCCGGTCTCTCCTGGTTTGGGGACAACAATTCCCGTAACATAGTTACAAAATGTGGCACAAGAATTGCTCTTTTACCATTTTAGGGATAATATATGTTCCATAGGCTACATTTCTGAAATGTGTGGTTGCAATAATTGCCACATCCGGCCAATGTTGTTACATGAAAACCGGAAGGGGGACTCCGCACGTGATGCAACTAGAAGAGTTATGCCGTCAAATGATCGAGAACAACGCTTCTGACCTGCACCTCGCGGTGGGCATACCGCCCCAACTCCGCATCGATGGGGAATTGTACTCCATCGACACGGCGCCGCTCACACCCGAGATGACAAAGAACCTTTCCTTCAGTATTCTGACGGAACAGCAGATCAAGGAATTCGAAAAGGAAAAAGAGCTCGACATGTCATTTGGTATCAAGGGATTAAGCCGGTTTCGAGTCAATCTCTATATGGACCGCGGCTCGGTGGTTGCGGCCATCCGCTCCATCCCTTACGAGATTCTCAGTTTTGAAGAGCTTGGCTTGCCGAAATGCGTTCGCGAGCTGGCGGATAAGCCGCAAGGCCTAGTGCTTGTATGCGGCCCCACAGGCTGCGGGAAAAGCACCACTCTCGCCGCTCTGGTAAATAAAATCAACAACGAGAGACGCTGCCACGTGGTTACAATCGAGGACCCGATCGAGTATCTGCACACCCACAAGCTGAGTATTATCAACCAACGCGAAGTCTTTGCCGATACACATTCGTTTGCGGCTGCGCTGAAACATATTCTTCGGCAGGACCCCGATGTGATAATGATCGGAGAAATGCGCGATCTCGAGACGATCATGGTTGCGTTGACAGTGGCCGAGACAGGGCACTTGGTGTTTGCTACCCTTCATTCCAACGACGCCACGCAGTCCATTACCCGAATGGTGGACGTGTTTCCGCCGCACCAGCAACTGCAGGTTCGAACGCAGCTTTCTTTCGTTCTGGAGGGGGTGCTTGTGCAGAAGCTCCTTCCGCGGAAGAACGCGAACGGGCGGGTGCTGGCGCTCGAGATCATGATGGCTACCCCTGCCATACGAAGCCTCATTCGCGAAGATAAACTGCACCAGATATATTCCGCTATCAGCACCGGCGGCGGCCTCGGGATGCAAACAATGAATATGGCCCTTTACAGGCTGTATAAGGGCGGCCAGATAACATACGATGAGGCGCTCGATAACAGCATGAATCAGGAAGAATTGCTCCGATTGATGGGAAAAGGTTTCTGAGAACCAAAGAACCGAACGGCATGAACGACACAGCCAGAGAACAGGTCGGGCAAATCGCGTTTATTCCGAAACGGTTTGCGCTCATGAGGGCGCTCATCATCTCGCTCGTCGCCCTCTTGTGCGTGGCGCTCAGTGTCAAGAGCGGCGCCTCGACGGACCCGAGCACGGTGGGTCTCTACGCTGTCCTTTTCATCGCTTTCATCGAATCCTTCATAATTGTCGTTATTATGCGGAGGGGCTATCAGCCGAGAACCCGTCTTCCCTTCCTTCTGCTCTCAGCCGACCTGTTGCTCACAAGCGGAATTGTGATTCTGACCGGCGGCAGCGAAAGTCCGTTCAATTTCCTGTACATAGCCGTCATATTGTCGGCCAGCATCCTTCTCTCCTTCAAGGAGAGTCTCCTTTTTGGCGCAATATGTTCGGCGTTTTTCCTGCTCGCGGTTTTCCTCGAGCGCGGCCTGTCCATTGTGCCCGCGTTTCCCTTCAGGTGGCAGAAGGCCGCTATGCCGCCCGACGAGTTGTCGGCGTACCTGGGAATGAACGTCTTCGCTTTCTTTCTGACCGTGATACTGGCGGGCTATCTGTCTCGTCAAGTGGGTCTGCTTCAGATGTTCCAGCGGAACATCCTGAACAGCCTCTCGAGCGGATTCATAGGAATAGACCGGAACTGCATGGTTACGCTTCTCAATCCGGCGGGCGCCGGCCTGCTCAGAAGACATATTTCTGAAGGACTCGGCAAACACGTGTCTGAGGTTTTCGCGACTCCGCCCGGACAGCCGAATCCAATCGAAGAGTCGGTGGCCGAGCAGAGGGAGTGCAGAAGCAAAGAGGTTACCGTGACCCGGGGGGATGGAAAACGGATTCCGGTCGGGATTACGGTCTCCCTTCTCCGGGACAATTCGCGCAAGATCACGGGAGCGGTGGCCAGTTTTACAGACCTTACCGAACTTAAACGCATGGAGGAAGACCTTCGTCGAGCAGACCGGCTCGCTGCGATCGGCGAGATGTCGGCGGTCCTCGCTCACGAGATAAGGAATCCGGCGGCCTCTATCCGGGGCGCGATCCAGGAACTGGCCGAAAATGTCAAGTTGGACGGAACGGATGCTCAATTGATGAAAATCGCTATTCGAGAAGCCGATCAATTGGAGAGGATCGTTTCGGATTTCCTTGGGTTTGTTCGCCCGAATCCGCGAGGCAAGGAACAATTCGACGTCAACCAATTTCTCGAAGAAGTCGTGCAGGTGGCTGAGCGATGCCTTATTCCCGGCAGCAAGGTCTCCATCCTCAAGGAGTGGCCGGAGAGTTTAGGAAACATAATGGCTGACCGTGGACAGATCAGGCAGGCGGTCTTGAATGTGATTCAAAACGGCGTCGAGGCGATGCCGGAAGGCGGCGCCTTGCGCATACGCGCGGGAGACGACGGCGAATCCGCGGGTTATATAGGCATTTTCGTCGAGGACGAAGGGAACGGCGTTTCACCGGAGGAGGCCTGCAAATTATTCGACCCTTTCTATACGACCAAACCGCATGGGATCGGTCTGGGTATGTCTATCGTCCACAGGATAATCACCTCCCATGGCGGCTCAATTGATTTCGAAAGTAGCAGCGGAAAAGGAACCACAGTGCGGATGATGCTTCCCAGGGAGAGTCGGGTCTAGAACATGGGCAAATTCCGAATCTTGATCGTCGAGGACGAACCGAGCATGCGCGAGTTGCTCACTATAATGCTCGAAAAGCAGGGCTATGACGTTGCCGGCGCCGCTTCCCATGACGAGGCAGTGGATAAGTTGCGCAACGGCTTGTGGGATCTCGTCATCACCGATCTCTGGCTGAAAGACGACAGAGACGGCGGCATGAGGGTGCTCCGGCAAGCCCAGAACACGGACGGGCTCATACCTTCCATCGTAATCACGGCCCACAGCTCCGTAGATTCCGCCGTCGAGGCCATGAAACTCGGAGCCTTCGACTACCTCGTGAAACCATTCAAGAACGACGAACTCAAACTGGTCGTGCAGAAAGCGCTCGAAAGCAAGAAACTTCGTGTTGAAAACAGGGCACTTCGGCTCGAACTCAAGAAACTGGGCAGGATCGAGGACCTCGTTGGCAACAGCCGCCCCGTCAACGACATGAAGAACATGATACGGAAGGTCGCCTGTCTCTCGAGCACAGTGCTGATACTCGGAGAAAGCGGCACGGGCAAAGAGCTTGTTGCGAAGGCCATACACAATTGCAGCCCCCGTGGCGAGAATCCTTTTGTAGCCATAAACTGCGGCGGCATCCCCGAGAACCTGCTCGAAAGCGAGTTGTTCGGCCACGTCAAAGGGGCGTTTACCGGCGCCGTCTCTCACAAGGACGGGCTGTTCAAAGTGGCGGACGGAGGCAGTCTCTTTCTCGATGAAATAGGCGAGACCAGCATGGCGCTTCAAGTGAAGCTGCTGCGGGTTCTCGACGAGATGAAAATAAGACCGGTCGGAAGCGCTGCGGATTTCTCGGTGGATGTTCGCCTCATTTCGGCGACGAACAAGGACCTCGAGAAAATGGTTGCCGATGGCGGTTTCCGGGAGGACTTCTACTATCGGCTTAACGTTATTCCCATGTACGTTCCGGCGCTCCGCGAAAGGCGGGAGGATATTCAGCTCCTGGTCAGACACTTTCTGAACAAGTTTCTCGAACGGTCGGGCAGACGAGTGGCGCTCTCCAAGGAAACCGAAAAGATACTCGAGCAATACCGCTGGCCGGGCAACGTGCGTGAGTTGGAGAACGTCATAGAGCGTGCGGCGGCCTTGTGCAACGGAGATTTGATCGAGCCGTCGGACCTGCCCAAGAAACTGTTCGAGTTGATGACGGAGGAGCCCGCAGCGCCGCAAGTCTCCGCGGACGGCATAGACCTGGATGAGCGAGTTGAAGCATTCGAGCGGTCGCTCATCAAGCAAGCGATGAACCGTACGGGCAACTCGCAGACCAGGGCCGCGCGCCTGCTGCGGCTCTCCCCGAGATCGCTCAGATACAAGCTCGAGAAGTACAACATGAAACCCAAGGAAAGCAATTGAACCCGGCAGGACAGTTAATTAGACGGGAGGGATAATAATGCCAACGTTCCAGTACACGGCTCGCGACAAGTCGGGCAACAGCGCGTCCGGCACGATGGAGGCCGACAATAAGCAGGACATGCTGCAGAAATTGAGGGAAAAAGGTCTCATTCCCACTTCCGTCTCGGACGGCCGAGCAACGCGGGCGGAAAGCGCCGCAAAGGCCGCCGGACTCAAGGGATTGAGGCGCGGCAAGCGGATCCGGGCGGAAGAGATGATCTTATTCACTCGCTCGCTCGCCACTATGGTCAACGCCGGTCTTCCGCTGCTCCAGGGAATCGATATCATGATCGAGCAGACGGAGAGCGCCAGCTTCAAGCGAGTGCTGACGCAGGTGGGGCAGGATATCGAGGCTGGCCTGACCTTTTCGGACGCGCTCAAGAAGCACCCGAAAGTCTTTACGGACCTCTATTCGAGTATGGTGCGCGCAGGTGAGGCGAGCGGCAACCTTGATGGCATTCTCGTTCAGCTTGCGGAATATCTTGAAGCGACCGAGAAGCTCAAGCGCGAGATCAAAGCCGCGATGACGTACCCGGTCATCGCCTTCGTTATCGTCGTCTCGATTGCCATCGGTCTTCTGGTATTCATCGTGCCGAAATTCCAGGAGATATTTGAAAGCCTTGGGGGACAGCTTCCGAAGCCCACGCTCATGCTCATGAACCTGAGCGAGGCCCTCCGGAAATACGTCCTGATTATTATCGGCGTGCTTGTTGCAATATTCGTTGCGCTGCGATATTATGTCTCCACGTCGGCGGGGGCGCTCCAGTTCGACATGGTGAAGCTCAGGCTGCCGGTCTTCGGGCCTCTGTTCAGGAAAGTGGCGGTGGCTCGCTTCTCGCGAACTCTGTCAACGCTCACGCGGAGCGGCGTGCCCGTGCTTGCCGCGCTCGAAATCGTTGAGCGCACGATCGGAAACGAAGTGATCGCGCGGGCCGTCAAAGGTTCTCAAACGAGCATCAAGGCGGGCGCGACAATCGCGGAGCCTTTGGCGAGGAGCGGCGTATTCCCGCTCATGGTTACTCGCATGGTCGATGTGGGCGAGAGAACAGGTGCGCTTGATGAGTTGCTTGCCAAGATAGCCGAGTTCTATGATCAGCAGGTCGAGTCGACTATCGCTAGTCTCACCTCGCTCATCGAGCCGTTGCTTATCCTCTTCCTCGGCATCGTGGTCGGCGGAATGGTGCTTGCTCTGTTCCTCCCGATATTCAAACTCTCCACGCTGGTCGGTTGAGAAAACGCCGGGGACTGACCCGGGGCATATGTAAGAAAAAGCCAGGGACATATCCACAACACAGGGTCTGTCCCTGCTAAGGGAGTTGCGAGTGGGAACTGAAGAAATACGCGGCAAGTCGATTTTCCTGACCGGAGGCGCAGGGTTCATCGGGACGAGCCTCGTGCAGCGCATTATCGAGCATAACAAGGTTGTCGTTTATGATAACGGTCACCGGAACGCTCTCAGGGATTGTCCCGCGTGGACTCACCCGAACCTTTTCTTCATTCACGGCGATATCCTGAACTATGATCTGTTGTGTTCAGCCATAAAAAAGGCCGAGCCCGATATGGTGCTCCATCTGGCCGCGATAGCAGGCGTGGACACTGTGCTCCGGGTTCCCGCCCGGACAATGAAGATTAACTTCATCGGCACCTATAACGTGCTCGAGGCTACCGTCGCCCATGCGCGGAATGTCGAGAGGTTTGTCGATTTCTCCACAAGCGAGGTATTCGGCACTCACGTCTACCATGCGGAAGAAATGAGCGCCACCACGCTGGGCACGGTCGGCGAAGCCCGGTGGACTTACGCCGTCAGCAAACTCGCGGCTGAGCATCTTGTCCACAACTACGGCAAAGAGACGGGTTTGCCGACAGTTTCCATCCGCCCGTTTAATGTTTTTGGCCCCCGACAAGTGGGTGTGGGGGCGATTCACACGTTTGCGGTGCGCGCGCTCAAGAACCTTCCGATGGAAATTCATGGTGACGGCAACCAGATACGCGCGTGGTGCTATATCGACGACATGGTGGAAGGTATCATCCTGACGCTCAGAAAACCCGAGGCCGTGGGCCACGTGTTCAACATCGGCAATCCGCGCGGCACCGTCACCATCAACACGCTTGCCGAAAAGATTAAAACGCTGGCCGGCTCGAGTTCCGATATCATTTTTGTGAAGAAAGACTACGTGGACGTCGAGCTTCGAATCCCCAGTATACAGAAGGCAACGCGACTCCTCGGCTTCGAGCCGAAGGTCGACCTGAATGAAGGATTGGTTCGAACTATCGAGTGGTACCGCGAACAGTTGGCAAGAGGGTCCGCGTCGGGCCTTCTTCATGAGGAGAAAGGGGTCAGGTCTACACATTTGACAGGAACATCTCATGATTAGTTATCAGAGCAAGGCCGGTATTTTCTTGTCAAATGTGTAGACCTGACCCCTGTCTGGCTGCTAATATGGCGAAATCTCACGGCAGCGGAACGCCGGATACATCAAAGATAGCCCGCCTCGGGAAGGACGTTGTCATTGAGGCGGGCGTGCTCATTTTCCATCCCGAGAACATCGAGATCGGTGACGACGTATATGTTGGCCACTATACGATCTTGAAAGGGTATTACAAGAACAAGATGGAAATAGGAAGCGGCGCGTGGATCGGACAGCAATGCTTTTTCCACAGCGCTGGCGGGCTGAGAATCGGCCGCAACGTGGGAATAGGACCGGCGGTAAAGATCATTACCTCATACCACGACGGGACGGACACCTCGAAGCCCATACTCCAAACCCCCATAATCTTCAAGCCCGTGGTCATCGAGGATGACGCCGACATTGGAACAGCGGCCGTGATACTGCCCGGAGTCACCGTGGGAAAGGGCGCTCAGATTGGCGCGGGGGCGGTTGTCTGCGGTGATGTCGAGCCTTACACCGTCGTCGGGGGAGTGCCGGCGAAGAGGAAAAGGAATAGGGGTCAGGTCTACACACCTGACAAACCGGAACAGAATAGGGGGCAGACATGAGTTGTCAAGTGTGTAGACCTGACCCCTATGTGTCGGTTGTAATTCCCGCTTTCAATGAAGAAGCCAATCTCGCCTCTACGACCACTCTGATTGCGCGAAAGCTCGACGAACTCAAGACCTCCTTCGAAGTCATTATCGTGAACGACGGCAGCGCCGACCGCACGCGCGCCATCGCCGGGGAACTCGCACAGGCCGATAGCCGTATCAGGCTGATCAACCACGAGCGGAACCTCGGCCCCGGCAGCGGAGTATTTACTGGGATTAAGGCGAGCCGGGGCGAATTCGTCATCTTTATCCCCGCCGATCTCGGGCTCGACATCAATGAACTCTACAAGTACATTGATGCGTCGCGCTCGTGCGACCTTGTCGTCGGAGTGCGTTCGGACCGGCGGGATTACACGCTGTTCCGAAAGTTCGTCTCGCTCACGAATATTGCGCTAATCAAGTTGCTCTTCGGAATGAAGGAGCGGCAGTTCAATTACATACATATGTATAGGCGGACAATGCTCGAACGGATCGAAATCGAGTCGAGGGGCGTTTTCATCACTGCCGAGATCATGATAAAGGCGCACGACCTCGGTTACCGATTGCAGGAAGTCGACATCACCTATGTTCCGCGGTCGGCCGTGAAGGCGACCTGCGGAAAGCCGAGGGTGATCTTACGCACGGTCAAAGACTTGTTCAGACTTTGGTGGAAACGAACGCTCAAAAGGGCGGAATATCTGCGGCTTGAGCAAAACGCAAAATGAACTGCTCGACATTCAGGAAACATGCCGGCTGGCTTGCATTCGGCTTCTGCCTGCTTATTTACACCCTGACTCTCTGTCCCACTGTTTATTGGGATGACGCAGGCGAATTGATAACAGTGGCTTATACGCTCGGAATTCCTCACCCTCCCGGACATCCCCTTTACGCCATCATAGGCAAGATATTCACGTTCATCCCCTTTGGTTCAATTGCCTGGCGCGTGAACTTTATGTCCGCCTTTTTCGGCGCTCTCACGTGCGCGCTCGTCTACAAGATCATCTTCGAGCGCCTGGAAGAGAGCCGGTGGACAGAGGTTGCGGCGCTCGGGGGGGCGTTCTTCTTCGCTTTCACATCCACTGTATGGGACCAGGCAACCGTCGCTGAGACATCCACGCTTCACAGCTTTTTCATGATGTCTCTCACTCTTCTCGCGTTTCGCCTCGCCTCCGGCAAGATTCTGTGGAAAAGCGAACGCCGTTCGCTTTGTCTCTTCACCTTCCTGTACGGGTTCAGTCTGACAAATCATGTCGCGGGAGTCTTCTTTTTCCCCGCTTTTCTATACCTCTTCACCGTCACATTCAAGAAACGGATTTATGCGCCTCTCCTCCTTCTTGAGATGGCCGTCTCATTCTTTGTCGGTTTGCTGGTCTACGCATATCTCCCAATAAGGTCACTCGCCAACCCGCCGATCGATTGGGGCAATCCGGAAAACCTCGACAACTTCCTGTGGGTCGTGACTGCGAAACAATATGCGCGCAACCTCCTGACCAAACCAAGCTTTGCCGCGATAGTTGGGAATCTTATCGTTCGCGCACAAGACTTGGTTCGCCAGTTCACGGTTGTTGGCTGTACGTTCGGGGCTGTTGGCCTGCTAAAGCTCAGACGCACGCAGGGACGGGTAGTAGTATTTTGTCTGCTTGTCATCACACTGCTTTTCTATATCGGCCTCAATAGCGCTTTCATTTCGGCATATTTTATCCCGGCCCTCGCGCTTATGGCGATCTGGATAGGAGTGGGCATTCAACAGGCGCTTGTATTGTTGCCAAGGTTCCTCGAGCGTATAAAGGAGACAACGGCTGTCGGCGCAGCGAAACGCGTGCTGTACGGCGCCCTGGCGGTAAGCTTCGCGCTGCCTTTAGGGTTACACTACGGCGACATGGACCGAAGCAAGGACACCCATGCCCTGCTCTATGGCGAGCAGATTCTTGAGCAACTGCCGCCACGGTCTGCGCTTTTCACTGTTGATGGATATGCATTATTCATTTTATGGTATCTGGCCTATTGCGAAAACAGGCGCCCCGACGTCATGGCCATAGAGCCCTCGTGGGTTTTGAGCGGCAGCGTGCTGCGGTCTCAAGTGCTGAAGCAGTATCCGGACCTCGTGCAGCCGTCACAAGAAAGCACCAAGGACCATGTGTCGCGCGGGACAACGTTCAACAGGCAAAGAAATCTGGCGATTCAGGCAGTCATGGACGCGAACTACGATGCACGCCCCATTTTCTGGGGGGTCATAACGCAGGATATGCCTTTTTGCCAAAATCTCATTCCGCAAGGTATTGTATTCCGATATTCTCGCGAGCCCGTCGTTTTGGATGAGGAAATCATTTCCAGGAACCGAAAATTCTGGGAATCAGAACTTGCATCCGCGATGCGCTATCGGAGAATGGACAAGGACAAGGTCACCAGGGAAATATACCCCGTGGAACTAAACAACCTGGGGATGATGTTTGAACAGATTGGGCGAGATGATCTTTGCAGATGGGCATTCGAACTGGCTCTTAAATTCAATCCGAACTTTCCGCCGACCCGATATAACCTCGCAAGGCTCGAAAGTCGCGCGGGCCGTTACGACACTGCGTTGCGCGAATACAAGCGTGCGATTGAAGGTAATCGATACATGCAGACCGCCTACTACGGACTCGGCAACACATACAGGCAATTGAGGCAATATGACGAAGCCTTCCTCGCTTATCGTATGGCAATCCGTTTGAAAGGAGACTATTATGAGGCCATGACGGCGCAAGGTCAGCTTTATGCGCTTGTCGGCCGGAACGACGACGCGATAGAAAAATTTCAGAAGGCGCTGGAGATCGAACCGACGTACGCTTTTGCTCACCGGGGACTTGCCTCCGTGCATCTTAAACTAAACCGACTTGAGGACGCAAGACAGGCGCTTAATAACGCCATGGAATTTGATCCGGAGTCGCCCGCGACGCTATTCCTGCTCGCGCGATACTGCGCCCGTGTCGGGAACGAAAAACAAGCCGCGCTTATGCTTAAACGCTCGATAGCTACGGGCGGAGAAGCTTATCTCGCCGACGCCCGCAAGGACGCCGACCTCATGCCTCTCTCCAAGAATCTTTCGCCAAACGAGCAACGGAATTGAGCGCGTCGAGGCGCAAACCGAATCTTCCGCTTTTTATGGCGTTCTTCGGAACGGACTTGTCATGCCTTACCTTTCCGACTCGGCGATGAAAAAGGGCCATGACTGATTTGAATTTAGCTCGAACAAAAAGGTTGGCGCCCGCCGTCTTTGTCTTCATCATCACGTTTTCGGTATATCTCTACACCCTCTGCCCCACCGTGTACTGGGATGACGCCGGCGAACTAATAGCGGCTTGTTACACGCTCGGCATTCCGCATCCGCCCGGTCATCCCCTCTACGCGATAATCGGCTGGCTGTTCACGCATACCCCCGTCGGCTCTCCGGCTTACCGCGTGAACTTAATGTCCGCCTTCTTCGGCGCGCTCACATGCGCGGTGCTGTTTCAGATTGTTCGAGAACTAATAGAGGCGAAAGGCGAAAGGCGAAGGGCGAAAGGGGAAACCTTTGAGACGAAAGACGAAAGACGAAAGACGAAAGGGGAACTAGCGGAGGGGAAAAGGGCTGCAGCCCCGGGCGAAAGGCGACAGGCGGCAGGCGGCCCGATCGATCAAATCGAAGATCCAATCCCGCCAGAGCGGGACAAGATCCAAAATCGAACCGGGATCGCTGCCTTTGCCGGAATTATCGCGGCACTTTCGGCGGCATTCTCTCTCATCCTGTGGGATCAATCCGTAGTCGCCGAAACTACAACGCTTCACACGTTCTTCATGATGGTTGTCACTCTGATCGCGTTCCGAATCCATGCAAGCGGCGCAATCCAAAGTCCAATCCCGCGCAGGCGGGACAAAATCCAAAATATTGACGAACCACAGACCCACGCGCTTCTTCCACCCGATCGAGAGAGGCTTACCCCGCAGCTCCTCATCCTCAGCTTCATTTACGGCCTGAGTTTCACCAACCATGTGGCGGGCCTGTTCTTCGCGCCATCGCTCGCAATCGTCTTGCTTGCCGCCCTGCGCCTTAAGCTCTTTAAACCCGTCCGACTTCTTGCGATGATTCTGCTGTTCGCGCTTGGGCTCTCGGTTTACGCTTATCTCCCGTTGCGGTCGCGTTTCAACCCGCCTATTGACTGGGGAAACCCGGAAACGCTGCAGAACTTCCTCTGGGTGGTCACAGCCCGGCAGTACAGTTTAAATATCCTCCGTATTCCAACGCTGATCGGCTTCAAAGCAGGTCTGCACAGCATGGCGACCACCCTTCTCTCAAACTTGAGCATTCTGGGCTGTGGGTTTGCCCTTGTTGGCGCGGTAAGGCTGTGGAAGGCGCGAAAATCGGTTCTGATATATGGAGTCACAATCATTGCCATTCTTTTCTTCATCAGCCTGAACAGCGCATTCATTTCCGCATATCTCGCGCCGGCGATCTTGATACTCGCGATGTGGGCAGGTGCTGGCGTGGCCTATCTATGCGAGTTGGTGAAACCGCCACCAAGGGCTGTTCCCTCATCTCCTCGTTCTTTTTCCCCCTTTTCCCCTTTTCGCCTTTTCCCACTTTCTTACGTTGCCGCCGTTCTGCTCGTTGCCATTCTCCTTACCACTCATTTTCGGGAGAACAACAAGCGGCACTATACCCACGCGAAAAACTACGGCATGTCCCTACTTTCGTCGCTGCCCTCGAACGCAGTTCTGATAACCGGGACAGCCGACCCCTTGTTCATCAGTTGGTACCTGCAATATTGTGAAAACTACAGGACCGACGTGCAGATCATAACGCGGAACGGATTGATCCGCCCGGGCTATCTGGCTCAAATCCATCGCCAGTATCCTGGCCTGAACATACCCGAGGAGTTCCGGTATGAGAACGCAGCTAATCCTCGCCCCGCAAGCCTGAACGAGCGCGAAGAGGGTTTGCCATGGTATGCGAATTCGTATTTCAAGCTTTTCTACGAAAGGAACTGCGCGAAGTTCCCCATATTCTGGGAAGGAATCGAGGCAAACCAGATGATGATAGAGAGATTTGTTCCCTTCGATTTCGTGTTCCAGATCATTCCTTCCGGCGGGCAACTCGCGCCCGCTCCGAAGTTCCTGAAATCCGCCGAGATAAGAAGAGAAATTAGCAGTGACCTCGCGGCGGGCAAAGTGTATGGAAACCATATGTTTAACTACGGTGTTTACTGCCAATTACGCAACGACATGTCCGCCGCCCTCATACATTTTCAGGATGCCTTATATCTTTGGCCCGACGATGCGAGGGCGTTGAACAACATCGGGGCGCTTCTGGCCGCTCAGGGAAGGGAGCGCGAGGCAATCCAGAAGTTCATCATGGCTTACCGGGCGAACCCGGGGGATCCGACATCAAACCACAACGTCGGACAAGTACTCCTCAATAGGGGAGAGGTCAGGAAGGCTGCCCCGCATTTCAAGGCCGCGATAGCGCTGGATCCAGGAAATTTCGAAGATTACTACGACCTTGGGCTTTGCTATGCCACCCTCGGCAAGAACGCATCGGCCGTCGATATGTTCAAGAAAGCTCTCGAAATGAAACCCGAATCACCGGAAGCCATTTCCTCTCTCGGAGTGACATATCTCAGGCTGGGAGAGACAGAAAATGCCGCTAAGTTACTGAAAATGGCAGTCGAACTCGAACCTGGGAATGCTGAAAACTGGTATAACCTCGCGTGCCTTCAAGCCTTGAAAGGCGATCAGACAGGTTCAGCCGACAGTCTCAGTAAAGCTTTAACTCTTGATTACAAAAAGACTTACACTCTCGCCTCAAAAAACCCGCGTATCTTTACGATCCTTCAGCGCCTCCTCACACAACGCTAATTCTGTAGTTTGGTATAGTTTATGCTCACAATCCGAAGCGATAAACCACTAACTATGGCCGCGAATACATTCGCACTGCTTGTGGGTGCAAATTCATTCGCGCGGAAAACGAAGCAGCGTCGCGTAGGTGCGAATTCATTCGCAGGAACAAGGCCGAGAACCTATGAAAGACAACAAAGGCTTCACATTGATCGAACTCATGATCGTCGTCGCCATCATAATCATCATTGCCGCCATCGCGATCCCAAGCCTCGTAAGATCGAAGCTGGCAAGCAATGAAGCGAGCGCCGTCGGCGCGATGAGGACCCTCTCAACCGCTCAGGCAAGTTTTCAGGCAGTTTGCAAGAGCGATTCCGACTCCGATGGTGTCGGGGAGTTCGGTTCATTTAACCAGTTGACCAGCGCAAATCCGGCGTTCATTGATGCCAGCCTCGGCAGCGGTCGGAAGTCTGGCTACCTGTTTTCGGTAACGATGAGTGGCAACGCGGATAGCGATGAAATATTCTGGCAGGCGACCGCCTATCCCGCTGCCAAAGGATGGAGCGGTAACCGGACCTTTTATATCGATGAATCCGGCGTATTGAGGGGCAGCGATACGGGCGGAGGACTGGGTATACCCGGAACTCCTGCTACACGCGCATTGGCCGCTCCCGCATTCGGCGGCAATTTCCCCGCGGTCGGCAATTAGTAATTGCCGAAAAATGGCTGAACCTCGACAGGAATTGTCATTCACGGCGTTCAGCAGGAACCCTAAATGGCGATGAAGATTACTAAACTTCTGGACGACTTGGGAAGAAAAATCGGCGATTTTTCGCCATGTTTCAGCCGATTATGCTTAGCGCCCTTGGAACAGTTGAGCCTGCCGCACTGCCTTGGTATGGAATTTGCTCATATCCTTCGTTGTCCAATAATCCAGACCGGAAATATAAGCGTTAGCGACAGGAGGTGAGGCGAAGGGAAGAAAGAGAAATTCTTTCGTGAGTTCGGTATGACGATGAAAAGACACTAAAGGAGGTTTCCATGAAGGGCAACAAAGGTTTTACGTTGATTGAATTGATGATCGTTGTCGCGATTATCGCGATCATCGCAGCGATTGCGATCCCGAACTTGCTGCGCGCACGCTTGGCCTCGAACGAATCGGCAGCCATCGGCGCACTGAGGACATTGTCAAGCGCTCAGGCTGCGTTTCAGGCGAGCTCCGCTAGCGATGCGGATAGCGACGGCACTGGCGCATTTGGAGATTTTGTGGACCTGTCCAGCGCCACACCGCCTTATATCGACGAGGTCCTGGGTGGCGGCACGAAGTCTGGATACGTCTTCTCAGTTGCGACTTATGCTGCTCCCGATGACGAAGTGCTGTGGTGGGCACAAGCATATGCCGTCAACTACAACCGCAGCGGGAACCGCACTTTCTACGTTGATGAGTCGGGCGTGGTTCGCGGTAGCGACGATGGAGCCGGTGGCGCCATTGCCCGCGCGGCCGCCGATCCTCAGGCTGGCGGTAACTATCCTCCGGTCGGCAGCTAATAGACGTTTCTGTCAAGTTTGCTGGCAAACGCCGGCATGACAACCATAGGGAGCGCAGGTCGGCATCTCTCCAGTCGAGAGATGCCGACCCCTTTTTTTGTCCCGGGAAACGTTTTCTTCACCGCAAAGGCGCAGAGGGCGCAAAGAGAGAATCAGGGGCAGAAACAAGAGAAAGTTGATGGAACTGCGGCAACCACTGACACATCTGTGAAGCGCGGGAACGCACATGGATGGTCAACCACGGAGCGCACGGCGAAACCCTAGAATGCCTGATTTCGATTTTGTCCGCGGTGAATCCCCGTGTTCCCCGTGGTAGACAGATTTGTTTGAAGGCGTTGACGACCCGCTTATTGCGCGGTACAATGGAGCTGATTACTATTACCACACAAACCACCAAGGCAGCGTGACGGACATATTCAACAGCACGGGCGGCACGGTGAAGACTTACAAATACGACGCCTACGGGAAAATCCTTCAGGAGACCGGCCCCTCTTTCAACCGCGGCTTCACCTACACCGGCCGCGAACGCCACTACCGCAGCGGGCTATATTACTACCGCTATCGATGGTATGACCCATCAATCGGCAGATTTATGACGCAGGACCCGATTTACTGGGGCAACGGTATCAACCTTTACACATATGTCTGGAATGACCCCGTCAATTGCATTGACCCTCTTGGCCTAGCAGTCCTGAATCCACACAACTATCCCGTATCCGAGGTCGTGCAGCAAGCCTTGGAGGAGTTCAACACTTATATTGGCCTAGGCAACGATATCGTCATTGCAGGTGGCAATAGGCGACCTGACTGTAACCTCGGAGCCGGAAGAAAGAGCACCCACGTTGAGGGACTTGCAGCAGATATATATGTTCCGGGACAGCTACATATAATTACGGCCAACCGAGCACGGGATAGCGGCATTTTCTGCGGTATTGGTTGGTATGAAGAAGGTTACCGAGGCCCTCATGGCGAAGGGCCACATGTTCACGTTGATTTGAGAGAAAAACGACTCGCAGGGACGGTATTATAGCCGTATTCCGGACTTTTTCGAGAGGTGAAACATGAATGCAGACAGCGCACGAGTTGTCAGCCTAGTCTGGCCCTTATTGGTCGCAACCGCTTGTGTTGGATGTAGTTCCGCTCCAAGACCACAAGGAAAGGTATTGATAGAACAGGAAGTAGTGGTCCAAAACCCGGTCGTCGAAATGTCACGGACGGAAAGGATCTACTCGAAAGAAGATATTAAGGAGCTTATGGCGGCGAAAGAGGTTGTGAAGAAGTACTGGGTATCCTCCTACGAGGAGGTGTATGGACTTCTTTCCATGCGGGAGAAGGAAAGGTTGCGGATCACTGAGGGAATCACAAATGCGACCGAATATAGGAATTCCATGTGCATCACCGAGAGGGTTTGGATGAAACAAACCTACCAGAAGGCTGAGATGGACGAATATGGATATATACAAATCAAGGTGTTGACCGACTGGGAAGAGGAAGGATATATGGGCGTAACGACTTTCATCTTTGACATGGTGAAGGAACAGGATGGATGGAAGATTACACACATAATGTACTGAGTCTTAGATTTCGAGTTTTCTATCTTGAGTGATATCTCTCTCATTTCCCGGTCCGATTTGGGGATTAGTTCGGGGGGGCACATTTTACACGTTACTATCCTGACGGCAGCCTGAAAACGCGCACTGACCGCGAAAACCATGCAACGGAGTATTCCTATGACGACGATAACCGGCTGCATATGATGGGGTGGTGACATTGATGGATTTTTGGGTCTGGCTCGCAATCGCATTCTGCTTTCTCGTGTATGTCACAGTCCTCTTTGTCAAAGTGTTGAGAAGGAAGGAATCTATCGGAAAGAGCCTCAAGGATTGGATTGTCAATATTATCGACATATTATCCGGGGGAGGATAGAGTATGTGCTCTGCGGGGATCAAAACCGATTCTCGGTTTATGTTGATAGTTCCGGGCTCATAACCCCGAGCCCTAAACCAATCTTTATCTGCATTGCTCACTGTTAATTTATTGAAATCCTGTCGCAATTTTCAAGCATGTAGTAACTCATTGTTCTTAAATGGATTCCCGCCTTCGCGGGAATGATAAGGAAGAGAAGCTTTCGTGATGGGCATAATTCGTGCAATTCGTGATCCAACTCTTTTTCTGCTTCATTTGTGCAATTCGTCTCGCGCCTTGCGTCCCGTGCTTCGCGGGATGACACTCTTCCAACCCAAGGGTAGGCGGAACACTTCTATAGTGACGCCAGAATGGACAGGATTGCCAAGATGAACAAGATTGGGGAGAAAAATCCTGCAAATCCTGTGAATCCTGTCCAAAATAAAAGACTTGAATATTCTGGAGACAGGAGATGGAGATTTCCGAAGTGTCTTGTCTCTTCCCGCGTGACTCCCATGCTGAGGCGTCCGAAGTGCCGCCCTGAGCGGGATGTTCCCCTTGGTAGACAGATTTGTTTGAAGGCATTGACGACCCGCTCATTGCGCGGTACAATGGAGCGGATTATTACTACCACACGAATCATTTGGGGAGTGTAACGGACATATTCAACAGCACGGGCGGCACGGTGAAGACTTACAAATACGACGCCTACGGGAAAATCCTTCAGGAGACCGGCCCCTCTTTCAACCGCGGCTTCACTTACACCGGCCGCGAACGCCACTACCGCAGCGGGCTGTATTACTACCGCTATCGATGGTATGACTCCCAAACCGGCAGGTTCATTACGCAGGACCCGGCCTATTATGTGGGTGGAATTAACCTTTACGCCTATTGTGGCGATGATCCTGTGAATTGGGTAGACCCGCTGGGTCTGGCCAAATGCTACTACTACATCGGATACCATACGCTGGTTTGTGTCTCCGATGACGGGAAATCAAGAGCTGTGATCGGTCCTCATGGGATCTTCTCTGGCAGCAACGAATACATGAATGATCCTTCCTTCACGAGCGAATATGGAGGACCAATCCGACCTGGCTCATATGAGATGGTTCCTTCAACAAAATATGACGGCTCATGATGGCTCAAGGAGAGCTGGTTTACAAGACAGATGTTTAAGCTTGACTTGGGAAGGGGTGGATTCTTCTTCCATTTGGGTAGCTTCTCAAACGGATGCACAACTGTTGACAAGAATGATCCCGATTCTTTGAAACAATGGGATAAAGTGAAAGATATCTTAGATAAGGATAAAAACAATACTCTCGAGGTCTTACCTTATTAGGCGGTGGATTGTGCTATCAAAGGGACTCTGCAACAGAGTGGGCGTTGTGTTTGGGGTCGCAATCGCTCTCCTCGCAGGATCGGTGGGTTACAGATCATGGGTCTTCAAACGCGAAGCTCATCTCCGCGCAGGTATTAGCGCACTGAAAGAGGGCAACTATTCACTTGCACTTGCAAAGATCAGACCGCATGCAGAGGAAGGAAACAGAGAAGCGCAAATATGGATTGGAACGATGTATGCCTTTGGCCTAGGCGTGCCCTACGACGAGGTGCAAGCTTCAATCTGGTTTCGCCGCTCCGAGCGAGGGCAGAAGGTTACGGGAGGGCAAGAGTACGGCGTGGCCCGTCGTTATCTTTCGAATGATACGAGTATGCATAATATTGCAAAGGCGGCAGTATGGCTTCAGCGTGCCGCTGAAGCAGGCAACGTGGATGCGCAAAGACTGCTTGCGGATGAGAAATGGGTTGCAGAAAAAGGACTGAAGATCGAGCCGTCCGTTTCGGAATATTGGCGGCAGTTTGTTTTGTCGCAACGTTAGAGAAGCCTATCTTGTTGAGGAAGAGGCTAGTGTCATGTCACGTGTCAACTGTCGGATAAAGACGCTTGAGATTGATTCTCGCGCTCTTGCTTGTGAATTGCCAGTCGATTCGTGAATTCGCGTTGTTTCTTCGCCATTTATATTGGTCAAGTGAGAAATGAAGACGCTTCTTATATTCATGATCGCCTCTTCTCTTTGCTGGTCGGATTGCGTGTTTGCCGCGTGCATCGATTTTGCCGGGGCGAGCGAGAAGGAGGTTCTGACAGACGATCTGACAACAAGGTACAGAGAGATCATCTTTGAACTACTATTTGAAGCCGAGCGGGGAGAGGATAAGCTGTTTAACGAATGCCGTGATGTGATGGAAGATGACAAATTTCTGTTCTTCGTCTACAAGTTCATCTCATATAACCGAACTCGAGACCCAAGTAAATTCTTTCAGGGAATGAGAATTGACAAGAAAGGCCTTAGCCCGCTCTGGGAAATCGATGACATCACTTTCGGGCCATTTGGCGTTTCGAGTCCCCACCCGAGGCTCTTTGATAGGTTGTCCTTTGTCGATGCTTTTCTC
The DNA here is from genome assembly GCA_964450145.1 of uncultured bacterium. Classification (GTDB taxonomy): domain Bacteria; phylum Abyssobacteria; class SURF-5; order SURF-5; family SURF-5; genus JACRIR01. Next base: position 22,316 of record CAYVDS010000053.1, read on the forward strand.
GATGTCATTTATGACATAGCGACAACTGGCGATCCGGCCGGTGTTGATGCGTTGTTGAGGATAACCACATTCGCCGACGGCGAGTATGGCGAGTATATGGAGGACAAAGTTCTGCAGTTGTTCACTGACCACCCGAACGTGATTTTGGAGAACTGGCAAGCTGTGAGAAAATACCGGGCGAGCTTTGGGTTCGAGACTACAAGCTTTCCGACGGAGGCCGACAATATCACTGAGAACTATCAACAGATTTGCCGGAAATCGAGCTATGGCAGTTGGACCTGCCGCGAGATAATCGATTTCCTGAAGCAAGAGAAGAAAAAGTGCGAGCAAACGATGGAAAGGATAAGAAGATCGAAATAGCATCCGAGAAACCAACGTGTCCGTAAGTTTCATCAAGGCCCACTGCCCCCCTTTTATAAAAGGGGGAAAAGGGGGATGTGAACGGGGGTGGTGCGCCTTCGAGTGGAGTAAGTTCTCTTCTTGTCATTGTCCCTGCCTCACGGAATCTGCGCGAATCTGCGCGGTCTCTCTCCCTCCCCCCTTTGCAAAGGGGGAAGAAAGGGGTACTCCCCCGTGCGCTCCTTGCCCTCCATGGTTCTGCGCTTACATGTTTCTCTTTGCGGCTTTGTCTTTGTGGTAAACTGGTTTGTGACGACAAATTTTGTCGCTATGTCCGTAAATGGCCAGTTTCCTGCGTGTTCGTGTGTGCCTTTACGTAGGCGTTTGACAGATTTCTTGCCTCTCCGAAATCCTCTGAAGGTGTTATTGAAATAACAATATATAGCATATCTTGAATGAATAAGCCCTGTATATTGCTTTCTTTAGTCATTTCAGTCGAAAAAGATGCACTGTAGTGGCTCGTCCAGCCCTGTCACAAGATTGCGACGCTTCCTAATGGAATAAGACTTGCAAGTCACTTTAACTCCAATGGCACACTCATGAAATGTGTCAAAATACAGGTGGTGGTTTCACGAAACATTAACCGCAGAGGACGCCCAGTAGTTTTCCTCTGCGCCAATCTTTGCGCCCTCTGCGGTTAGCTTTTTTTTCTGAGTGGATTCCCGCCTTCGCGGGAATGCTAAAGAAACATGGAGGTTAGGGTGCGCGTTTTAGTGACTGGCGGCGCGGGATTCATTGGATCGCATCTCGCCGAGTATCATGTTGCGAAGGGCGACGATGTGCGGGTCGTTGACGACCTGAGCACCGGCTCGCTCGAAAACATCTTGCCGCTTATAGACAACCCACGATTCCGATTCCATGAAGCGGATATCCTCACGTGGCCCGACTTGCCGGAAGCAGCCGCATGGGCTGACCGAATCTATCATATGGCGGCGGTGGTAGGGGTATACCGCTGTCTTGAAGAGCCCATCAATGTGTTGTTGACGAACATCATGGGCGGTGAAAAGCTGCTCAAGGCTGCTCGCGCGAGCTACCACGGCCAGCAAATAATAGTGGCATCGAGCTCGGAGGTTTACGGTCACGGAGCGCAAATCATAAGATCAGGCTGCAATGGCGCGAACGGGACGGGGCTGAGCGGAAAAATCCCCCCTACCCCATTGGGGAGGGGAAAGGAGCAAGGAACAAGGGGAAAGGGCGAAATCGCAGAAGGCGGAGAAATCCCCCCTGCCCCCCTTTACAAAGGGGGGAAATTGAGGGGTCCCCTTTTTCAAAGGGCGGAGAGAAAAAGCGTTTCTCACTCTGCATTCCTTATGAAGCGAGAGTCGGGCGCGAACGGGTCATCCTCTCATGAAATCGTGAACCTGTCGCCTTGTGAAATGCTCGATAGAGCCAAGATGGACGACGAAATTCTGTATCCGACTGGAGTTTTTCATGAAAATATGATACTCTCGATAGACGCTTTCAACGCCTCATTGCGCACCAATTACCCGATAAGCAAGTTGGCGCTCGAGGCGTTGGGAGTTTCGTACGCCAAAGAATTCGGCATGCGCATAACCGTTGTGCGCCTGTTCAATACGACCGGCCCGAGGCAGATAGGCCGTTACGGCATGGTAGCGCCGAGGTTCGTGGCGCAGGCCGTCGCGGGAGAGCCCATTACGGTCTATGGCGACGGGACGCAGTGCCGATGTTTCTGCGACGTGCGCGATGTGGTCCTCGCACTCGATATGCTGGCCTCGAATCCTTCGAGCGCCGGTGAGATCGTTAACGTCGGGCATAACCGCGAGATTTCGATACGCAAACTGGCCGAGCTCGTGAAAGAGCGAGCTGGCAGCGATTCTCCAATAAGGCATGTTCCGCAGGCCGAGGCTTACGGAAGAAAGTTTGAGGAGACATACCATCGCAGGCCGTCATTAGAGAAGCTGTTCAGACTGACCGGGTTCAAGCACAAGTGGACGCTTGAACAGACTCTGGACGTTCTTATTGAAATAGAGCGCCGTTCCCCGAGAGTGAGTGAGGCCGACACACGATGGCAGCGATCCCATATTTCATAATCAGTCCCAACACCGTCCTCAGCATCTTAGGTTTGATACACGGCCCGGACAAGACCGTGCCCACTCCGGCCGAAGACTGGCGTCAGGCCAAGGTGGACGTGGTCATCCCCGCGTTCAACGAGGAACGCAACATATCCCTTTGTCTTGCCTCGATTGCCAAGCAGACGCTACGTCCGCGAAGGATCATTCTCATCGATGACGGAAGCCGCGACATGACCGCGGACTACGCGAAGAGCTTCTGCAAAGTCAATGGGATGGACATACTCGTCATACAGCGCAAGGCATCCATCGGCAAGACGCCGACCCTCAAGCGCCAGGCGAGGGAATTCGATTCGGACGTCGAGTTCGTGCTCGACGGCGACACGATACTCGAGTCCGACAACTACATCGAGCGCACGGTGCAGGAACTTTATCAGGGAGTCGGGATAGCATGCGCGTGCGGCACAATATTGCCGCTCCGCGAACGCGACCGGCATACGTTGGTCGACACGCCATTCGTCCAGAAGTTTGCGGAGGCCAATCCCACGGCTCCGATAAATTCGCACGATATCAGCGGGTTTCGCAGGTTCCAACGAGGGCTCACCAATCTCTACCGCGACGTGCTCTACATGTTTCTCCAGAAGTTCGTGTATCACGGGCAGATGGTTTTCTTCGGCTCGATCCTTCATCCTGTCGGCTGCGCTGTCGCTTACCGGCGCAAGTACGTGAAGGAATTGTTCGA
>CAYVDS010000054.1:0-7332 GCA_964450145.1 uncultured bacterium
CGTGGGGCAACCTGGGCGATCAGAGAAAAGAGTGCACGTGCCAGCCGTCGCAAGTGCACAAGTATTTGGGAAAGATATCCGGCCCGCTGCTCGACCGCATCGACATGCATATGGAAGTGCCTGGACTGAAATATGCCGACCTGTCCTCGACCGAGCCTTCCGGCGAGCCGTCATCCGTCATTCGCGAACGTGTTCAAAAGGCCCGCAACCTCCAGCGCGAGCGCTTTAAGAATGACAAAATCCTCTGCAACTCGCACATGGGACCGAGACACGTGAAGAAATACTGCAAAGCGACCGACGACGCGAAAGAGATTCTCAAAGGAGCTATCCTCAACCTCGGCATCTCCGCCCGCGCCTACGACCGCATCCTCAAAGTCGCCCGCACTATCGCCGACCTCGCCGACTCCGAAACCATCCGCGCTGAACACATCTCGGAAGCAATACAGTATAGGAGTTTTGATAGAGGGCTATGGAGATGAGAATCGAGCCACAGATACGAACTCGGTATTTCACCGCAGAGGCGCGGAGGGCGCAGAGATGGAATTAAATCGAATAACTGAACAAATAATCGGAGGCAGCGATAGAAGTGCATCGGACGCTTGGCCCCGGATTGCTGGAATCGGCCTATGAGGAATGTCTCTGTCACGAGTTGAGCCTGCGCGGCATTACCTTCGAGCGACAAAGGCCGTTGCCGCTTACATACAAGGGCGTCAGGTTGGATTGTGGATATCGTTTGGACTTGGTCGTCGCTGGCGCCGTTGTTGTTGAAATCAAGGCCGTGGCTACTCTCGAACCAATTCACGAAGCTCAGTTGCTCACCTATCTCAAGCTGGGGAACTGGCAGGCTGGTCTGTTGATGAACTTCAATGTGCCCGTCTTGAAGAACGGCATCCGTCGAATTGTAAACAACCTTTCAGAAAACTCTGCGTCCTCCGCGCCTCTGCGGTGAGAAACATCCTCTTCGGCTCCGCCGCCGGCAATATGACTCGAGACAGTGACATTGATCTGCTTGTCGTTGAAAACGACCCCGGTGACCATCGTGAAAAGAGCGTGCTCATTCCCTCTTCACACGCCAAGACTTGCACTGAAGAGTCCATTTCACTATACTTTCTACGAGCATGAACCGTGTCCTCCAATCGAGTATCCTTTTCAGACATCTCGATATACAGGATTAGGTTCATGCTTTTCAATTACTTATGACTTTCCCTTACCCACAAATTCTCAGGAGGACCCATTAAAGAATAAAGGACCGGGTTCTCGAGATCGCAATATGAAGGCCGGCAAGCACAGGTCCAAGCTCCAGAATCCCCAGCAACCGACAACCACCGGAAAAATCTCGTCGGCGTCAAGCCCTGAAAAAAATAAAATGCGCGCCTAACGGCAAACTCTTCACTATTCTTTCCCTGATTTCTTACCATAACATGTTCCTTTCACGGGACTTACAAAAGCCTCCTCCCCCTTCCGCGAAATCTTCCGAAAAATTCCATAGTTTTCCTATCTGTAACCTATCTGTAACCTTTTCTGTGATTTAATTCTCTCGACCATCTTGCGGGAGATTAAGCAGGCTGTTGCACAACCCGAGTGCATTCGCATTCCGTACCAATCGGGTCCGGGGAGATTCACTCATCTGCGAGCACTACAGGAAGGGGCCCTTTGGCCACGTTTCGATTGGCACTCAAGCTTGCTATGAAAAACAAGGAGGGGGAACATGAGAATTGCCACTTTCAACGCTGAAAACCTGTTCAGCAGGCCGGTTGTGATGAGCTACGAAACAAATGCACAGGGGCAGCCTTTTCTGGACGATTTCCAGCGGCTCAATGTGCTTTTGAAAAAGCCTGCATACACCGAGGCAGTCAAGGATGATATCGAAGCTCTGGTCGACAAGTACAAACTCATGGACCGAAGAGCAAAGCATGACAAGCTTATCCTGCGCGAGATTCGCGGCAAGCTTTGGACGCAGCATAATGATGGAACCCGGACATGGACAGCCGCCGGTTCGGGCGATTTCTTGGGCTGGGTCGACCTGGTTCGCGACACGATTGACGATCAGGCCATGAAGAATACGGCTCGAGTGATCGCGGAAGTCAACGCCGACATTCAGGTGCTGGTTGAGATCGAGGATCGAGTAACTCTCCAGCGTTTTCATGACGATCTTCTTGTCCCGCAGTTGAAGAGCCTAAACCGAGAACCTTACCCGCATGTTCTGTTGATGGATGGAAACGACCCCCGCGGGATCGACGTGGCGCTGCTGTCACGGGTGCCGGTCCGGAGTATGAAGACCAATGTGGAACTGCGCAATAACAACGACAACCCTCTCTTTCCGCGGGACTGCGCGCAATTCTCATGCGAGCTTGCCGGTGGTCAGCAATTGATCATCTTTGCCAACCACTTTTCGAGCAAGGGTTCAGACAAAACGGGCAAGAGGAGGAAGGAACAGGCCGAAAAGGTGCGCGAACTCGTGGAAGAAGCACTGAAGTCCACTTCAAATGTGGTCGTGGCGGGCGATATGAACGAACCGCCTGTGGATGGCCATCTCTCTCCTTTGCTCAACTATTCTGAACTCAAGGATGCTATGGCGATGCAGGCGTACCCCGAGAAAACCACTTTCCCGGGGACGTATGGGACGGGCGCGAAATCGAATAAGCTCGACTATTTACTGCTGTCCAAACCGCTGCAGAGCAAAACTGCGACTGTGGGAGTCGAGCGTCGAGGCTATTACTCGAAAAAGTGGAAACCCTTCGATACGGTAACCGACAAACGAACGCAAGCGTCCGACCACCATTGTGTGTGGGTTGACCTCAACGTGCAGTGAGAGACAGGCGGGCGCTTGCTTCATGTTCGGAAGCAGGCAGAGATCGTCGGGTATGGCATATATCCGATTCAAGACTAAGGGTTGATCTTTCATTCAATGAGGAGGGCTAAAACATGAATCGGAGCAATGTGATTCTGGCGGCACTGCTTGCGGTAATCTGCGGGTGCGGGACAACTCGCAATCAGAACTTGCACGCAGTGGCAAAAGACTGGTGTATGGTGATTCGCGCCAGTCAGGTCATTCCCGTCTATCCGCTGACCGAGGACGTGCAGGTCGGCGACATTTTCCTGGTCCAGCAAACAGTCGATGATCAGCATCACGAGTACGAAGAAAGCGGCTTTCTGCCAATGGAGAATCTCGTGGACAGGCTGGCCCCCACCGGCTATCCGAATTTCTATTCACATTCATTCGCGTCGGCGGACGGACTGGATCTGCCAAAGGATTGGTTGGACGCGGGAGGGGATGCTTGTTGGAAGAAGGCGCCCGGGGCAAATTTCCCAGCGTACTCATTTTCCGTGAAAAGCGGCGTCGGCCTCAATATGGGACTGCCCTTGCAGGGTGTTCCGATTGGGTTAAGTCTTCTGGGCGCCGACGCGGGAGAAGGAACAATCAGCATACAGGAGGCGAAGACATACGGGATCGACGCGGTATCGCTCCACAAGAATATCCTTGACTGGGAGAGGGACCATCACGAGTTTCTTCTCAACTATGCCTCACGAGAAGGAAAAACGAACTATCTTCGCATCGTGTCCAGAGTGTATCTCGCGAAGAAAATGAACGTATCTATTCGTGCCTCCAAAACTCGCGAAGGCGGTCTGTCCGCAGGCGTTCCAAAACCCGTCGAGCTACTTGCGCTAAGGACGGCCACGGATATATATGATACTAAGTCGGCGACTGCGGAGAATTATCAAAAATCGCTGGACGCGCTCAACAAGTCCATTGCGGATGCGTTGGGAACAGTCCAAGAAGGCGGTGAAACTCTCTTGCCTGGCGGCACGGTCAAAATCGCCGCGGCGTCGTCACGCATGATTAGCATGGTTGAAACCTTCGAGCAACCTCTTGTCGTTGGATACCTAGGCGTAGATATGCTTATCGGCGCCGATGGTGTTCTGGGGCCTCCGATTCCGACACATGCCGTCTTGACCAGGCAAGTCGCGCCGGGTGCCGCGACCTCCGACACAATTCACTTGATCAGTAATGCTCGACTCACGCAAGCCTACGATATTATCAGCGAGCGGGTCGGGATCGATGAGCAAGCCAACAGACTGAAACGCGACCTCGATAAACTGTGTGATCTCTTACCCAAGACGTATCCGGTTCCCATCTACTCGAACGTTGAGGCATCGAATCTGCTCAAAGTGCAAAAGGAAAAAGGCAGTCCGCTTCGGTCGGAAATCCCAGACTTTACAGATTTGACGACCTATCGTTCGGACCTGATCCTGTCGTTGCAAGTGTTGGTAGGAAGCAACGAAGCATCAAGCGAACGGAAGCTGTGGCTTCAAGCGACGAAAAAAGCTGATGAGGAACTACGGTTACTCTTGAGGCAGCATAGCGTCCTACTTGAGAAAGCGAATAGATATTCCGGCTACTTTTAGGAAGTAGAAGGGGGAAGAATATGGCACCGGAAGAACGAGACCAATTGCAGGAAGACACATGGTTTATTCGAGACGAAGCAACTTCTTCGGGCAAAAAGAATTCTCTTCTCGCTGCTTATCTTGAAGGTTCATGGAAGAGACTTCACATTGTGCGAATTGACCGCATCGAGATTGGGGACTCAGGCTGGAAAGCCACGTTTCGGAAATTGCAAAGCTAGTCGGAATAAAGGTGTCCGATCGAACGATGGAGAAGGGACGATGCATTAATGACGTCCTGCGAAGCTTCTGGCCACAGTAAATCATATTCCTGATTTCACAAGAATGGCAGGGGACCTCGAGAATTTTCCAAATTTCATTCTCGGGTTTAATGCGTGAGCCTTCTGTATTCTGTTTCGACAACGACCCGTATAGATGATTCTTATTTGTCGGACTTAAAGGAAGGCACGTTGTGCCACGTGGGAGGGAGGCTTATATGGATACTTTCCTGTTTTCAGTTCTGATTGTGCTGTTGGTTATTCTTGCGGCTTCTGCTGCTTTAACCCTTGCTGCATTGCCTGGTTGGATAAGAATTCCGCAACCTTACTTGAAGAAGCTCTTTACTATGGTAATCCTGGAGGCAGTAGCGGTTATCCTCGCGTTTGCATCGAAAGGAGCCGATCGTTTGCTCCACTTGTCTGCCAATGTTCTTGACACAGCCAGACAACTTGACGACTTCCGCATTTCATTGGAGGATTCTTTGACAATGACGCAATCATGGATAAACGAGCCTTCGGACATAACTGCTTCCGGTCTCACTGGTCTAGAAGAGCCGAAGGGTCCGCTAGCCTTGGCCGTCGACGACGAGGAACCGAACCTCTATGTGATCGAACCTGTCATGAACTCTCTCCGAGTTCGGCGCTGTCTAAGATTCATAGATCCAAATGCATCGGGTCCCACAAAAGAACTCGACCCCGAAGACCTCGAGGCTATCACCTGGGATGGCACCAAGTGGTACTACGCATCGACATCGTTTCGCCAATATGGCAAGGATGGGATTACATCCCGATACTTGCTTCGTTTCCAAATCGACCCCCGACGATGGACTGAGTCTGATTATCGGATCAAACCAGACTTGCGAGATATTTCAGATATTCTGCGCGAATTCTTGGCAGACAATGGAGTCGAAATAGACCGTGAATCATGGATGAGGAGGGCAGAACCCTGCGAAAATTGGCAACCTTGGGCGCTGGAGATTGAAGGGCTCGCGACAAGAGATAACTTATTGATAGGCCTAAAATGGCCTTTGGACAGCAATAAGAATGCCTTAATCGCCGTTTATGACTGGGAGACAAACCGATTCGTCAAGCTGCTGAGGTTGCAACTTTATGCAGATGGAATATCAGCTTTATCTTATGATATAACTACGGAAAAGCTCATCGTTGTTGGAAACCCACCCGCGAAAGAAAGAACCGGCGATGCGAATGACGCTCTACGGCTTCTCGGCGATTCAAGGATGTATGCTTTTGACTGGCCAAAGGGGTCAAATGAGCCCACGAACATGAAGAAAATACCTCTCAGCAGAACGAACGCCAAGCTAGAGGGAATCGCACTCGTGAAAGAAGAGGGGACGAGAAAGGCATGGCTGGCGTATGACGGTCCCAGCAGTGCATTGATAAGGCAGGATATTGCCGTACTTGATATGTAGTGAATTAGAGCCTGAGAAAGAAGTTGGGTTCAAATCCTTTTTCTTGAAACAACTCGATACTAACTGAAGCCAGAAGATCAGCCTTTCAGTTAAGTAACTTGCATGCGTTTCATCCATGATCTGTCGTCTTCGCGCAAATGAACCGATGAGAGATTACACGTCAGCTAAGGAGGCATTCTTCATGGAAGAAGGTGGCTTAGGAAGAGGGAGTCCCTCCGATGGCTCCCCGCAGAAGCTCGGCTTGGCCTTGTCGGGAGGGGGATTCCGTGCAGCATTCTTCCACATCGGTGTGCTTGCCCAGATGGCGCGACTCGATCTTCTTCGCCACGTCGAGGTCATCTCGACGGTGTCGGGCGGCTCCATTATCGGAGCGCTTTACTATCTTCATCTCAAGAATCTCTTGGAAACGAAACCAGCTTGTGCACTAACAGACCTGGATTACGCTCACATAATACGCCGCATCGAGCCCGATTTTCTGGATGGTGTTCAGCAGAATATTCGCATGCGGATATGGAGCAATCTTGCCAAGAACATCCGGATGCTGCGCGCCGACTACTCTCGGAGCGATCGCCTCGGTGAATTGTTTGACGAGTATTTCTATCGAAATGCCATTGACAAGTCCCGCGATAAACCTATTGAGATGCGAGAACTCAAAATCCAGCCCAAAGGACATGCCGGTGAGTTCGACCCTTTAGTCGATAACAAGAACAGAAATGCCAAAGTGCCCATACTCCTCATCAATGCGACCACGCTTAATACCGGCCACAACTGGCGCTTTGAGGCATCCCGAATGGGAGAACCTCTTCCGAAGGGTGGCGCCGCGAAGGAAATTGACGGAAATCTGCGATTGATCCCACCTGCATCATATCAATGTATTGTCCTAAGGCAACAAAACATCGAACTTGGACTGGCGGTTGCTGCTTCGGCATGCGTTCCCGGCATTTTCCCTCCGCTTTCTATTAGCGACATGTACGATGGCATCCGGGTGCAATTGGTTGACGGAGGCGTTCACGATAACCAGGGCATCCAGGTGCTCCTTGACGGGCACATGAAATGCACCTGCTTCATCGTGAGCGATGGTTCCGGACAAATGGATGACAAGTCAAACCCGATCACGTGGATGCCGGCGGTTGTCGGACGGTCAAATAGCATCCTAATGGATCGTGTTCGCGAAGAGCAATTGTCGCGTCTTCTGCAATCGTCGGGACAGAACGCCCCGCCCGTGGCATTCATACATCTTC
>CAYVDS010000054.1:7342-25423 GCA_964450145.1 uncultured bacterium
GCAAGGGATTGGACGCCCGTGCGCTATGGCCAAACTTCATAGATGGTCAACCTCTATCGGAAAAGATCATGTTCGAGCGCAAACCGCAAACGACATCCGAAGATTTCGGAGTGGCGGGAAAAGTCCAGGATCTCCTTTCGCGCATTCGCACAGACCTTGATTCCTTCACCGAAGTCGAGGCATACTCCTTGATGCTAGACGGCTACCTGATGAGCGAAGGAGAACTCCAGAGCACGCCCGGGGTTAAAGAATTAATCTCGAAGAACGCGCCAGTGACCTGCCCACCTTGGAAGTTTCTCGGCGTCGAGGTGTGGATGAAAGGTACCACCCCAAGTCCGAAACTTATTCTGCAACTTTCCATCGCTAGGAAAAGGCTCTTTAAGGTGTTTCGGCTGAACCGAAGGCTGACGGTAGCCTGTGTGGTCGTCCTATTGTGTGTCAGCATTCTACTGAAAAGCAAGCTTGCAGACCTGCTCGCTTCTTCCTTGACGGTCGGCGAGCTTTTGAGCGGGGTCATCATATTCACATTGATCGTGCTGAAACCACCTTTGATGCACAATCTCAAAAGAATGTTGCGTTCACTGCAGGCAAGGCTCGGAACAATTCTACCAAGTCGGATTTCTCCGACGACCTCTCTGCTGCAGAGAGGAAGTGAATGGCTTTCCCCTGTGCTCGCTTTTTTCCGAGCGCCTTCGCAATCTCTATTCAATTACGTTATTATGACCGCCCTTCCGATTCTTGAAGCTTCGATCGTGGGAACATACCTCTGGATTTTTGACCGTCGATTTCTAAAGCTGGGTGAATTGGAGCGGCTAAGGAATCAGCAAGAAGGAAAAGTGGAGATTAGCGGTTGTATCCAAAAGCCAAACCTTTGATCCTTAGTATCTGGAGGAAAACAATGTCACGGCGAGCGCTCGTGTTGAGCGGTGGTGGCGCAAAGGGTTCATTCGAGATAGGCGCCCTCGAGGAACTCATCGAACAAAGAGGGCTGGATTTCGAGATTCTGTGCGGGATATCGGTGGGAGCGTTAAACGCCGCTTTTCTCGCGCAAGCCGCGTTCGAGTCCGGCGACTACGCGAAGAGTCTTGTCAATCTCAAGGAAGCATTCGGGAATCTTCGAACTCTTTGGCTTGAGGAAATCAAAGGAAACGATTCCGTCTACAAAAAGAGAGCGCTTCAGGAGGGCGGAATTGTGCTCGGCGCCGACAGTATTTATGACCCTGCTCCGCTTGAGGAACTGCTGGAGCGTCATCTAAACCCGGACGCGGTGAAGAAGTCGAAGAGGATTCTCCGAATACAATACGTTTCGCTTGAAACCGGCAATCTGCAAACCGCAAAAACCGGAAGCGAGAATCTGGCGAAGTATGTGCTGGCCAGCGCGACCATGCCGTATTTCTTTCCGCCTGTTATCATCAACGATAATCACCTAGTGGACGGTGGCGTGCGCGACATCACTCCGCTTGGCCAGGCATTCGATGCAGACGCGGATGAGATATATGTGATCTACGCTTCACCCTTTGGCGTTCCGCGCCAGAGCTTCAAGGACGACATATTGGGCGTGAAGGTCAATGCGTTCCACTACCTAGCCAGGGCCGTCGGAATCATGGTCGATGAAATCTATCGTACCGACATCGAGGGGGCTCTCTCTTTCAATGCAATCAAGAAAAATTGGGAGAAAGTGAAAGGGCTTCTTCCCTCCTCTAATTCCTCTGTGCGCGAACTTAACAAAGTACTGGAGGACATAAAACACGCCCCGATAATCGAGATCAAGCCCGAGAGACACATCATCAAGGACGCTCTGGATTTCTCGCCCGAGGGCATTCGTAAAAGCTACAGACATGGAAAAGCTGTGGCGAAGCGGGTGATGGATTCGATATAGTTATCCTGGCCGCAACCAACCAACGGTCTTCGAGAGGCTCAATCCTCGTTCATCCGCGTCTATTTGTGGCCCAAAGCGCTTTCCTTTTCACATCCTTCCTATCCTTTATCCTGATCTCTTTCGTTGGCGCACCTTCGGCAGAGAATTGATTTGCGGGCGCATTACCCAGTATAATCCTGCAATCCATACTCTTCGCCATTTGGCATTTTTCCCTAAGAAAACATCGTCTGGAGGAGGAAGCGTCATGGGTGTTGATTTTGAGAAAATGCGCAAGCTTTTTCCTATTACCGAAAACTTTGCATATTTCCTGGCGAACGCCAAGTCTCCGCTCCCTAAGCCCGTCGCGGACGCCGCACACGAGATGATTGACCAACTCGCGAGTCTGGCGGCTATCCCCTTGGCACTCTCAAAACCATTAGTGGACGAAACCCGCGAGAAAGTCGCCGCCTTGATTGGCTGCGACCCTGACGAGGTAGCCTTCAGCCGGAACACGGCCGAGGGAATTCTCTGGCTTGCGCAGTCGATGCCATGGAAGCAAGGCGATGAGGCGCTGCTGACGCGGCGCGAATACCCTAGTCTCGTGTACCCTTTTCTTGCGCAACAGCACTACGGGATGAAGGTGGTTCTCGTTGAACAGGAAAACCGCCGCATCACGCCGGAGGCCATAAAGAGAGGAATCACGGACCGCACCCGCATCGTCGCAGTCAGTTGGCCGCAGTTCGACACCGGTCAGCGCTGCGATTTGAAGGCGATATCCAAACTCTGCCATGAGCGAGACATCGTGTTTCTGGTCGATCCAATCCAGTGCCTCGGGTCTATCCGGCTGAACGTGCGCGAGATGGGCATCGATTGTCTATCGGCCGGAACACACAAAGCGCTTCTCGGCCTTCCCGGACTCGGAATATTCTACTGCCGCAAGTCGCTACTGGAAAAACTGCGGCCGGTCCATATCGGATGGGGCAGTCTCGAAAAGGAGGTGGGGCTCGACTACTACACCGAGTCATACGACATAGAACCCGCTCACGGCGCGCGCAGATACGAGGAGGGATGCAAGGACCTGGTCGGCATAGCGGCCCTGAGCGCGGGCCTCAGCCTCATAGAGGAGATCGGCATCGAGAATATCGAACGGCGACTTAAGGAGATAACCGACTATTTGTGCGCGCAGGCCGAGGCCAAGGGATGCGAGATCACGAGTCCGCGCCAGGGAAATGAGTGGTCGGGGATTGTGCTCATTCGGCTGCCGAAGCAAGACCCGCTCGAGCTTGCGGAAGAACTCAGAGAGCAATCAATCCTCGTGCACGCGATGCGCGGCTGCCTGATCGCAGGATTGAACTTCTATAACAATGAAGAAGATGTCGATCGCCTAGTGGCCCATATTGAATGTTAGATTACCACAACGCGGCACAGCCGCAACCACAAACCTTCACCACCAAGTCACCAAGGCGCCAAGGGAAATAAGAAGAAAAAAAGAAGCATTCCTAACCACAGATCGACACGGATGGACACGGATTCGGGGAGAAGAAGAGAAAAACTACGCAAATCATTAGCCGCGAGGACGCGGAAGATATTGACATTCTCACGTTTTCCTCTGCGTTCCTTTGCGCCCTCTGTGGTTTAGATTCTTTTATTTTGGACAGCAGTGATCTGTCATCCTGAACGAAGTGAAGGATCTCAGTTTCAAAGTATAAGTAACAAGAGATTCTTCGCTCGGCTCAGAATGACAAGCACTATTGCAGTCCCCATCCGAAAGTCACGATATATTACTTGTGAAACGCAGCACCTGGGTCAAAAAGGAGAGTAAAACATGATCGCTGTTATCGCTAGGATACCTGTAAAACCGGGAACCAAGGAAAAGGCGCTTGAAGAGGTAAAGGCCCTCATGGCCAATGTCGCCAAAGAAGAAGGCACTCTGCACTATACGGTCAACATTGACCAGAATAACCCCGACACCCTGGTCTTCATCGAACGCTACAAAGACATGGCCGCTTTGGGCGCCCACGGGTCCACGCCGCATTTCCAGAACTTCATGGAGAAGTCGATGTCTTTTGTCGCTGGCCCGCCGGAGATTGTGGTGCTGGATGAAATCCATTCGATAAAGAAATAGCAACCGCCGACCGGGGTTTTATCTGACCGCGGGGAGCACGGGGAAAGACCAAGGCGCGGGGACGACAATTGCTATAACAATCGCAGTAAAACTATCATGAACGCGGATATGGGTCTTATCCCTTTCGTCTTTCACCTTTCTTAAGAGCGCCTGACCACGCTCGGCGTGATTAACTGTGGAAGAAAGGTGAAGCCTGACATCCATTATGTCATTCTGAGCGGAGCGAAGAATCTCTCTTTTGTTTCTTTTGACCTTGAACCTTGAACCTGCTTTCTTAGGAACTTTCGGTCGGCTCGTCGTCGGCGTTGTCGGAGACTTGTTTATCCTCCACTCGCATGAGTTTGGCCAGTTTTGACACGTCGGCGAACATCTCGACATGACCACAGATAGGGCACGCTTTTGCGTCGACATTTACCACCGATTCGCTCAGAACCATGAACTTGGTCTTTCTCGGCTTGAAGTAGATTTTGCCGGTCGAGCGAACGTCTCCGGGCAACAGGAAACCGTGTCCGCAGACGGCGCAGCGCTCGGCGCGGTGTTTCCCCTCTTCCTTCCCCGTGACTTTACGCGCGACCAGGTCGAGGTTCTCGCGGCGGAACCGCGTCGCGCCGCCGAGCTTGAAAAAACTGAGCGTGCCATCACGCATCCACCGGAAGATCGTGGGCTCGCTCACCCCGAGGTACTCAGCGGCCTCCCTTACGGTCATCCACCCTTGCGTATCGACTGACTCACCCATTGTTCACTCCCGTCTTCGACGCCTATCCGAAATTGGTTATGGCTATCAAATCCAATCAATTTCTATTATGCCGTAAGAGTCCTTCGCTGTCAAGTGAAAAGGGAAAGGACGAAAGGAGCAAGACGAAAGGGGGACCAACAAGGGAGTGTAAGCGGAAATTCAGAATTGTAATGCGGTCGGCAACGCGAGAAAGCTCAACGCGTTCACGGATTGTCTTTGCGATAGCGCCATCGTCTTGCACTCCATCACGTTGCGACTTCGGCGCGCGGACGTTGGCCGGCGCGGCATGATAATTGCCCTTCCCTTCAAGAGCTCATTACTGATGAGGGGCGGAATGACTCACGCAGGGAAACGGCCATGACCACAGGCATCTCAGCCGACGACCTCACGAGACCCGAAGCTGGATTTTCGGATAAGTCCCAACCCCCAGTGAAACCATTGCGCAGCACTCACGACCTCACGTTATACGTTTATGGATACCAACCGCACCTGCGCATATTCATATTTGCCGGCGCGATTGCTTTTTGTCTTGCCATATTCTCCGTTTGTTTTGCGCGATTTGGGAGACCTTCCGCGAGTTTAAGGCTGACAGAGAAGCGCACGGAAAGGGAGGGCTCCAGAGACGGATCCGCGATTGACGACTCGGGGAAGATGGGTGTTCGAATAAATTCGAACCTACAAAAACGCGGGACAGTCTCATCAACAGAGAGTCAAGACAATAAATCCCCGCAACTCGCGGCTGCAACGTTCGCGGCCGCAACGCCCGCGTTCGCAACGTCCGCGTCTGCGACGCCCGTGTCGGCAAATGTCTCCGAAATGCAACAACCGACTTCCGAACCGCGCGTCGGCGCCGCGCAGGAAAGCCTCGAACACGAGCAGCCGGAACTTGGCGATCTGAGAATAAGGTCAAGACCGGAGGGCGCAGACGTGTTTGTGGACGGCGAAGCAAAAGGGGTCGCCCCGCTTGTTCTCAGGCGATTGCCGGCAGGCGAACACCGGGTTGAGTTAAGAAAGGACGGCTACAAAGCGGTCGAACGGACAGCAATCTGCTGGAACAACGCAATGACGACACTGACGGCTAAAATGGAGATGACTTCCCGTTTCGCTGCAGCTCAGAGCGTTGTGGCCGGCGACAACTACATGAAGAAGGGTGATTTCGGGCGTGCGGTCGCGGCCTACGAGCGCGCGCTCTCGCTGGATTCGAAGGCGGCAGACTGTTCCGACAAGTTGGTTAAGGCAAAGGACTCGTTTCTCACCACGCAGACTCACGGGCTGCTCGCTTCCTTAAGAACAGCGATGATAAAAGAAGACGTTAAAGCATTTGTCTCATTGCTCGACGAATCCGATCCCGCATTCGTTCGCAGTCAGAAGGAGAAGGCGGAGAATCTCTTTAGTGAATTTGACAACATTACGGAGTCGCATTCATCCAGAGAAATACGCCATGGCGACGACGGCCAGCTTATACTGGCGCTTCACCGTACAATATCCGGAACACTTGCCGAAAATGGGCGTTCAGTTGCGCTTCTCGATGCCGATCAGACATTCACGCTTACCAGGGGTGGCAATTCCCAATTGAGAATACGCGCGATCGAATAGCAGTGGCGCGGAAGTATATCTCTCCGATTACATTCCAGCGAAGATCGGAGCGGAAAATGGGGGACACGATGCCGCATCGTGTCCCCCATTTTCTTGTTTCCAAGAGACTTCTCTTCGACTCTCAACCGTAAACTGCAAACCGTAAACCGTGAGCCTGCTTCAGAGCGAGCTTCGGTATTGACTAATCTATCCAGTGGCTGTATGATTACGCAGCCTGTTCACGAAAAGGCTGGCGAGAAAATAAAAGAAGGAGAATGTGTGATGAAAGTGGTTGCATTCAACGGGAGTGCGCGCAAAGACGGAAACACGGCGATGCTCATCAATATCGTCCTGAAGGAAATTGAAAACGAGGGGATAACCACGGAGCTGATTCAACTGGCCGGAAAAGAGATGCACGGCTGCAGAGCGTGCTATGGGTGCTTCGGCAACCAGGACCAGCGGTGCACGTTTGACGACGATTACCTGAACGAATGTCTTGCCAAGATGCTCGAGGCGGACGGCGTCGTAATCGGGTCACCCACGTATTTCGCCGACGTCAGCGCCGAGATTAAGGCGCTGATTGACAGGTGTGGCCTTGTCGCGAAAGCCAATGGCGACATGTTCAGACGGAAGGCGGGAGCGGCTGTCGTCGCGGTCCGCCGGGGCGGGTCGATCCACGCGTTCGACACGATCAATCACTTTTTCACGATCAGCCAGATGATCGTTCCCGGCTCAAACTATTGGAACATGGGCTTTGGGTGCGAAAAGGGCGACGCGGACACTGACGAAGAAGGCAAACAAACCATGAGGTTGCTGGGTCAGAACATGGCATGGCTGCTCAAGAAGATACGATCATAAAATAGCCTTTCGCAGTGAGCAAATGGCGCTTAATTCGGGGACATGATGCCTCATCGTGTCCCCGAATTAAGGCAAACCCGCCGGTTTCTTAGGAGCAGCCAACCCCGCGCCTCGCAAGCCCCCTTTTGCCTCTTTATGCGGGGAGGGTAATTTCGACTGTGGTACCCTCGTGAAGTTTGCTGTTTATTTGCATCCTCCCCTTATGCGCCTCAACGATTTTCCTGCAAATGGGCAGACCTAATCCGGTGCCTCTGATTTTCGTGGTCACAAAGGGCTCCTGAATCCTGCGGATGTCTTCTTCCGCTATTCCACAACCAGTGTCCTTGATTGAGAGTCTGAGCACGTCGTTGCCGTTCATCTTGCAGAAATGGGAAAAGATTCGCAGGTCCCCTCCGCTCGGCATCGCCTCTATCGCGTTCGATATGAGATTCACGAGAACCGCCGCGAACTTGACGCCATCGACCGTTATCTCTCTTTTGTTCTGTTCCAGCTCGAGGGTGACACTTATGGTGTGGAGCTTGTGTGAGAGCGCTTTCAGCGCGTCTTCCACAATTGCTCCGACGGGCCGGGATGAATAGCGCAGTTCCACCGGCCTCGAATATTCAAGCAGTTCGGTGATTATGCTGTTAAGCATGCTCACCCCGTGCTCGATCCCTGCAAGTGTCTCCGCCTTGCTCGCGTCCCCGCTCACTTCCGCGCGCAGGACATCCACGCCCATCCGGATATTCTGGAGCGGGTTTCTCACCTCATGAGCCACAACCGAAACCATCTGCCCTATTGCCGCCAGACTTTCCGCTTGCTGAAGCTCAGCCACTTTCCGCTGGACCATCTCTTCGAGGTGCTCAGAAAGAAGGCGGTAGCGACTCTCGGACTCACGCAACGCCTCGTCTGCCCGCTTACGTTCGAGCGCGTTCGATAAGATTTCCCCCACGATTTTAAGGAGGGCAATTGTCTCCTCATCCCAGGTCTTCTCCTGCCGCACGGAATCGAACCCGACGAATCCGATGACTCTTCCCCTCGAAATCATAGGAACACAGATCAACGATTGTATCCCTTCCAATTGCCATTCCGCTTTTTCGACCGTTGCTCCGGGCGACAGGTCGGCTACTCGAGGGACATAGCAGACGTTCCCTTTTTTCACGATGGGCATGAGCCACGAGAAGTCATCCACGGAGAGACCTTTTAGCCGGTGAATGTGAGGCTCAATTCCTTCGGCGCACCATTCATGAGTGTTGTCCATCTTTTTGTCGCCATCGCGGAGCTGGAAAATGTAGCTTCTGTCGACGGATGCAAACTCGCCGATTCGACGCAGAGCATAGGTAGCTCCCTCGTCTATCTGATCCATTGGAAGATTGATGAAAAAAGTCGATATGCCGGTGATGAGACCGATGAACTCGATCCTCCGTTTCAACGCCTCCTCGGCCCGTTTGCGCTCAGAGATGTCGCGCACTATGGCGAGAAGGCGATCCTTGCCTCCGATGAACGCGCGCTTCAGGTTGACTTCCACCCAGAAAAGTCGCCCGCTCTTGTCCTTCGCCATCCATTCGAAGAGCTGGGGTTCGCCCCGGGCGGCTGTCGTTATCAAGTGAATGGCATCCTCTTGAGTAAAGGGCTTCTCCCCTGCGCTCAAGTCCTCCACGTTGAGGCGCCGGGTTTCCTCCGGTGTGTAGCCGTACATCTCGCACATCTTGCGATTTACATCAAGGATAGCGCCGGTTTCGATGTCGTGAACAAAAATGGCGTCGTTGGCTGCGTCGAAAATCGCGCGATAATTGACCTCCGTAAGAAGGCTCTCTTCTCGCATCCGGGATTCACTCTCCAACTCCGCCACTCGCTGCCGCAGCATCGCCACTTCTGAAGCTAACGTCGGTCTTCTCTTCCTCGAATGAATCATGCAAGAACCCCCCTCGTATATCCACATAGAAGATTAACATCTTATACCGGACAGCGAAAGCCTTTGCTAATAGCGGGCAGATGGTGTATACTGCGGATTGCAGATTTGATGCCCGGCGCGACGGCGCGGGAGGAGAGTTCCGGAAGTGTGCGCAAGCGTCAACCAAGGTTTGCGGACAAAGGACCCAAGTCGGGACCGCTCAACAGAGCGCGGATAGTCGAGGGCCTGGTCCACAGAGGAGAAAGAGATGAGCACGAAGAAGGTTGTCGAGAACGAGACCGCTGAATTGACTCAGTACGCAATGGGGGGCACCGCTTTTGTCAACGGGGAGATCTGTTCGATAATGGAAGCGCGCATCCCGCTCGTGGACGCCGGATTCCTGCGCTGCGATGTCTGCTACGACGTGGTTGGTGTTTGGAAAGGGAAATTCTTCAGGTTACGCGAGCATCTTGACAGGTTTGAGAAGAGCTACGAAGGGATCGGGCTGTCGCTTAAATACAGCAAAGAGCAGATACGCGATATCCTGATTGATATCGTCGCGCGCTCGAAACTGAGGGATTCATACGTTTACATGGGAGCGACGCGCGGCGTGCCTAAAGGAGACCCTCGCGATTTCGAGAACTACGACAACGCTCTCTATGCGTTCGCGATTCCGTATGTCTGGATCGCCGACGAGGCAGAGCAGAAAACCGGCATTGACCTTGTCGTGAGCGCCGTTCAACGGATACCGAAGGAGTCCGTCGACCCCACCATAAAGAACCATCACTGGGGTGATTTGTTGCGGGCTAGTTTCGAGGCGCACATAAGGGGCGCGAAGACTGCAATTCTGCCGGACGCGCATGGTAACGTCACGGAAGGTCCGGGTTTCAATGTGTTTTCGGTGCATAAGGGCAAACTTCTCACCCCCGACTCAAATGTCCTGCTCGGCATCACCCGCCTGACCGTGCTTGAACTTGCGAAAGAAATGGGTATCCCGGCAGAAGCATGCCCCGTTTCCGTGGAAGCGTTTCGATCCGCCGATGAGATTTTCCTAAGCAGCACTGCGGGCGGAATTATGCCGGTGAAATCTCTCGACGACCGTCCGCTGGGTAACGGCAAGCCCGGCCCGCTCACTACCCGCCTGCGCGATGCCTATTGGAAAGCTCACGACGACCCGCGCTATACGACGGTAGTAAATTATGATTGACCAGCCGTAAGCGTTTTTGCTTTCTGCTTATGCCGGAATTCGTCACCTTCCCGAGATACTGAATCCGTCCGACGGATCGTCGCACGGATTCCTCGCTCGGAATACGATAACGCACAGCTTTGCGCGGCTGAGGTCGCCCCGCAATTGTACTTGTGCGGCGAGTCTCTGTGGGTGCGAATTCATTCGCACAATATTCTTGCGGGCCTTTTCTCGCCCTGGCGCACGAATAAATTCGCACCCCACATAATTGCGGGACAGCCTCAGATGATGAGTCTTGGCGAAGAACGCTTGCGGCAGTTGTCTGGGTCTCTGCGAATATTCACGATGCGACGAGAACAATCCCCAGGATGACGACAACTCCCAGTACTATCCACAAGGCGGTTTCACTCATCTCGCCCACCGGCATGGATTCAATAGCCTGTTGATCCGGCGCGGATGCATCCGGCGCCGAGGCCGATTGAGCGTCGTTGCTGTTTGCCTCTGAAGGTTGGGAAACAAGCGCAGCCGCAAGAACGGTTGACGCCGGAACCATGAGAATCAATAGCATAGCGACAGCCATAACTTTATGTATCACTTGAGAGTCCCCCTTTCTCCACATGGGTTTCCATGTCGATTGCTGCAATTATGATGCCGCGATGACGGCGACCAAGAGAACCACAACAAGACCGATCACGACAAGCTGAGTGTTCGTGACTCCCTGCACCAACTCACCGACGACTGTTTCGTCCATCTTGTTTGTGTCGGCTGCGGGCGTCGGTGAAGGATTCGAATTAGTGGATTGATTTTCGACCTTTCCACTTTCCTCGACTCCCGTTGTTCTCGACTCGATTGGAGCAGCTAAAGCCGGTGAGATAAGGGCAGTAAGAAGCATGACCGAAGCGAGCAACACTGCGACGACATTCTTTGGCATTTTTCCTCCTCCTTAGGCGCGTCGATTATTTTGCTGGTATTGACGATTTCATCTTGCAGGAATTGTATTTTGGTAGTTGGTTATCACCTCCTAAGAAACTGGTTTCAAAGTTTCAGGTTTCAAGTTTCAAACTCGCGTTGGTTCAAAGATACTAATCCATGTTGTCACGACTTTATGGGTCCGTGCAAGACGTGGCTGCGACTAACGGGACCCATGCAGTTTTCGCACCACACCTAGTTAGGGCGCTTCAGATTGCTGCGAGACTTTCGCCTGATTCTTTGCGATGATGCGGTAGTGCCCCCAAATCAGCGGGTTATTATTCAACTCGGCGCCGAGCAAATCAGCAGCCTCCTGAATGTGCCGTAACGCCTCGTGCTCTCTTTGAAGCCGATGATTACCCCACGCAAGCGTGTCAAGAAGCGAAGGAAGAACAGCCGGCTCCACACCCGCCGCAAGCGTGAGGCAACGGGTGGCGATTTCCACTCCTTCCTCACAGGCTTGAGCTTCACCGATGGACACGAGCAGCCATGCCAGGTTGTTCAAGGCCGCAAGGTTTTGAGGGTCCCTGGAAAGAACGTCGCGGTAGCACCTTTCCGCCTCTTTAAAACGGCACAGTTTGGCGAGGGCGTTTCCCAAATTCGTGCGCGCAAGATCGTTTTTCGGCTCAGACGCAAGGCACTTTCGGTATGCTTGAACCGCGTTCTCGTACTGTCCCGCAGATTCATAATTTACACCCATCTTGTTATAGACTGCCGCTGTGATGAATTCGCTTTCAGGTTGAGCCGCATGCCCTTCTGCCAGTCCGACTCTGTAGGGAAAACGAGCGCAACCTGCCGCCATCACAGAGACCAGACAAAGAAGAGCGATAGATCCCATTTTCTTCATGGCGACTGCATACTCCTGCCATCCGGAGTTTGCGGCGTGCCCTCGGGCAAAACCTCCTTGTCGGGCCACAGAAGCAAAGTCACCCATTCAGTGGCTTGCCATTCTTTGAAGAAAGCGCTGTAGGACATCCTTGATTCTTCTCCGCCGCCGCACAGGATTACCTCACGAGAGTTATCATCGAAGCCAACGACTACTACGGCATGACCCCAAAAGATCTTTTGTATAAATGGATGGGGGAGTCGGGGATAGCGATTGACATCCAACACGGCGATTACGGGCATCCCCGCCGCAATCTTCTCGGCCAAGTCTTGCGGACAGCCGTGATAAAGCTGGGACTTGAGTCCGTGGGCCTCGGCCCACTCTCGGAGCGCTCCAAGTCGCGAACCGTTAATCTGCCCGTCCGAGGTTTGGTTCACCAATTCTCGCGCATTCGCCTCAATTCCCCAAAATTTGCACACTTGCGCAATGGCCTCGGGACCGCAGGTCGGGCCTTTTGTCTGCGCAAAAGAAACCTTCTCGCAGGGCAGCTCATAGGTTTGTCCACTCCCAATCTTCCTATACCCTGTAGTGCCGCACCCCGCCAGAAGAAGCAAAACTCCCATCCCAATCCAGAAGCTGTATGAGCACCTTGAACTCGAACGGATGTGTTTGTCTCGAGATGGCGCGAAATGGTTCATGGTTCCGAGTTTTTGGACTTCTTACCCGAGACGATATTCCATTTGACAGCTATGCGAGAACCGTCATTCTGAGGATGGTCGCAGACCTGCGCGAGAAGAATCTGCCATTTCCCAAAGGTTTTGCGACGGCAGGCAGAGATTCTTCGCTTTGCTCAGAATGACATATAGCTATTTTCGCCTTTGACGAATTTTCGTGCACAAGCATACATCATGCGCGTTTGGTTTGCAATAGCGTTTCAGCGTGATTTCGTCGCTATTCTCCAGGGATTTGTCCGCCGAGGTCGGTCACGAGTCTCTGAAATTCTTTGGATTCGCAGAGAATACGTCCGGCTACTTCGCGGAGTTCGTCAACCGTTTTCATTGGAAGGCTCAAAGTTGTGGGGACGCTCGAGAAACGGGCGCGTTCTTCCTCGGCGGGCAGAGCCTTGAATCCCACCTCGATTTCATAGAACTCAATCGGGACGGAATCGCCTTGCAGGCATTGGTTCTCTGCGAACCATTCTTTCATGGAACTCCGGAGAAGTTCCATCGTCTCGTAGTTATAGCTGCTGATCATCACGGAAGAAGTGATGCCGATTATTCCAAGGAGTCCCGGCCCTTGGCTGGACAACCCAATTACGTTCTGGGGTTGCTTCTCGGCATTCACTATGATGAAAGCGACGCGGCGGGTCTTCCTGCTTCCGAGGTCCCCGAGAGCCTCGCGGATGCCGCCGCGAGCGAGAATCATTTCGAGGGGGCCCCTCAGCGCAAGGTTGTCGGCAACGCCGCCGTCCACGAGGTGGACGAAAGCTTTTTTCTGAGGATCGAGATATGTGTGCAGATGACTCGCCGTGTTAAACACACGGCTGGTGGTGTCTCGGTTCTGAAGCGCCTCTTTCATCCATGCTTCTTCCTCGAATCCGCACGAGCCTGCATAATTACGTAGCGTAATCGCGTTAAAGGGGCCGGGAAATGCCGCCGACGCCGCCACGGCGCGCGAGACAGGATAGCTGTCAAGGTCGGAGCACAATAGGCTGAAATAGTATGGAGCAAAACCAAAATAGATTCCATCGACAATGTCAGTCGCTTGTATGAAGAGAACCGGTGTGTCTTGCTCTTGAAGGTCCCCGAATGTGGCGCCGCCAAAAAGCAGTTTGTCGTAATATTCCGCTGCGAGGTCGCTCGTTCCAAACCCGGGAGAAGCGAGCCGAACAAAATTGATAGGAGAGAGCGCCTGCAGGAGAAGTCCCCGGTTCACGTTGTGATAGAGGAAACGCCGAGGGAAGTCCTGAAATATTCGGTTTTTGTAAAGCCCGTAGTACGCTGCCGTGAAACTTCCCCCGGAAACAGACGAGATGACATCAACCTCGTCGAGCAGCGTTCGTTTGTGTTCGTCATTGTGAAGATCCCGAGAGTATGCGGAACTCGGGATTTCAACCCGCGACAGCGCTTCCAGCACTCCATAGGAGAGCGCGGCTGCCCGAGTGCCCCCGCCGGAAAACGCGAGAATCAGCAGCAGGTCATCCGAACGCTCCGGGTTAGCTATTCTCGGCTCAGCAGCCAGGTCCACACTTTCGACTCTCTTATTAACCGGGTAGTGAGCGCATGCGGAGAAGAAAAGGAGACCGGGAAGAAGGAACCAGAACTTCACGAAAAGACGCAACCTGCCCTGTCCGGGGCCGCGGACCGACCCAAGGGCGGAAGAGGGTAAAAGGGGAAAGAGGAAAGAGGTCACAGATTTTTCTTTCGTTGTCTGCAATGCTGAGAACGTCTCAAAGCAGAACTATTATACGAAAGCTTTCTTGAGAAACGCAACTTCAGCGACGCTTTACATTCGACCTGTCCGAATAACGAAATACAATTTTGAAAGTAGGAAACAGAATGATTGCGAAGCAGCACAGAAGCGTGTTGCCAAAGAAAAGATAGGATAAATGAAGTCGCCAGACGATGATTCCGTTTCATAACCCATTTATCGAGAAGACATTTCGTAATATCCAAGCTCCTTCTACGTTCCCCCTTTATCACATCCTTGCACTTACGACTCTTTGCGATTTCCCTGAAAAGCACAATCTTGTAATTGCATTGTTAGGAGATTCTACAAATTTGTAATTTCCCCACGCCTCTGTTAGGAGTTCTGATACTTATAAGTAGTTGAGAATACACATCTTATACATATTAGAAAAGCTGGCATTGTTCTTGCTCAAATACCCCACATAACTAAAGCGTGAAAGGTGTGCTGAATGTTCGAGGTCTCACTGGCAAACAAGAAGCGAAAGATGATTCTGCAATCCCGTATAGTGGAGGAATGGAGATGATTCGCTCATTTATGGCACGCGGTATTCGCAGTGGTTTATTGAGAAACATTGGAATCATCGCTCTGATACTCGCTTTCTCGCTCACCTGCGTTGTTCCGGCTGCGCTTGCTGTTGCGCCGGAGAATCGCACGTACGGTTTCTTCATGATTCGAGTAAACGAGTTTCTCGAAAACGTTCCGGTGACGAATTCCGGATGGGTCCGCATGGCTGGCGTTGCGGCGTGGGGACCTGTCGAACCGGTGGCCGGCAGTGGAGTGTACGATTTCTCTTTGGCCGATCCTATTGTTCAAGAGGCAAACAATCTCGATATCACTCTGTTGCTGACGGTCAATCCAGTGCATGAGGGGGATGCGGGAGCCAGCCAGAAGGCACTTCCCACGGACATGCAGTCGTACAAAGCTTTCTTGACCGCGTTTGTCGAGCGGTACGACGGCGATGGCGTCAATGACGCTCCGAACTCTCCCGTGGTTCGCTACTGGCAGATCGGGAACGAGCCCGACAATGTCACCGAGGGCGGTGAAAGGCAAGAATGGAACGATACTCCCGAGAATTTCGCATTGCTCTTGACGGAAAGCGCAGAGGCAATCCGTCAGGCTGATCCCAATGCTGTCATTCTTCTCGCCGGTCTCGCACAGGGCTTGAGCGGCCTCAACGAGTTTTACGTTCCAATGTTTGCGGCCCTCGATGCTTACAGCGGTGGGCCATACTTCGACGCATTTGACATCCACTGGTTTGGCAGCGCGTTGAACAATGACTATTTTGGAATCCGAGCTGTTGTCGATGAAGTCCGCAACTTGCTGGCCGCTCATGGCTATGGCGCCACGCCGATCTGGGCTACCGAGACGGCCACCTATAGCGACACACCGGAGGGATGGTCAACCCAGACCCAGATTGAACAGGCCCGCGATTTGGCCAAGCGATTGATTTACTACCGTTCACTCGACATTGGCAAGATTTTCTGGACTCCCCTGATAGAGTTCCATGAATGGAAAGGCATACCTAACCAGTATTTCGACAACACAGGCCTCATCAACAATCCGCAAAACGACGGGGATTCGAGCGAGAAGAAGGCATATTTCACGTATCAGTTCCTGGCGAGCAAGCTCGATGGAGCGGTCGTACAATTTGATTCCGAGTTTATGCAGCGTATAGCCGCAAGCGTGGCCAGAGGCTGTGAGTTCAGCAACAACAATAGAAGCTACTACGCTATATGGTTTGACGACCCTGCGTATGCCGGCTCAACGGTATCATTCCCGACGGCCTATGAGACTTTCAAGGTTTACACTCTGGTTCCCAACGAAAGCAACGAGATTCCCGTTGAAGTCGTTCAGAGAGTCGATGGCAAATTTGAATACGTTCTCGGCATGGACCCCATTCTAATCGAGTACACTCCCATCGAAGTCACTTACCCGCAGGCGAACAGCTCGCTGGATACGCCCGCCGTCGCGGTAGAGGGGTTCGTTGACATGGGCCAGGAAGTAACGTTCGTCAATCCGCCGGACGGTTCACCGGTGATGGCGACCGGAGACCCGGTTGACGGCAGCTTCTTGTTCTCGGCACAAACGTTCCCTGAAGGCCTCAATACGATTCACTTAAGCGTGCAACATGCTCCAGGAGTCTCCTCGGAGATATACGTGGATTTCGTGGTTGACACTCAGCCGCCTGCCATAAGCAATGTCACCGCTTTGCATGACACCACCGACGTGATCGGCCCGTACGCGGTCGAGGCTACCATAACGGACGGTGATCAAGTCCTGAGTGCGAAGCTCTGCTATACGATTGACGGCGGAGCTCTGGTAGAGGCGCCAATGGCTTCTCTGGGTGGAAGCCGCCACAGTGCAGAGATTCCCGGACAACCGATTGGCGCGGACATCACTTACTACGTGGCGGCCAGGGACATTGCCAGCAATATGGCGACCGGCGATACGTTCAACTTCCAAATTGTGGATGCAGAATCACCGGTGATTACAAATGCCTCAACGCTGCCGGACACGTCCGTCACGACGAGTCCGTATGTGGTAACGGCGAATGTCACCGACAACGGCGCAATTGGCGCGGTGACGTTGTTCTATCAGCTTAATGGCGATTCTCCAATTGGAGTCTCGATGACCGATCAGGGTGGCGGTTTGTATCGGGGAGAAATTCCGGCCCAGCCGTTGAACACGCTCGTTGGATACTGGGTGAGCGCGGAAGATGCATTCGCCAATACCGCAACTGATCCGGCAGACGCCCCTGCGAATCTCTACTGGTTCCGCATAATGCAAGAGGGCGCCGAGGGAGCGGTAACGGATGTGGCGCCGCAGACCCCTTCGGTTGCGCGCGGGCATACGTTCAATGTTGCATTCTCGCTCGATAACCTGAGCTATGGAAGCCAGACCTTCAAGCGGAAGATCGTGATAACCCTGCCCAGTCGCAAGAAGATAACCACTATGAGATCTGACATCCCGATGGGGCCAATCGAGCACAAAAACGAGAATCTGGCGCACTTCGTTCCGAATAACGCTCCGCTTGGCACGTACACCTATGATGCGGTGATCTCGAATATCTCAGGAGTTGAACTGACGCGAGACACGTTCACTTTCCAGGTTACAAGATAAGCTGGCGAAGAGCTTTCCCGGCGTCTCAGCCAGCAGGTAATCCGTACGCCGCCTCCCTCCCGTTGAGAGAGGCGGCGAACCTTTTTCAAGAGAAAATAGGGACAGACCCGTAGCATAGGGTCTTTCTCTATTTTCTATCTCTTTCCCCCCATTGCCAAAGGGGGCAGGGAACTGTCCCGTAATTATGTGGGGCCGAATTCATTCGGCCAATGGTGTCAAAGATGGCATGGAAAAACGTGCGAATAAATTCGCACCCACAGAAGGTTTGTCGCAACAAACGAAAGATGGAATGACTGTCACCTTGTAGGTGCGAATTTATTCGCACAGTCTCAAGGGTTCATCCGAGGAGGACGCGGAATCCGCAATTGCGGGAAGCGGAGAAAACATTACGTTCAGAGTATCTTCAGCATCTTCAAGACAGTCACGGTGATTATTTTCGTATCGAGCCAGAGGGAGCGCTGGTCGACGTACCTGAGGTCGTAGCGA
>CAYVDS010000055.1:0-25382 GCA_964450145.1 uncultured bacterium
GAGAGATTCGGGAAATATTGAGAGAGATTCACTCCGATCCAAAACAGCTTTTTTTTTTTTTTTTTTTCAAAGAACGCAAAGGAAAGAAATCAGACGATTGAGACGCCCTTGAAGTAGTTCCGCAGGTGCGAATTTATTCGCACACGCGATGCGCAAAAAGGCCAGAATATTATGCGAATAAATTCGCACCTACAAAGGTTTATGCCGATTAGCCAATCGTGTGACAGTCTCCTTTGCGACCTTTGCGCCTCGGGCTTGCGGCCCTTTGCGGTTTAGTCCCTGCTCCTTCGCTACTTCAACCGTTCCAGCAACGCCCCCAGGCGCTCGCCCTTTTCGCCCTCTCCGATAAGGAGTTCAATTGCGCGGCGAAGACATTCGACGACTTCGTCAATCGTTTCAAACTCGCCGAGCGATTCCGCCAGCTTCGCATGTCGCCCAAGTTTCCCTCCGACCGTGACTTCGTATCTTTGGCCGGCGACCGAGAGCGCATCGTTCTGACACGAACGCACACAGTCCGAGCAGCCGATACAGCGCGCATGGTCAATGCGAGGTATTCCCTCGACCATCTCGATTGCGTGCTCCTTGCAAGCCTGCTCGCAAAGCCCGCAACCTGAGCAGAGCGATTCGGCGAGAGCAATTCGAGCGCGCCCGATGACGCCGAAATCCCGAACCTGCGGCTGAGCGCATGCGTTCGGACAACCGGTCACCGCCGCGCAGAACTGGCTGTGAAAGTTGAATGGCTTCGCCAACTTTCGTTCGAGTTCGCGTTTGTATTCGGGATGCGCTAACAATCCGGCCAGCCTCTCGGCAATGGTCTTCACTTCTATGATGGCCATCGGACAGCCGCCCGCGCCTGCCCGGCACGTCACGACTTCCGTCACGCCTTTCGTCTCCGGCATTTTCATCTTTTCCATTAAGGAACTCCGAGACTGTCCCGTAATTCTGTAGGCGCGAATTTTTTCGCACAATATTCCGGGCTCTTTCCGCGTCGCGCGTGCGAATAAGCTTGCACCTAGGGGATCCCATCCTTATTCGCCAATTACAGCAGTTTCACTCCTTCCCCTTCTATTATACTTTCCTCCTCTGAACTCGAAAAGTCTGTGACTAACATCACACACGTGAAGGCGGGAAAGGGGAAAAGGGGGAAAAGGCGAAAAGGGGTAAAGAAGAAAGATAGCAGCCAACCGGCCTGCGGGAGGCTGACGGTGAAAGAAACGCCCCTTAATTCGGGAATCCCGCCCAGGCGGGACCGCATCGTGTCCCCGAATTAAGGGAAACAATAACTGGTTTATTGAGAGTGACGCGAATCGCGCACGGTAGTTTTGAAGATATATCAGCGCTGTGATAAAATGCGATAAGTGATGGAACGGGAACATACAGCATAGCGGAAAAATCCCCCCTAACCCCCCTTTGCAAAGGGGGGATGGGGGGATTTCTGAGACCTTTGGCGGTTGGATAACGATTACTGTGCGAGTTTCGAAAAGGTAGTTTCTTAGGAGCGCCCGACCACGCTGTCGCGTGGTTGAGCGTGGTAGAAACGCGCCATAATTCGGGGACATGATGCCCCATCGTGTCCCCGAATTATGGCACAGTCCGCGTTTCTTAGGACCGAACAGGGACCTTTGTAGTGGCTAACTCGAGACTCGGGACTTCGTTTCTTAGGAGATAAGCTGATGCCTATCAAATTCATTAACGGCGTGAACATCTACTATGAGATTCACGGAAAAGGTGAGCCGCTGGCGTTGTTTATGGGACTCGGCGGGAATGTCGCCCTGTGGGACGTGGAGCTTATTGAGGCGCTCAGCAAAAAATCCCAGGTGATTATCTTCGACAATCGCGGCACAGTACGCTCTGATAAACCCGATATGGAATACACAATCGAACTTTTTGCCGATGATTCGGCCGCTTTGCTCGACGCGCTCGGAATCAAGTCGGCGCATATTCTCGGCGCGTCTATGGGCGGGATGACCGCTCAGGAGTTCGCTTTGAAATATCCCTGTAAGTGCCGGAAGCTAATTCTGTGTTGCACGCTGCCGGGCGGCGACAACGTCTTCCCTCCCACAGCGGAAGCATTTGCGATTCTCACGAGTGTCAAAGACCTGTCGCCCGAGGAAGGCGCGCGCGCGATGCGGCCTGCCGCTTTCACAAAACAGTTCATCGAAACGCATTGGGATTGGCTTGAGAGAAAGCTCAAGAGGGAAATCGAGTACCCGACGCCGCCCTATGCGTTCGAACGCCATCTGCGGGCCGCCATGACCTTCGACGCGTACGACCGCCTGCCCCGTATCTCTTGTCCCACGCTCGTCATGACCGGCATCGAGGATATTCTCGTACCCGCCGAAAACTCAAAAATACTCGCAAAGCGAATCCCCGATTCAAAGCTCATCCTCTTCGACAACGCCGCCCACGGCTTCATGACCGAACGCCTCGACGACACCGTCAACGCCATATTCTCCTTCATCGGAGAATAAGTCGGCTACGGGCGGTCTACGGTTTGCGGTTTACAGTTTACGGTTGAAAGCCAAAATCGAGACTGTCCCATAATTGGCGAATGGGGATGAAATCCCGTGGTTTCCGGTTCGTTGTTTTCGACCCACGGTTGCGCTGAAAACCGTGAACCGAAGACTGTAAACCGTAAACCCCCAAACCCTGAACCCTAAACCTCAACCATATCTTATACTCATCGCGTACTTGACAAGTTCAACCGTATTTCTCAGACCTAGTTTTCTCATGATCTGTGCGCGATGCCACTCGACCGTGCGAACACTGATAAAGAGAATATCGGCCACCTCTCTATTCGATTTCCCGTCAGCGATAAACTTCAATATCTCCTTTTCCCTTTGCGTCAGAGGCGAAACGTCACCCTCGGCCGCCGGTTTCTTTCCTCGAAGGAACTCGGCCCAATCCTTATGCGCTTCTTTCGAAAGAGACGGGGAGACATAGATTTCCCCTTTTCGAACCGTCATTATGGCAGTGCAAAGGTCCTTATCCGCGTCCTGTTTGAGCGAAAAGCCGGCGGCGCCGGCGGCAATGGCCTCATGGAGATATTCCCTGCGGCCATGCATCGTCAGAATTAGTATCTTCATGTTCGGTTGAATTGCTTTGATCTTGGCGATGCTTTCGATCCCTCCGAGTTTCGGCATAGAGATATCGAGGATCACCATATCCGCGGGCAATATTTTCAGGAGACCGAGAAGCTGGAGCCCATCTTCGGCGTCTCCCACAATCTCGAAGTTGGAATCCTCTTCAAGAATTCTTCTCACGGCCTGCCGGAGAATGGCGTGGTCATCCGCCAATACAATACGGTAAGGGGACATTATGTTCGCCTGTTTTCAAACGGGCACGGAGAAGCTGAGCCGCGTGCCTTTCCCTTCCCGGCTCGAAACAGCAAGTCTCCCTCCCAGCATATTTATGCGCTCGGAAATAGTGGCTAGCCCCAAATTCTTTCCTACGGAAGACCCGTGGGTGAAACGGTCCGTGTTGAATCCTTTGCCGTTGTCTTCGATGGAGAATGAGACCGACCCGTTTTGCTGCACGATGGAAACGGCAATATTTATCGCCTCGGCATGCTTGGCGACATTTGTAAGCGCCTCTTGCAGAATTCTGTATATATTGATTTGCGCGGGTTCCGAAAAGAGGGTATCAATATCCGCGCTCTCTAACCGGGCGTCAAAGTTGTAAGTCGTCGCGAAGTCATCGACCAACCATTTGATGGCCTTCGATACGCCCATGTTCTGGATGATACATGGGCTTAAGTCCCAGGATAGCCGATGGATGCTCTCCGTGAGCTCATCGATGCGCTTTACCGCCTCTTCACATTCATCAACCAGTTTCCCCTGGGCCACGGAAAGATTCTTCTCGATGAATCTAAGGCGGAACTTCAGAGCGGTCAGAGATTGACCTAATTCGTCATGTAATTCCCTTGAGATGCGCCTCCTCTCTTTCTCCTGAGCTGTCAGGAGTCTGGACGAGAGAGACCGCAGGCGAGTGTTCGCTTCCGTCAGCTCAGTAGTGCGCTCGGAGACTCGACTCTCGAGTTCTTCGTTTGCTTCCTCCAGCGCCTGATCGGCGCGAGCTTGCTTCACCATCATTTCCGCGACCACGACGCCGAATAAAATGAAGAACAGAAACATGAAGGGCCTCGTGAAAAGTTCGTGAAAGGGCGGGTCGAACAGTATCATCCACCGGTCTGACCCTCCGTAGACGCGATAATCATAGATTCCGTCCACCAGCCAAACCATGATCCCCATGACGGTCGAAATCAACATCACTCTGATTCTTATTCTATTAAATCTGCCAGTGCCCATAGAGCTCACTTGTCGGGGCGTGTTGCCTAAACGAAAATTGCCAAGCGTCATTCTGCGCGAACTGTCATTCTGAGCGAAGCGAAGAATCCACTAATCCTAAACCCTGCACCTTGGACTTTGAATCTTGAACCTTAAACCGACTTTCCTATGAGTAATGATACATCATTAAAACTACTGGTCGCTATCCGTAATTCTACCTATTTTCTCCATGCGTAACTCTACTGGGCACAAAACCCGTGCTTTTCCGCATAGCTTCAATGACCCCGAGATGAAAAGGTTAATTTAGATTGATTTAGTCCAAAAGGTCAACAAACAAATACAAAAGAAAGAGGGTCTATGTGGCATAGCGGAAGGAGGTGGGGCTGATTTCCCAAGGATAAGAGAGACTGTCCCGAAATCTGTAGGTGCGAATTTATTCGCACGATAAATTCGCACCTACAGCGGTCCCGTTCAAATTCCAAATCAGGGGACAGTCTCGAAAGTGAACGGTCGGCAATACTAATTCCCAAGTGTAAAGAGTAGGAGAATACACACATGCAACCAAAAAGGTTTCCACTGCTAATGGCGGGGATAGCGACAGCATCCTTTTTCGCCTCCGTCATGCTGCTGCGCGGTGATTTGCCCGCCGTGGCCGCGCAGGGGGACATCACCGACAACTCCGGGTTAATTCCATTCGCTCAGGCATTTTTTGCCTTCGAGGTGGAGAGCCCGATAGGCACGTTGACAGAAGTTCCCATTTGGAACGAGATCGAGCTGATGCTCGACTACCCGTACGCCTTCGAGCTGGAGCCGAACGTAGGAGGCAACGCGCAGGGGTGGCCGTCGTACCGCTCGACCTTGCCGCGCCGTCGGTCCTTCATCTATCGAAACGGGGCGGGCGAACCATGCGCGCCCGGCACAGAGGGCTGCAATGAGGCGCCCTTTGCCGGTCACTTGGTCCATCCGCTCAATTACAACCATAGCACCGGCGAAGAGCTGCGCCTGCTGAACATCGAGTTCCCCGGGGCGGATTGGACGGTCCCGGATGTACTCGTCCTGATCGACCCCGGCGATCCTGATAATGGCATACCGCCCGAGTATGAATGGACCTATCGGCCGATAGTCGTTTCTCCGGGCGTGGACCGTGTCGAGGACGACGAAGCGGCGCCTGACTTCAACAGCCCGATGGCGCCGGACACTTCGGCCACCATCATCAGCACGGAGACTATTAATGGCGTGGAGGGCGCGATCGTCACCGGGGGCGATCCGGGCGAACCGGGCTATGCCGGTTTTGGCATGCTCGACATGGAAGCATACTCGACGCCTGCTGTTCCCTGGGTCCCGGACCCGGCAACTCCCCTTATCCCGGGTGTTGACCTGCTCTTCGATCCTGCGAGGGGATATATCCTTACGCGCGATCCGGCGACCGGCGCGGGAGGACTGCGGAAGCCTTCGCTTCGAATACCCCCGTGGGGAACACCGGCTGCACCCGGATATACGGTTAACTCCGCCGCTAACCTTGCCGCCGATCCGACTGCATTGGCGCCGTCGAATGAAAACGATTACATTGCAGGCGCTACGTTTGACGAAACGCAGGTGGCCCGCGACGTGGCGGCCGCATTGGGCAAGGCCCTGTTCTGGGACATGCAGGTGGGGAGCGACAGCATTCAGGCGTGCGGTTCATGCCACTTCCATGCTGGCGCTGACAACCGGACTAAGAACCAGCTCAACCCCAACCACCTGGGCGGGGACCTTACCACCATATTTGTCGCTGGAACCCCGGACGTCACGGGGGCCAATCAAGAAGTGAACGCGAGCCACTTTCCATTCCTCAAGCTGGCGGACGAAACCCTGGCCGGCGGCGCTGACGCTCCCGGCAATGTGATGAGCGACACGAATGACGTCATGTCCTCGATGGGCGTGGTATTTCACGAGTTCGTCGACATTCCGACCCCCGGCCCCGGCGCGTTTGGTCCGGCTGTCAATGGCGTGGCGGCGTTGCTGCCGGACCTCGGCAATGCCGTGCCCGACCCGGTTCCCGTGTTCCAGGGCCTGAGAAGGGTTGAGCCGCGCAACACGCCCACGTTCTTCGCAGCAGCGATGAACTTCGACAACTTCTGGGACGGCAGAGCCCGCCACGATTTCAACGGCGGCAGCGTATTTGGCCCCTCCGACCCCCAGAGCCATGTGTTCGTGGACGATGGCCTCGGACTCACGGCCACGAGACAAATCATCCGGTTCTCCAGTTTGGCTTCTCTGTCGACAGGACCGGCCTTGAGCAACTTCGAGATGTCTTTCAACGGACGCAATTGGGCCAAGCTCGGCAAGAAGCTGCTCCAGCCGGGCGTAACGCCTCTGGCACATCAGTTGGTGGACCCCAACGACAGCGTGTTGGGCCCCTATTCCGGCCAGCGCTCGACAGTCGGCGGACCGGTGGACCAGCCCGGCAGACCGGGACTTAACATCACTTACCCTGAACTGATCCAGATGGCGTTCTACTCTCAACTGTGGTCAAACACGACCGGGCATCTCAACGGCGCCCCCATGCCTTGCGACCCGAATACTCCGGCTCTCAATGGCGTGGTGACTCCTGCGGGTTGTGACCCCTTCGATGGTTACGTTCTCAGCATTGCTGCCGGTCCGGCTAGTCCGACCGACACGAACCAGTTCACCCAGATGGAAGCGAACATGCCCCTCTTCTTCGGGCTGTCGATTCAGATTTGGGGAAATATACTGATTCCGGATGATACGCCGATGGACCGGTTCTTTGTTGCGAATCCCGATTCACACACGACGTTCGGCGAGTCCGGCGAACCGGGAATCGCTTTCGATCATCTCCGCTGCGACCAGACAGGCGGAGTCCAACCCTGCTTTACCGAGGTCGGAAACTTCAAGCGCGATCCCGACGTTATCGCCAGGATTGGCGTCACGATCGAGGGAGGTCAAGGCGGCGAATTGATCCCGTCTGGCGGAACGCGTCAGCCGACCGATCCGGACCCCTTAATGGGAATGGATTTCTTCCTGGGGTCCAATTTGTCGCTCAAGAATCCCAACTTCAGGTCCCTGCGGTGCGGCGAGTGCCATAACGGTGGGACCCTGACCGACCATACCTTCGAGATCAGTCACCAGGTGAGCTTCGGCGACCGGATTCAAGAGTTCGTCACGGGCCAACCGGGGATCGAGCTCTTTCCCGAAGCATTGGGCCGGGGCCGCATCATTTCCGGCTTTTTGCTTGAGGGCGAACTTCAGGAGAACGCCCAGGACGGGATCGAACGCAATATTGCGGACTTCGAATTGGACGCGGGCGGGTTCCCCAAAGGCCAGGCCATGTTCGACAACGGCGTCTACAACATCGGTGTCCGCCCCATTTTCGAAGATGTCAGTCGTGGCGGACTGGACCCCTGGGGCTGGCCGCTTTCGCTATCAGTGTTGGCGTTGAAGAATCTTGGCGGCGTCGACTATCATCCGGGCGGAAATAACTCGGCGGACGGGTTCGCTCAACCCGCAACCCCCGGGATTCCGCTGCCCAACTTCGATCCGGCCATCGATCCGACCGGCGGTGGCTTGTTCGAGCCGACTGCCCAGGACCAGCAGGTCAATCCCGGTTTTGGGGAAGAGCCGGCTGATCCGATGCTGCCGCCTCATCTGTCGCCGTGGGCCAGCAACATCCCGGTGGGCGACGAGTCCAACATCGATGAAGTGTTCATCGGGCTCAACACGCTCATGTTCGAGCCGATGTTGGAGTTATTCGTCGATACGTTCGGTCCGTTCAACCCTGCGGCCATCCTTGGCGAGGCCTTCAACAACGCGAGACAGCCGGAAATGGCCACGTGGCCCAACGTCAACCGGGTGAACGCGCAGGGCGCCTTCAAAGCGCCGCCGTTGCGCAACGTGGAGCTAACAGGCCCCTATTTCCATGTCGGCCAAAAGCTGACGCTGCGTCAGGAGCTTGGCTTCTACATGCGCGGCGGTGATTTCCCGATTACCAATTCTGCGCACAGGGACTTTCTCATCGCCAACTTGGAAATCGAAGATGAGGCCTTGGGAGGCTTGGACCCCATCACCGGTGAACCGGAATTCACCGAAGAGGAAAAAGAGGCGATTGAAATCGCCGTGATTGACTTCCTGCTGGAACTTACGGATGAGCGCGTAGCATTCGAGCGGGCGCCGTTCGACCATCCTGAGGTCATCGTTCCTCTGGACGGCACAGCGCCGGATGGCGCCAGCGGCCGCACGGCCCTTTTGGCTGACGCTCGATTCAGAGCTGTCCCGGCGGTC
The DNA here is from genome assembly GCA_964450145.1 of uncultured bacterium. Lineage (GTDB taxonomy): Bacteria > Abyssobacteria > SURF-5 > SURF-5 > SURF-5 > JACRIR01. The sequence goes on from CAYVDS010000055.1 coordinate 8,565, forward strand.
GGCGCCGGAGGCAACCCAACCCGCCTGCCGAACTTCCTGAATGTCTCGAGCATTAATGGAGACCCGGGTCTGGACCACTTTGATTCTGTGGCTCCGCCTCCAAACATCGTTCCGGTGGCGGTAGATGATGCATTCGTAGCTACGGCTACAGTCGAGTTGAATATCGCCGCGCCCGGAGTGCTCGGCAACGATACGGATGGAAACGGCGACGCGCTCACAGCTTCACTGGTGGGTGGCCCGACGCAACCGAATGGGAATCTGGTGCTAAATGCCGATGGCTCGTTCGCCTATACTTATGGGGTTAATGTCGCCGCTCCCGTCATCGATAGCTTCACGTACATGGCCAATGACGGGCTGGCGGACAGCAACGAGGCGACCGTTACGATTACGGTTAATCCTGCGCCGACCACTGTGACTTTCACTTCGATCGCTGCGCAAGACGGATGGATCAGAGAATCCACGGAAGCCTCGAACGTCGGTGGGTCGTCAAACTCGGTCGCTGCAGGGATCGCCGCCCTCCGTCTTGGAGACGATATGGGCACTGTCCTCCAAGGTGAGCGCCAATACAAGTCCATCATTTCGTTTGACACTTCTGCGATTCCCGATGGCGCCACGATTGTTTCAGCGACGGTTTCCCTCGTGCGCGCAGGCGTCGCTGGCACGAATCCGTTCACCACGCACGGCGCGTGCAACGTTGACATCGTGACGGGCGCTTTCGGAGGCAACACAGCTCTCCAGAACAGCGATTTTCAGGCCGCCGCCACCGCAACGCAAGTGGCAGCAATGAGCAACCCGGCCGCAAATGGCGCCCTTTCCATCGGCTCATTGAGCGCCGCTGGTCTCGCTGCCATCAACAAAACGGGCGTTACTCAGATGCGGCTCTATTTCTCGCTGGACGATAACGATGACAATGCTGATGATGCCATGGGACTCTTCTCAGGCGACAACGCAACGCCGGCGAATCGGCCTGTGCTGGAGGTTGTGTATCTGCCGTAAAACCATAGCATAGTTGTGAATGTTCTCTCTTTGCTCATCCCCTCCCTATCCATGGAGGGGATGAGCTTGAGAGATGACGATGCATTTGGCTTTCACGGGAGAAAGGAGACTGACGACCGTGAAACAGCGTTTCTTGAAATCCATTGTTCCCGTATCGGTTTCGTCTCTAGTGCTTCTGACGCTGTTCGCAGCGCCGGCATTCGCTCAGACCCCTCTGGACCCGACAACAATCCCAAAGTATGCGACGCCTCTGACTGTACCCTCGACCATGCCCCTGACGGACATCATTTCGGACCCGGCGGGAGATATCGATTACTATGAAGTCGCGGCTCAGCAATTTGAGCAACAGATTCTTCCGGCAGGCTTTCCTGCGACGACAGTGTTTGGCTTCGGAGCTGTTAATGAGCCGGCCAGCTTTCACGCTCCCGGGCCCACCATCGAGGCCACAGTGGACAGGCGCGTCAGGATCAAATGGGTCAACGACCTTATGGACCCGGCGACCGGCAACTTCATTCCTCACTTTCTGCCCATAGACCAAACTATACATTGGGCGAACCCACCCATGGACTGCGAAGACGGCATCCCCAGAACCGATTGTGTAGGGCAAAGCCCCGATCCTTACTTGGGGCCCGTCCCGCTTGTTATCCATCTGCACGGGTCACACGTAACGCCTGAAAGCGACGGCTTCCCCGAAGCATGGTATCTGCCTGCGGCGAATGACATACCCGCCGGTTACGCGACTCAAGGTTCCAACTTCGGACAGATTGAAGGTGCGCCTTTTGAACCGGGCGCAGCGTATTTCCAGTATCGGAATGACCAGCGCGCAACTACGCTCTGGTATCATCCCCACTCACTCGGCATGACGCGCGTCGAACTCTACGCCGGACTCGCCGGCTTCTACCTCCTCCGGGGAGGTCCTTCAGACCTGCCTGCCGGACCACTGCCGGACGGCGCGCACGAAATCCCCATCGTGATCCAGGACCGCACTTTCTATGAAGACGGCTCTCTCTTTTACAGGCCGGTCGGGCAGGAAGTTCATGAGCATTTCTTTGGCGACACCATCGTGGTGAACGGCAACACATGGCCATTCCTGGAAGTCGAGCCGCGGCGCTACCGGCTCCGCCTCCTCAATGCTTGCAACTCCAGAGACCTGGAACTCGCAATGGCGCGCGACAATCCTGACGGCGTGCCGTTTCGTCCCTTCTGGGTGATTGGCGCCGACGGAGGTTTCCTCCCCGCGCCCGCAGCGGTCCAGGAACTTCCGATACATATAGCCGAGAGAGCGGATGTCATCGTCGATTTCACAGGCGTTTCTGTCGGCACTGAAATTTATCTAACCAACGAAGGGGAGCATTCAATGTCCGGCACGACCAACGAAGTCATGAAATTCGTCGTCGTCCCTCTAGCTTCCGAGGACACTACTGTTCCCCCCGACGAGATTGTGCTGCCGCCGAGAGAACCCCTTGGCCCCGTGAACTACATCAGGCAAGTTTCTCTCAACGGGGATGCCATGCTCGGAATCGTTGATCCCGATACAGGCTTGGGAATTGAAAAGCTGTGGGCCGATGCCATCACGGAGGCGCCTCGACTCAACAGCACCGAAGTGTGGGAAATCCACAACTTCACCGATGACAACCATCCCATTCACTTGCACCTGGTGCAATTCGAGGTGATCGAACGAGAAAACATGGCAACGGGCGCAACTCTCGGTCCGGAAGCGTGGGAGACGGGCACCAAAGACACAGTGGTCGCCTATCCTGATGAGATCACTCGAGTCAAGGCCATCTTTGATATCCCGGGCCTCTTTGTATGGCATTGCCATATCCTTGAGCATGAGGACGACGAGATGATGCGTCCTTACGAGGTAGTCGGGCCTGCGCTATTAACAGAGATAACTCTCCTCTCGCCGCCGAATGGCTCCTCGGCTGTTATTCGCCCGACGTTCAGTTGGTCTGCCGATGGGGGCGTGGACAACGTGTACGTCATCGACTTCTTCCTCATGGGCTCAGGGATTTCCCGGTCGACGCCTCAGCTCTCCGTAGACGAATGGAGAGTTCCCGGCAATATTTGGGCGCGTGTTCCAATGGGCGAAACGGTCGCCTGGCGCGTACGCGGATGGGAGTCCGCCACGCCCGGCACGGTGATCACCAGCCCAACATGGATAGTCATAAAAGGAAACTAAGCAATCAAGGAAATTGGAGGAGTTAGTGAGAGAAACCACCCGCCGGGGACACCCGGCGGGCGGTTTCTTCCGTGCGCTCTTGAAGATGCGAATTTATTCGCGGATTTTTTGCATGCGCGGTAGCGTAAGGATGACACGTTGCCCGCATCCCTCGTAGGTGCGAATTCATTCGCACGTTTTTGAAAATAGCGCCGGAAAGCGCCCGGCTTCTTTGGTATTCAACCGTAAACCGTAGACTGTAAACCATAAACCCTTATTAAGAGAAAGGAAACAACAGTGAAGAGTATCACCAATTTAATTCGTTCGCTTGTGCTCGCAATCCTGCTGGTAGGTCCGTCCAGTTGCGTCACGCAAGCCGCTCAAGAAACAGCGCCCACGCCTTCCCCCGCTGACGTCAAGCTCTCTTTCAGACTGGACCCCCGAATCACACAGGGCTTGTACATGGGAGACCGCTGGGTTTCACCGCCCACCTATACCATCGTCCAGACAGGTAAGGAGGCCACTGTTGACGTGAAAGCCTACCCCGTCGATGCCCAGCAAATCCCGATGAATGTGGGCCTCAAATGGACACCTTCAGACAAAAAGATGGTGGCGGTATCGCAAGGTAAGGGTAAAGGACAGGAGATCAAGATAACTGTGCGGCAAGCCGGAGAAAGTAAGCTAAAAGTGGCTTCCGGCGAATTTTCGAAGGAGTTCTCCATCAAGGCGACGTATAAGAACGAAGCCACCTATGTCGAGATAACGCAATAGAAAATCAGGTTCCGAGTTTCGAATTCCGAGTCCTGAGTCAACTGCTGGAAAAATCGGGGACACGATGCCGCATCGTGTCCCCGATTTTTCCAGGTCAAGCTGTCATGTCAAGCTGTAAGCCAAGCGACTTCTTGTCCGTGACGACGTTGTTCAGAGGCGTTGTCGTTGCCGACTTTTCCGTGTCGCTCTCGTCCGGCATACTGGTCTCCGCTGCATTCGCGCCGGGAAGTGGGGACAGACCCGTGGCACAGGGGCTGTCCCTATTTTCCCGATTCGAGTTTCGATTATGGGGGCCACCCCCTGTCTTCTCCCTCAGAGAGTTCTCCGCCCCGGCAACGCTCTCGACCACTTCCAGAAAACTCTGGCCCCCTTCAGCGCCCGCCTGTCCGGGATTCACACGGCCAGCAAGTGTCGAGGCTTGCAGAGGTCTGAATCTCACTTCCATCTCAAAGGTTCCCCCCGCGAAAGGGCAAAGACGAAAGGAACAAGACGAAAGGGGAAATCTGAAAAAACGGAAAAGACTTGTGCCTCATTCCCGATTTTCACCTTTCTTTGCGCGATTAACCGTGCCAGTGGCAGTCAGATACCTATTGCCAAATCTCGCTTATCGAAAAGATGAGCAAACTCGATGCCATCTGGGCTGGCAAGGCGTGACCTATTTCATAACTTATTGCTAATAAATCTGTTATGAACATGCCCGCTAAATGGAACTTCAAATAGCACTTGTGGAAAACCTTAACACAACCCGGCAAAAATAACCCAGTTTCTCGACTCGTGACTCGCGACGGCGTGTTGCCCAAACGGTACCCGGTTCGCACGTTCGTCAGACCTGTCATTCTGAGGAGCAAAGCGACGAAGAATCTCTCATTCCCAACCATTTTTGGGACAGAAAACAGAGATTCTTCGCTTCGCTCAGAATGACATATTGGTGTTGACTATTTGGGCAACACGCCGCGACTCGTGACTGGCGACCCTCTTTATGTTAGAATCACCATGGTCTTATCATTCCCGCATCATTCCCGCGAAGGCGGGAATCCAGATTGGTTGTCGGCCGGTTGCTAAAATGGATTCCCGCTTTCGCGGGGATGACGTAACATATTCAGGTTTTTGGGTTCAACCAGGAACCAGGAACTAGGAACCATGAACTGGTTTTTTAGGGGGTGAACGATGCAACAGGAAATTCTAAGAGTAGGGGTTCTCGGCTCCGGCAAGGGGACCAACCTGCAATCCATCATCGACAACGTGGCCTCCGGTAAAATCCCGGCCCGAATCGCGTGCGTGATCAGTGACGTCGAGAATGCATATATACTAGAGCGCGCGCGCAAGCATGGTATCGAGGCTATCTATATCCCGCCCGGCAAGTACAAGACAAAGCTGGACAAAGAGGCGGAAGCGAAATATATCAAATGTCTGAAAGATCGCGGCGTCGGCCTTGTAACCCTCGCAGGCTTCATGCGCATGCTGAAAGAAGACTTTATCAACGCCTTCTCCAATCGCATCATCAATATTCACCCATCAATCTTGCCCGCTTTCCGCGGCCTCGAAGCGTGGAAGCAAGCGATCGAGTACGGCGCCAAATACACGGGATGCACCGTTCACTTTGTCGAACTCGGGATGGACACCGGTCCCATAATCCTGCAAGCAGCGGTTCCCGTCAAGGACGACGACACGCCCGAGACGCTCCATCAGCGGATTCAAGTAGAAGAGCACAAAATCTACCCTGAAACCATTCGCCTCATTGCGGAGGGCCGCGTGGAAATCCGTGGGCGCAGAGTCATCACGCGCTATTGACAAAAACATCAGATTGCACAACGCGGCACGGCCGCAACCAAACAAAAAGGTTATCATTGCGAGGAGCGTGGTGACGAAGCAATCTTTACGGCCTGTTGCCCAAATAATATTCCGTCTGAGAATTTGTAGCAACTGTCATTCTGAGGAGCAAAGCGACGAAGAACCTCTCCTTTTCCTCCGAATTTGTGCGTGTAAACAGAGATTCTTCGCTTCGCTCAGAATGACAACTGGCTATCACCATTTGGGCAACACGTCGTTTTCATTTCACTGAGATTGCTTCGCTTTGCTCGGAATGACTGCGCTGTAAGATTCGCGACAGAAATTTACGATCTTGGAGTTGAGTAGTACAGGCGTATTGCGTCTTTCTTGTACTTTGTTGTTTCTTGACTATTCCGATGGTGTAAGTTATAATTGCTTTCGCTCGGTTCGTTCCACGCGTCCCCGGAGGGATTACTTGTGAAAGAGAGAGAATAATCATTGCGATCGCGGCGGAGTGATCTCTCTGTTTGTTGTCTTCTCTTCCCTTTTCAACTCGAGACCCGAAACTCAGGACTCGGAACCCCGCGCGCTTCGCGCGGCTCCGGTCGTCCTTCCCCTTTCTGGGAGTCGTCCCCTTTGACTCTTGCCTGCAACCAACCAATATATTATAGTAATGAAAGTTTATTCTATGTCGGTCTCTTTTAGTGAGCTCAGAGATTCAGCTTTCTTGGAATTTAACCATGAACCAGGAACTAGGAACCACGAACCGGTTTCTTAGTAGCGCCCGATCACGCCATGCGTGGTTCGTTGTGGAAGAAACAGTATGTCCATTCTGAGCGAAGCGAAGAATCTCTGCTTCTTTTGTTGCTTTCAACCAGGAACCATGAACCATGAACCGGTCTTTTGGGGAGATCCGAGGGCTCCAGACGATGAGAAAGATTCCCATTTTCACGGCAGTTCTCTTGGTGGCTGTCTCATTTTCGTCCCTAGCGCATGCGCAGATAGACGCCGTTACCAGTTCAGGCGCGAAGCCTGAGTTCAGCCCGAGTGTGAATTGCGCGAAATGTCACCTTGATATTCACACGTATTGGAAGGACTCGATGCACGCGGGCGCCCTCAGCGACAACATATTTCAGGCTGCCTTCATGCTGGCGATTCGGGACAATGGCGATAGTGTGAGGCAAATATGCCTGGACTGCCATGCGCCCACCACCGCCGTCACGAACGACATAATGTTGAAGCTTCCCGTGTCGTCTGAAGCCGTCACATGCGATTTCTGCCACCGCATTTCGGCTCTCAATCTCGAGGGCAAACAGGCCAAAGTGACGCTTACGGCAGGCGCGGAAAAACTCGGCCCTCTGAAGCCCGGCAAGTCGGCTAAATCACATCCCTCTGTACAGTCATCATTGTTCACTGATTCCAAGATATGCGCCACATGTCACCAGTGGAGCAACGCGCAGGGAGTCGCCATTTTTGATACGTATCGCGAATGGCTTAACGGTCCCTATGCCGCAAAAGGGGTCAATTGTCAGTCTTGCCACATGCCTCTGGTCGAGGGCAGCATTGTGGTCGGGAAGCGAGATGAAAGCCGTCAGATGATTAACTCTCATAACCTCTCGGGCGGGCACTCGATCGTGCAGGTGGCTTCGGCGGCAAAAGTGAGAGTCGCGTCGGTTGCGCAGGTCCCCGGCGGATTGCACGCGATAGTCGAGGTGAGCAACGTCGCGTCCGGGCACATGATTCCCACCGGCATGCCCTCACGAGCATTGGTGCTCGACGTGCAACTCGTCGACTCGAAAGGTATCGTGGTTGAATCCGAGAAACACACCTTCGAACGGGTGGTTCTCGACAAAGACCACAACGTGCTCACCAGCGACGCCGACATTATCCTGAACGGAGCGGTTGTCTCGAAGGACAACAGGATTGCGCCGGGCGGCGCCGTACAGGTTTCATTCGATTTCGCCGCGTCTGCCCGCCAGAAGTATCTCATAAGGGCCACGCTTCAGTATAGTTACAAACCCCTTGTCTTGAAGGAAGAAGAAATACACATCGGAATGGGCTCGGATACCAAGAGCCCATAACGGCTCTTAATTGTGGGACACGATGCGGCATCGTGTCCCACAATTAAGCGAGTTTCTCGGGAACGAAGTGATGGATTCCCGCCTTCGCGGGAATGACATGACGTGTTCACGTTTTTTGGTTTTGACCAGGAACCATGAACCAGTTTCTTTCGAGGAGGCAACTTTGACAACGGAGGCATCAGGAATGGGCGAGCCGATGCGTCGGCGTTCCTTTCTCAATTATTTTGTCGGCCTGTCAATCGGAACATTCGGAGGAGCGGCGGCCTACGCTTTCGCAAAATATCTCTTTCCTCCGGCCTCGGCCGGCGCCGAAGGCGGGAGCGACGCGGTCAGGATACTGCTCGCTGAGCTTCCCATCGGCGGCTCGAAAATCGTCCGTTACAAAGGTGAGCCCACCGTCGTCGTTCGCGTGAGCGAGAAACAAGTGCGCGCGCTTTCAGCGGTCTGCACGCATCTCGGCTGCATTGTTAAATGGGACGGCGCAAAGAGCTTGCTGCTCTGCCCTTGCCATGCCGCGACGTTCGATGTCAACGGTAACGTCACCGGCGGGCCAGCTCCAAAACCTCTGGCCAGCTATCCCACGAAGCTCACGCCGGATGAGGTTATCATAGGAGAAGCATAACCGATGAACGAAAAAGAAAAAGAAAAAGCGGTACAAGAGCAACAGCCGACCTTCGAACAGCGTTCGGGCTTGAGAGAATTGTTCGAGCTGTTTTCGCTGACGGGGTTCGTTTACGGGCCGCTGGATGAGCGCCTCAATATCAAGGAAGCCCTCGAAAAGAATCTCAAGAAGCCCGTCCCGCATCATGTCAATTGGCTATTCTGCTTCGGCGGACTGTCGCTCTTTCTCTTTACCGTGCAGGCGGTCACCGGCATAATGCTCCTCATGTACTACCGGCCGACCATTGCCGAGGCATACAAAAGCGTGGTCTACGTCACGAACAACGTGCCGTTCGGATGGCTCGTGCGCGGACTGCATCATTGGGCCGCCAACCTGATGATTATCATGGTGTTCTTGCACATGACGCGTGTCTTTTTCTACGGCGCATACAAGCCGCCGCGCGATTTCAACTGGGTCACCGGCGTGATCTTGCTGATGCTCACGCTCGGGTTCGGATTCACGGGCTATCTGTTGCCATGGAACCAGATATCCTATTGGGCGACAACCGTGGGGACCGAGGCGCCCGGCGCAGTTCCGGTCATCGGCGGTTTCCTGACCACGTTGATTCGGGGCGGCCCAGAGGTGAGCCAAACGACGCTTACGCGCTTTTTCGCGGTGCACGTGGTCATTTTGCCGCTTGTGATCAGTTTCTTTCTGATGGGCCATTTCTTCATGATTAGAAAACAAGGAATCTCAGGGCCACTATAACGCAGGCGAAAGGCGAAAGCACAACCGCCTTTATCCCCCCTTGCAAAGGGGGATAAAGAGACTGTCCCGTAATTATGTGGGGCCGAATTCATTCGGCCAATTGTGTCAAAGATGGCTTGAAAAAGCGTGCGAATGAATTCGCACCCACAAGATTTCATCCCCATTCGCCAGTTGTGGGACAGCCTCTAAAGGGGGATTTGAGAACCGTGAACCATGAACTGTCAATTGAAGACCGTAAACCGTAGACGGAAAACCGCAAACTGTCTAATGAGAGGATGAATCTTCATGTCGGATGAACTGGAAAAGGAACATGGGAAAGAAGGCGAGCCCTTCTTCCCGAATCATATGCTCGACCAGACGATGATGGTTTTCATCATGCTCGCAATCATGGTGACCCTCGTGATGTTCTTCCCCGCGCCGATGGAGCCGCCGGCCGACCCGTTCGTCACGCCGGAGCACATCAAGCCCGAATGGTATTTCCTGTCGGCTTACCAGGCGCTCAAGGTCGCCGAGTACTTTTCGTTCCTGGGCGCGTGGGCGCCCAAAGTGCTCGGAATCCTTGTTCAGGCGGGCGGCCTCGTTTTACTCATCTTGCTGCCTTTCTTGGACAAGAATCGCGAGAGACACCCCCGCAAGAGACCGGTTATGACCACAATCGGAATTCTGGCGCTCATCCTTCTCGCTGCGCTCACTATCTGGGGAAAATACTCATGAACAAAACTTGTCTGAGGCCGCAACCCCTTTCACTTATCCTGCTCGCGACATGTCTGTTTCTCATGTTTTCGACTCCGGCGCGCGCGCAAGAGAGTTCGTGCGTCACCTGCCACAAAGAAGCCGATGACGAAAGGCTCACTCCGCCGGTCAACGAATGGCTTCAAAGCGTGCACCGCGACGCCGGCGTGGGCTGCCACACTTGTCACGGCGGCAACCCGGCGATCGAGGGCATGGAGGCGATGACGACGAAAGACTACGTCGGCGTGCCTTCCGTGAAGCAAATCCCGAACCTCTGCGGTTCGTGTCATTCCGATCCGGACAAAATGCGGAAATACAACCTGCGCGTGGATGAATACGACCTGTTCAAACGAAGCGGACACGGACGCGCTCTGTTCGAGAAGGGCGACACCAAGGTAGCCACCTGCGTGAGTTGTCATGGAGCCCACAAAATTCTCAGCAAGAAAGACCCGGGCTCGCCCGTTTACTTCAAGAACATGGCGGCTACTTGCGGAAAGTGCCATTCGGATGCCGAATACATGAAGGGTTACGGCTTGCCCACGGACCAGGCGGCGCAATATAGCCGAAGCTATCACGCCCAAATCATCCGAGGGGAGATTCCCGACAAGAACCCCGCTTTGGCGCCAACGTGCGCGAGTTGCCACACACACAGCCCGCTGTTGCCCGGCGCGGTCGAGGTCCCGGAGATATGCGGCAGGTGCCATTCCGTAACAGCCAAATACTTCAAGGATAGCCCGCATTACGTGGCGCTTACCGAGGTGGGACTCCCGCGGTGCGTCGACTGCCACGGGAACCACGAGATTCTCTATCCGGGCATCGAGATATTCTCGGCGGACCAGCATCGGAGCTGCGGTTCCTGCCATGATCCCAGCTCCTCAGAGTACCAGGCAGGTCAGCAGATAAAGAGCCTTCTTGAAGACGCAACAAAACAAGTTTCGCTCATGGAAAAGGAACTCGCCGATATCGAGCATTCCGGCCGGAATCTTGACGATCTGAAAACGCTCACCGAAGAGGCGCGCACGAATCTGACCGAGGTCTTGCCAATCACGCATACCCTTGCTATCGAGAGAATAAAGGAGAAGACTGACCTCGTCATCGCCAACGCCGCAAAGCTGGTTCAAAACACCAGCGAATTCAAAGCCGAACTCAAAGCGCGGAAGAGGAACCTCGCCATTATCCTCGCCGTCATCTTCGTCAACATAGGGTTCCTCTACCTCAAACGCCGCTCCCTCGACCACTAAAGAAGAGGCGAAAGGGCTTAAAGTGGATGCATCCGTAGTCCATGCATCTTCTTCTTTGTGACTTGGCGTCTTGGTGGTGAAAGTTCCGGGTAATGGATTCTTAATCTTTGCGATCTTTGCGCCTCGGGTCTGCGACCCTTTGCGGTTTGATTCTTTTGTCAGGGCAGGCTCTTCAGGCGAGAATGTCGAGGAAAACACCGGTTCGGTCACCGACCAGTCGCCGTATCTCGGTCAGTCGGGTGTCAATCTGCGCCAGCGCATCTTCAGCAGTCTCCACGAGCGTAACAGTTCGCGCAGCATTCGTTGCCAACGCCACCACCCCGCCTATGCGAACCCTGAACACTCCGCCGACGTCGAAGCCGCCCGCAATGTCTCCCGTCGAATTTATCCTGAATGAAGACGTAAGGACGCGAGCATCCGCCTGCAACGCCGCAAGCGCGATATCAGGGCGCCGGACTTCCATCGGCATCGAGAAATCTATCCGCATTCCCACTCACACTCACCTCGATATATGAACCTCCTTAAAGTATAGCATCTGAGCCACCGCGTAAGAAAACAAAACAGATCCCTCGGCGCGGGGTTAATTGTGTTGAGAAAGGAAGTGGAGAATGATCCGTAACGTCATTCTGAGCGAAGCGAAGAATCTCGTCAAACCCTCAAACTGACAAACTGGCAAACCTACTTTCTTAGAGGTGATAAATGCGGAATGTCTATGATTTGTGGCGAGTTACGAGTTACCAGTCACGAGTTACGAGTCAAAAACAGAAAGTGGAAAGAGAAAGACGAATGTGTTCGCGCAACTATCTGCCAACATAAGCCATAAGCCACAAACCGTAGACAGTAGACGGTAAACTGTAAACTTTGGACTCTAGACTCTAGACTTTAGACTTCGAACTTTGGACTTTGGACATGCGTCGCATAAAACCCGACCCACTCGCCCCGTCTGAGCGTCTTCTGGATGCGCCAACCGAGACGCGCCATCTCCCAGCGCACATCAACTGCCGAAGCGCGTGTCAACCCCGAGACGATCAGCGCTTTTCCGTCCAGCAGGTGAGTGATATCAGGCAGCAATGGAAGCATCTCGTGGCCGAGCATGTTGCACACGCCCAGAGTGAACCTCCCGCGAAGTGACGGCCCAAACCGGTCACACACGATCTTGACCTTGGAGAGCACACGATTGAACTTGCAGTTTTCCAATGCGTTTTCGACTGCGACCTCGTCCATCTCGACCGCGACCACGCTCCTCGCGCCGAGTTTTGCCGCGCCGATAGAAAGGATTGCGCTTCCTGCCCCGATGTCGATCACACGCGCGCCCCGCATCATATAACGCTCAAGCAGTTTCAGGCAGATTTGCGTGGTGGCGTGGCTGCCCGTGCCGAACGCCATCCTCGGATAAATATAGATAACCGTCTGGCTTGTTCTCTCAGGAGTATCTGATCCCCCTATGCCCCCGGTCTTCCTTCTCTTTTCCTTTTCTGCAATCCGAAATCCGCAATCCGAAATCCGCAATCCCTCGACCCCCGACTCACGACTCGTAGCTCGCAACTCAGCCCCTGGCTCGGTCCCCTTTTCCCTTTCGCCTTTCGCCTTTCGCCTTCTTAGCCATGACGGGCAAATCAGGATATTTTTCGTTACACGCATCGGCTTCCAGTTGCGCCGCCATTCCTCCGCCCAGTCCTCCTCCGGAACTTCCTCGACCATTCCGACTTGCAGCTTGCGGCCGCCCGCGGCTGAGCCGCTTGCGGCTGAGCTGCCCGCGGCTGAGATCAACTCTGCAATCAACTCTAGGTGTTTCTGCAAATCGGCGGGATCAATCGCATCATCAAAATAAGCGTCAACCTGCTCTCGCTCAGAAGTTCGGGACTGGCTTTTTTCTCCGAGTCCGTCCCCAATCTCTTCCTCATCCTTCGTTTCGATTCCGCAGCAGTGCAACGATTGCACTGCTCCAACGAATGCGTCCATCGGCGACAGACCCGTTTTCTCAGAGTCCGCCCCTCGTTCTTCGGCATCATTTCTGGCAACCGATACGGTGACTTTGTGCCAGATTCTTGCAGGTCGTTTGCTGTCACGTTGTTCCATGCTAACCAGTATAGCACTGATAACTGTTATCTTCAAAGATTTTCATCTGCGTGGCTGCGCGATAAAAAAGTTAAGATGCTGTCATTCTGAGCGAAGCGAAGAAAGAGTTTTGAGGCTGTTCCGCAATTGGCAAACGGCCGCGTAATTCTGTAGGTGCGAAATTATTCGCATAATGTTTTCGGGCTTCTTTCACATCGCGCATGCGAATAAATTCGCACCTACAGAATTACGGAACAGATCTCGCCCCGAATTTCTTCTTTTGGTATTTCAACCAGAAACCTGAAACTTGAAACCTGAAACAGTTTCTCGGAAGCGCTTGCAAGACTCCGTATATATACTAATACTCACTTTATATATCTTGACACAATTTACGTTATAAGGTATAATTATGAGCGATGAAGTTACAGGCGAAGTGTCGGCAACGGGGAGGATGACCATGAGATTAGGCAAGATTGGTCTCATTTCAATAGCACTGGCGTTGGTTGCTTCGACGAACGGAAACGCCTCGGCCACATGGCTGGAATGGGCTGTGTCGGTGGAGCAGCGCATCTCTGCATTGCAGACCGAGAATGCTAATCAGCAAACCGAGATAGATTCACTCCAAAGCGAGCTTGCCACAGCGCAAGCCGAAATCAATACCCTGCAGGCAGAACTGGCCGAGACTCAGCAGCAAACGGCAATAAATACGACCAATATCGCAATTAACAGCGTCAATGTCGCGGACCTGTACGACGCCATGCAGACGATGCAAAGCGGTTTGGAAACGGCACAAGGCGATATCGAATTGAATACCGCAAGTATCGCCGCCAATTCGAGCGATATCATTGACTTGCAGGCGCAGTTAGCTAAGGTGGACAATCTGGTCGCGCTGTCGTCTTACGTAACCGTAGATACAAACACGCTCGAAGGTCTCGTGGGTCCTCATGTGATTTTCACCGGCGCCAATGTCCACGTGCGCCATGGCGGCGGACAAGGTCTCGGGAACTTGATCATTGGTTACGACACAGCGCCTTCCGACCTTCAGCCGGGAGAGCGGAGTGGCTCGCACAATCTCGTAATAGGTTCCCTACACCGGTTCTTAGGCGAGGGTGGCATAGTGGCTGGTTACCAAAACACTATCAACAGCGGATGCAGCATTACTGGAGGCTGGGGAAACACCGCCAGCGGCAGGTATTCCTGTGTCAGCGGTGGCCGCGAGAATACCGCCAGCGGCGACTATTCCAGCGTAAGCGGTGGCCACGAGAACGTCGCTGGGGGTGATTCTGCGAGCGTGAGTGGAGGCTGGGGTAACGCAGCCAGTGGCGTGTATTGTAGCATCAGCGGCGGCAGGGGAGGCGAGGCAGGCGGCGCCTACTCGAGCGTAAGCGGTGGCGCATGGAATACGGCAGATGGCGAACATTCCAGCGTCAGCGGAGGTTACAACAACGCGAGTGGCGGCCTCTGCACAAGTATAAACGGGGGCGACGGGAATTCCGCCGTCGGCGCTTATACCAGCGTCAGCGGAGGCTATCACAACATAGTAAGTAACTCGTATGCGACCGTCAGTGGAGGCCGTGGGAATACTGCCAGCGGCAACTATTCGAGCGTCAGCGGAGGTAACGGACACATCGCAGACGGCTTGGACGACTGGCGCGCCGGCAGTCTTTTTCAGGATGAATAACCCGTCGGTTTTGGTTCATGGCTCACTGTTTATGGTTTCGGCTGTAAACCATAAACCCAAAATGCCCGTTCTGTGCGGCGTTCCTAATCTTCCCCCGTGACTCCTGCACACACTCCCGCTGTTTCGCGTTTCATTTGTGCCTCTTTGCGCCTCCGTGGTGCAAGATACGTCCTCACACCCGGCCGTTACGTCGGCGCCGAAGAAGTCGAGGACGACGGCGAACCATTCGATGAAAAGATGAAGCGCCTCACCGCCAAACTTGAAGAACAATTCACCGAATCGGCAAAGTTGGAAAAAGCTATTCGCGCAAACCTCAAGACACTGGGGTTCGGCCTATGAGATGAGCAGATGGAGAAGAGGCCGATCCGCAGATTTCGCAGATTGGCAGAGCCGCAATCAAAAAGAAATTTGAAGCAGATGGCTCAGAGTTCTCAGAGGGAAGAAGAAGAAAGAAACAGGCGGCCACAGATTCGCACAGATGGACACAGATTCTTGGAAAAGAAAATCACAGACGAGAGGCGCGGGATAACACGATTCTTTAAGGCGCCAAATTGGCGCCTTAAAAATACCTGCGGACATGTAGGGGCGCAGCATGCTGCGCCCTGAAACACCGTATTGTTCGTTCCAAAAGATCCTCGAACAGTTTCCTTTTCCCCCCTTTGCAAAGGGGCGAAAAGGGGGATTTGTGGGTGCGAATTCATTCGCACAGTTGCTTTCTTCGCAGAGATTTGGACTTTCTGTAAGACTCACATGCGCAATGACTTACAAAACTTGAAGTGCCAAATTGGCACTTCAAGTTCCACCACCAACGGGCCGCTCGGGAGAATCTAATTCGGGAGATATCTGTTGATGGTAAGCGACAAATCGCTTGTTCCAGCCGAACGCATTGAGCGCTCAATCCTCGTTATACGCGGGCAAAAAGTGATCATGGACGCTGATTTAGCACGCCTCTATGGAGCAGAGACCGGCGTCCTCAACCGCGCCGTCAAGCGAAATCATGAGAGATTTCCGAAAGACTTTATGTTTCAATTAAGTGAAAAAGAGTATGCAATCTTGAAATGCCAATCTGGCATTTCAAGTTACTGGGGCGGTCGTCGCGGACTTCCCTACGCCTTCACGGAACACGGCGCTGTCATGGCGGCGACCGTTCTCAACACTCCGCGCGCTATCGAAATAAGCGTTTATGTGGTTCGAGCTTTCATAAAGCTGCGGGAGATTCTGGCTACCCATAAAGAACTGGCGCAGAAGCTCAACGAACTCGAACGCCGCCTCGATACTCACGACGATGCTATACAAAAGATTCTTGCAGCCTTGCGGGAACTTATGAAACCACCCGCAGAAAAATCCAAAGAAATCGGCTTTCGCGTTAAATCCGGTTCTCCCGCGCGAAGTGGGCCTAAACCTGAATCGCGAGGACAGCGCTGAAGATGCTGAATACGACTCATCAGGCAAAATGGACAAAAGTCCGCCTCGGCGATGTCTGCCAGAAGATCGGGAGTGGCGCCACGCCTCGCGGCGGAAATGAGGTATACTGGTCTTCCGGAGTTGCATTGATTAGGAGCCAGAACGTTTACAACAACTGCTTTGCCATGGACGGGTTAGCTCTTATTGGCGACGAACACGCAAGACTCGTTGAAAGCGTGCGCCGCAATGTGACCATTGACTGGACCCTGAAAGAAAGCGCCCTCGCCAAACTCAGAACAGTCGTCAAGCGTCTTCTCCGCAAACACGGCTACCCGCCGGACAAACAAGAGAAGGCCACAAAGACCGTCCTCGAACAAGCCGAGATTATCTGCAAAGACTGGGCCGCCTGGCCCTCCGCCGGACTGAATTCGCGTAATTAGTGTTTCAAAGAAATTTTCTTTCGTCGCGATTTGCTCTTCTTTTCTTCCCTAACATCTGTGTCCAGTCGAGTAGACATCCCGAATGTTTCCTTTAGGTCTGGTTTGTATTCCCTG
>CAYVDS010000056.1:0-2238 GCA_964450145.1 uncultured bacterium
AAGCGAGTGTCAGGCAACCAAGCGTGGTAATGATTAAGTGAACAGTATTAGGACCAGCCCTCACCCTCGAATTTATTTGGAGGCGACACGAAAGTTCTGACGAGTAGACAGATGACGCCTAAGGCAATCACGATTCGCTGCGTGTTGTTCATTCAACCTTCCCTCCTGTGTATGAGCACATCTGATTTGGAACCATGTGGCACTTCGGACCCGTGTCCAGAAGAAGAGATAGCTTCACTTGTCACCAGGCGACGGGCAAACCGAAAACAACGGTTGGTGCATTTCGCGCGTGATGATCAGACTTCTGACTCGCTTCACACTGGTTGCGAGCAGCAGACGACGCTCCCATTCAGATCATCGTGACTTCGCCAGCTCTCGATATACGCCAGCCACGGACTGGGCGCGTTGTACCCCTTTAGCTGTGAGCCCCCAGATTCCCCTACCTCGGCCTTCCACATATCCTTCATTAATAAGCTTTTGCCTAGTCCATTGAACGCGGTTCAACCATTGTCTTCCGCCATAGCCGTCCGGACGTGGGCCACTGCGCTCTTCATGAGTAAGGTTGAAGAAGTTGGCCAGTGGGTTGTAGGTGTCGCAAGCACGAATTTGATGCTTCTCGCCACCATTCAAGAAAATGAAACACAATAGGGCATCCGCAAGTTCTTCATAATCTGGAAATGGCATATTCTAGTCTCCCGGACGAAAGGCATACTCCTTTGAGTTGTCTAACGTTAGAGCTCAGGGGTTGCCAAAGAAATGCGTCTCAGTCTAAACCACGGGGCGCTTGGCATTTGCGTCGAGCCGCCTCCTGCTACTTAGGGATCGCATCATATAGTTCTCCCCAAAACTGTTCGACATCTAGTTCTCCCCAAAACTGTTCGACATCTAGTTCTCCCCAAAACTGTTCGACATCGTTTTGATAATGTCTAATATCTTCTATTGAAACATACATACCCTCACCCGCAAACGGTTTGAATATGCGACCCCCCATCTTAATTTACTAGCAGAGGCGATAAATCTCTTACCTCTGGTGCGACGAACAACTCAGGTCGCAAAGCATCGAGTTTTTTGGCCGATTCGCCTTCGGAGTGTTTGACCGTGTTAGCCACAAGGTGCAACTCCCTAACCTTAGGCCAGCAACGAAAGGCTGCTACATCGACACCATGTCCGAGAAGACGTTAGATAAAAACCTTAAAAGAAAAACCTTCCCCATCCTTCTGCTCAGTCAATCCGAGAACTTCACACTTATGAAACTCCGTCACTTGCTGCTCATAAAGGTGAAAAAGAGCAACCGCAAACATATTGATCAACCCTTGGCGGAGATCTGCCATCATTGCATAGTAATCTATGCCCCTGCCCAACGCTTGCTCCGCAAGGTCGGCGGCGTCAGATAATTCATCCCCTACAGAAAGTAGGCAGAGCCGTTCATATTCAGATTCAGCCTCTTTATTCGACTCGGCTTCCATGTAGTCGAAGGTTGGCAGAAGGCGCTCTTCCAGGGCTTTCACAAGTGAGCGAACCTGGGGAATGTAGGTCGATTCAAAAACATGGCACCACCATCTGTAATTCAACACGAGTGCTACCTCCCCTCATTTGCCAGGGGAAACTCGAAAAGCTGGGAGTGCTCCCCGCTCCGACTGAAATCGCTAATCGAGGACTTTTGCACCCACAGCCTTTGTGGCCTCCCTATACATCTCACGTACCACATCCAAGAAATCCATGGATTGGGCCGCCGGGGTTTCACCGGGAATCGGGGCCGCTGCTTCATAAATTCCGCGAATATCATATGCGCGTGGGCGAGTTGAGCCGTACCCTCGATGCGAATATGCCCTAATCCAATCACTGATAGGATCCCGAAACAAACGCTCCGTAGTCAGATTGCCGAGGCGTGTGTAGACTTCTCGAGCCACAAGGCCGGTTGCCGACTGCCGAGCTTCTTCGCTGGGCTCGTTTGGCTCCCATTTCCGAGGATTTGCCACGAAAGCGGCCAGGCGTTCGGAAAGAAACTTTTTCAATTCCGCGACAGGCTGGAGAGTGTCGTAGTAATCCTGTGTCTGGTTGGCGAATCGTCGAGATAAGGCTTTCACGCGACTCCATGGTTCACTGCGCACATCGGCTTTGTACGACAGTCCCAGTCGAGCGTTCCAGTGTTGGTGGAATTGTTCTGTCGCCAAGCGGACGCACAGCACAAGGTTTGCGAGATCGTAGACCGGGACAGCAATAGGTGTCTCCACTGGT
>CAYVDS010000056.1:2248-5264 GCA_964450145.1 uncultured bacterium
GTTTTGTGAGTGCTACGAGATCGGCTGGCGTCGAACAAGCCCTCTCGGGGATGGTTTTGTCAATTGAAGACACGAAGAAGACTCTGCTTTGCAAGAAACGCCTGAGCCTTTTATCTGCATTGCATCCGAGCACCCCTTCCACTCCACTAATTGCGTTCTCAAGCGAAGCTCGAACATGGTTTTTCCTGCTTTCCGCGTTCGGCAGATTGTCTCCCTTTACCTGCTCAAAATGGGTGAAGACTACAGTGAGTTTGGAGTCGTGGCCGCTTGCGGCCACACTCTGCAGCACGGACTGGGCGGCAGCCTGCATGGGTTGGGCCGCGTTATCTATTAGGAGTATGACATCGGCAATGTCATATCGTCTTGTTGTCGCCGTTGGAACCGTTGATGCTGAGGCTGGTGTATGGCCTAAACCTTCTCCATCGATGAAAACGAACCTTGGGATGCCATTATTGCGGGAACACCATTCGGGACAAAAAGGCCCTGAAACCCGCATGCCTTGGACGAGCGGACCGAGCAGTCGACCAAAGCTGGGGGCGTAGTTGCTGGAGAATCGGTTGACCTCTTTGATAAACGTCTTCCGATCGTTGCTTTCAAAGGTCCATCGGTGCGGCCAGCCAGAGCGTTCACGCTCATAGGATCCTACCTCAACAAATGAGAACTTGGACTCGACTTCATCGAGAATATCATCGATCAGCGATTGCGCCTCTTCGTACTGCGATTCGTTGGGCTGAAGCAGCTTTTCTTCAATGATCTCCAAGAAGCTATCATGGTCGGCGGCCTCCAATTTGGCAGGGTCTACATCGAGTTGTCTTGCAACATCTTGCCGCAAATCAGCAGCAATCTGTATGACGCGCTGGAAAAAATCAATTAGGCGTTCCTGCATTTGTGTTCGATCACTTATATCCACGGTGGCAAGTTCAAACTGAATCTCCTGCGGAGAGGGGTCTTCGAGGTCAAGCGCATCATCATCCAATGTCCCAGCGGGTTCTATAGGGGACAGGGTACCCAGTAAGTAGGTTAGACGAAACCTCTGTTCGCTATGTTCCATCAATCGGCGAAGCACCGTATCTTGGTCATATCCCTCCACGGCAGCAGAGATTGCGGTTGTGACACACTCCTCAATGAGAGATCGAACATGCTCCTGTGACAGAAAAGATACAACCACATGGAACGGCCCCGGATTCAGCACGATTTCGATGTCAAAAATCGTAGTCTTTGCCGTGGAGGTAGAAGGGAATCGTTCCTTCTCAGGGTCTGAGCCTAATAGTTGCCGAAGTAGCGTAGTCTTGCCGCCACCGGTAGCACCGACTAATAGGATTCTGGCATATCCTTCGTCCGGTCCTGGCAAATGAATGACTTCGTTCCTAGTCTCCCATGGATCCATGTTCTTCTCCTTCATGTCGTCGTAGAATGCAGCCACTATCCTCTTATCATAAACACGAGAAGCCCGTTCCCGCGCCGAATACTTCCAATAGGAGTCATCGGCTAGGATATCGTTCAATTGATCCACCATTTTCTGGGCTTCTGCTTTGTTATCTGTACCCAATCCTCGTCGCACACGAAGCCCAGGACGCCCATCTGGTGCAGGCCGAAGAGGGTGTCGGAATATTATACACCAGCTCTTTCGCCCACGGCTTAGACTTGCACGAAATTCTTGCCCTGCCATAGCGCCGCTCCTTTTTCAAGCGTTGTTCGACGTTGTTCTGAAGGATATTATAGCATATTGGCGAGTTGTTGTCAATACCCATTCTGAACAACTGTGAACAACGGCAAAGGTTTTTTTCTCCTTTGGGAGGAAATCTCTCTTTGCCAGTATCTTTTCGCGGAAAGTGAACAGATTCATATTCGGCGGGAATGGCAATGGCCGTCAAAATTATACCAGGCTACACGGGGTTTCTATCACTCCTTGAGATATAGATCACCCCATACGTCAAGAGGGCATGCCTACGCGATGGGCAAGGCTTGCCCTCCTATATGAATCCGTCTGAATGTTGCCGAATCTACAACCAAGTCAACTCATAGGCGGGGAAGGTCAGAGCGAAAACGCAAAACCTCGCTGACTTGAAAATACAATCTGAGCCACAGAGCGCTCAGAGTTCTCAGAGAGAAGAAGAAAACGGGAAAGAGAAACGGGCAAACCATACAGATCGACACGGGCCATCGGCCCACATGTGAGGAGTGAGCCGACGCGGTATCCTTTCCGATACTGTTCACACACCATGAACCGATTGTTCATATCTCACGAACATTTCGGCGAGTTGTCAAGCGGAGTGGGAAAATTATCGCAGCGCGTCCAGAATGGATTCGCGCACTTTCCGCGCGAGTTCAATTGCTCTGTGAGCTTCCTCAAGTGTCGCGTCCGGACGATCCCCGGGATAGCGCAGTTCTACTCCATAGGGCGTGAGCACAATCACGTCACGCAAGTATGCAGCGAGGTCTGAATTGATGGTTTGGACGAGGTCGAGCAATTCTTCCAGATCGTGCGTCTTTGGGAAGGCTAGTTGATGTGAAGTCAAGAAGGCTTTCAGGTATTTCTCAGCCGCTTGTTGACACTGAAATGTGATAGCGTTCGGAAAAGCCGTGCCCTCGGCGGTGAGATGTTCGGCCAGGTCCATGTCGGCGTTAGCCTTGCGAAGCCACTCGGCGACAAGTTTGCGCCTAACATCGTCATGCGGCCTCATAGATTACTTTCCCGTGTTTGCTGGCCGGATAAGCAATGCCGCCGATGACGTCCTTGCTTTCTTCGAACCACTCCTTGGAAATCAAGATGATATCGAAAGGAAAACCCATACCTCTGAGAGCGCGACGGATGCGAACATATTTCTCCTGTCTGTCGCCAGGGTCCAGCTCGACGACAAGGAGGTCAACATCGCTGTCGGAAGTCATGGCGCCGGTGGCCGCCGAGCCAAAAAGAATGACCTTCTCGGGCTTGGTGACAGTAAGGATACGCCTGACTATCTCCTGAATAGTGGACTCATCAACGTTCACGGTTGTTCCCCTGGATATTCTCTAT
>CAYVDS010000056.1:5274-25154 GCA_964450145.1 uncultured bacterium
CATGGATAAGTTCTGCGGATGTCAGGATCGCCTTGCGGCGGATATAGTTTGGGCTTGTTTCGACGCTTCGACGTGTCAACAGGTCCACTTCACGCCCGAATATCTCTTTCAGTTCATTCTCCATCCGGACCATATCAAACAGGCCGTGTCTGGTATCAGGCGCAAAAGCCACCAATATGTCCACATCGCTGTCCGCTCGAAAATCTTCTCTTAGCGCGGAACCGAACAGATAGAATTCGGCCACTTTCCATTTCTTGCAGAACTGGGCGATCTTCTCATGCGGTATGTCAATGCGGATTCTTGTTTCCACTTACTGACCTCAATGGTTTCCGATTCTGGCTGCCCCGACGCTTGCAGTGTTGCAATCTCAGAAACAAATTGCGAGAAGTTTGATTCTTCACTTCCCATTATAACTGACAGTAGAACATCAATCAAGCTTGGCGGCTTTCAAACCGCGAGCCGGGTTGTGAGACGGAATCATGGAAGCGCTAGCGGCATGATCTGCGAGGAGTTACGCTGCGTCTGGCGAGAATTTCTATGTGATATGGCTTCTCCGCTGCCCTCTCATACAAGGCCGACACTTTTGCTGAAATCTCTTCTTTTGTCAGCTTCACTATGCGTATGGGCTTGCCAATGCTTTTCAGGACAGAGGATTTGAACCTTATGGGCCTCGGAGAGATGTCCCCAGCTTGAGTGTCCCTCCCATAAGCAGCGGCCCTTTCCGCTAGCCGTCCTTCGCCTTTGCCCGTCGGATAATTCCTGGCCTTCCGCGCGCTCATATTGCTCCTCCTTACAGCTTCAATCTCATCACATTCTCACGCTGAAGTTCGACGGAAGTGTATTTCTCGCGCAAGTCCTCGAGCGAACCTGCCCATGCGAAATTTGGTTTGCCACGAGGTTTTTTCAAGCGCTTTTCTAAAAGAAAATTTATGAAATCCTCGACTTCTCGCTGAAACTCCGGTGGCATCAAAACCCGCTTCCTCGAGAATATCTTTCAAGGTTCCCATGCGATCACACTCTTCCAGGAACAGCGACACGGCCTCCTTCAGACTCTCTCTAGCTTCCTCCGGCGTGTCTCCATAGCTTGACACATTAAGTTCCGGACACACACTAACATATCTATTGCCTTCCTTGAAGATTTCAATCCTTATCCTGACCCTGTCGAACATTTCTCATCTCCTTCACATTCGATTGCGGGGCGAACCGGTCGTGAAACTCAGCCGCGTGTTTTGGCGCGCCGGCCGGATCGTTTGGGTGGGCTGACTGATTGTTGCGCTACTTTGATGAGAGATCGAAGGGCGTCATTTACAGCCTCTTCGGTCGGAAACGCTTTGGCAACGTCCGGACTTAGCAGGACCAGATTTGTGCCTCCTTGGTAGGTCTTCAAGTATTTTCCGCGAACACCGGGGCCAAGGTCCTCGCGTCTGTACTCGTGGCGCATCTTGTCAGCTTCAGCCTTTTTCATATATCTTCCTCTCTCGGCGCGTCATAAGCCGGGCGCTAATGATTCTCAAGCGGGTCCCACCCTCCGTATGCGACACAACAATCAGCCGATCAAGCCTTGACATGCCAAAGGTAAGGTATCGCTCTTCACCAGAAGAATGCTCAGGGTCTGCAAAGGTAATCGCCAGCGGGTCCCCAAAAACCGTCGCTGCCTCCTGAAAGGAAACCCATGTTTCTGCTTGTTTCGGACGGCCTTTTCCGGGTCCCACTCAAATTGCATCCCTCGATTCCTCTTTCCGCAGATGCGCCCTCAGTCATCACCGGGCCGCTTTCTTTTTATTCTACAGCATTGACTATCATTCTTCAAACGGAATCATTCGATTTTTGCGCCGTTGACTTCTGTCAAGAAGTCAAGGAACAAGCGGTTCGAATCTCGTCTTTTACCTTGCCCCTTTCGTCTTTCGACGATTATTGCTCCCCGTGACCCTCGTGGTCACGGACAGGATGAAATCGGCAATCTCAGGACGTTCTTTCCAGCCGAGTTTTTCGTAGAAGCGGCGCTGGTAGGATTCGCGATTGCTGCCGTTGACGAGATGAAGCCGGACACAACCGCGTTGCTTGGCGAGTTTCTTCACGGAATCCAAGAGCATGCGGCCAATTCCCCTGCCGCGCTCGGATTCGAGAACGAACAATTCGGAGATGAAGCCTTCGGGTCCGAGAAGCATAAGATATGGCAGCCAATGAACCGAGACGTAGCCGACGACCTTGTGCGCGGAGTTCTCGGTGACAAGGACTGTGTGACTCAAGTCGGCGCTGCAGAGAGCCATGTGTCGCGCGATACGGGCCTCAGTTTCAGCCGACGGTTCACTATTGATGTGAGCGAACCAGCCCAGCCCGCGCAGGATGGAGGCAATCGCGGCGGAGTCTTCCGGAATTGCCCGGCGAATGGTCACTTCAGGATTTGTCGGAACCATGCCTTCTTTTCTCCAAGAAGAAGTTGGAACACGAATTACACGAATTCAGTGTTGTCCTAAACAGCTTTTGCTTTTCCGTGCTCCCCGTGTTCCCCGTGGTTAATGCTGGTTTCTTGGGCTTTTTTCGGTAAATGCAGATTCTTCGCTTCGCTCAGAATGACGTAACGGTGTCGGCGTGACGGCAGTATCTCAGTCTTCGCCTGCGGGTTCCGAACGCAGTTTCTTTTTCTCGGCGACCAGCTTCTTCTCGCGGAGCATTTTTTCTTTGGCGCGTTTCGAGCGCTTGCGCTTCTGGCGGCGAATCTTTTCGCGGCGCTGCTCCTCCTCGCTCCGGCGGCCGAGGATTATGCGCTCGACCTTTTCGGTGAGCAGGCGGCGGGCAAGAAACCGGTTGAGAGCCTGCGAGCGCTCACGCTGGACCTTGACTTCAAGGCCGGTGGGAATGTGCTTGAGATATACGCACGTGGCGACCTTGTTGACGTTCTGGCCGCCGTGGCCGCGCGAGCGAATGAATTTTTCGACGAGGTCGTCCTCGCGGATGCCGAGCGATTCCATCTTGTCAAGGAGGGCTTGCTGCTTGCTGAGATTTATGCCGAAATCAGGCATGTCTTCCTTCCCTTTTCCCCCTATTCGATTCCGTATCTTTTCATTTTCCGCCAGAGGGTATTACGCGAGACGCCAAGCTCTGCGGCAGTGCGGTTGCGATTGCCAAAGTGCTTGCTTAAAACTGTGCGGATGGTTTCGGCTTCTGCGTTGTCGAGCGGCAGCATGCGGGCTTTCGCGGCTGTGGCGGATTCGGTCACTGCGGCCACGATGTGACTCGGCAGGTCTTCGAGCTGAATGGTGTCGCCTATGCAGACAACGAACGCATGCTCGATGGCGTTCTCAAGCTCGCGCACGTTACCCGGGAACAAATATCCCATGAGTGCAGCCATCACGCGCTCCGAGCAGCGCACGATACGCCGCCCTTGCAAGGCGTTGAACCTCTCGATGAAATGATTGACGAGCAGCGGGATATCCTCGCGACGCTCCGCCAGGGATGGCAGCGAGATGCGCACGACGTTCAGCCTGAAATACAGGTCGGAGCGAAATCGCTTCCTCTGGACTTCGCGCGCGAGATGCTTGTTGGTGCACGCGATGACCCTGACGTCGGCCTTGATGGAGCGGTTGTCGCCGAGCGGCGTGTATTCTTTGGTCTCGAGCACGCGCAAGAGCTTGACCTGCATCGCAAGCGAGAGCTCGCCTATTTCGTCAAGCATGATGGTACCGCCCTCGGATATCGCAAAGCGGCCCGGCTTGTCTTTTCGCGCATCCGTGAAAGCGCCGCGTTTGTAACCGAACAACTCCGATTCGAGCAACTGGTCGGGCAGCGCCGCGCAATTAATCGGGACAAACGGCTTGGTGCGCCTTGAACTCAAGTGATGTATCGCGCGCGCAGCCAGTTCCTTGCCGGTACCCGACTCGCCCTCGATAAGAACATTACTCTGGCTGTTGGCGACCAGAGGGATCACCTCGAATATTTTGTGCATCGAAGGGCTCTTGCTTACGATGTCCTCGAAAACGTATGAGCCCAAAAGGCGCTTCCGCAGTTCGGCGACCGCGGACAGGTCGCGAAACATCTCAACGCCTCCGAGAACCTTGCCGTCTTCGGCGACAAGCGCAGACGTCGAAATGGCGATGGGAAGCCTGCGCCCGTCTTTCGTGAGAATATTCACTTCGACGGCTTCGCTTTTCTCGCGGGTCTTGATGCTGCGTTTCAGCGGGCACTCGACCTCGCAGAAATCAGCCTGAAACACCTGATGGCACGGAAGGCCGATCACCTCCTCTTTGCTATAACCGGTCAACTCCTCTGCCATACGGTTGAACGACGTGATTCGCCCGTCGGCGTCAATGGTGAAGATACCATGGGAGATGGTGTCGAAAATGAGAGGGAAAAAGCGGCCGTCGAGTTCTTTCTGAGACATCTCTCTCCTCTTTCAGAAGGAAGGCGAAAGGGCAAAGGCGAAAGGGGAAGAAAAAAAGAGAGATTCTTCGCTTCGCTCAGAACGACGTTACGGGCAATGCCCTCGCTTCGCCTTTCTTTCACTATTAGTCGCGCCCCGTGCGTAGCCGGGCACTAAGCGACTTCTCAATGAGGGTGGCGCGGCCGGGTCTCAGGCCCGGCCGCCCCTGCATTTCCTCTATCCTCATTAGTCTGGGGTGGTCGATTTGATATCGACTGAGATTATTATAACATCAATGTCACAAAAACACAACATATGTTACGTGACATGTCTCATTCATGTGACATGGAACACTAGGTTTTCGTAATATCTCTTCTGCTCAGTGCGTGATTTCGTAAGTAAATTTTGTCTTGCACCATCGCCCACACAAGTCATTTAAGATGCGCATGTTACGCCTGGTTCAGTCCCGGATGAATAAGCGTATTTCCCGAAAGGGTTATGCCCGAGACGAATTCTTGGCTCGGGTCTTGCCTCATTAATATCATGGAAATCCTACACAACCACCCCGGTAAAACAGGAACACGCCATGAGAAAATACGCTTACTATGTGGAGCCGTATAATGAGACGGAGCGGCCGCGGCGTTTCCTCGAAGCGTTTGCCGCAATTCTAAAACACTCGAATTACGGGTTCGTTCTGGACACGTACTCGCGCACGAGCACAAAGTGCGCCCGTTGCGCGTGCAACTGTCAAGTGTTTGAGCAAAGCGGCGACCCGAGGGACGTGCCCTGCTTTCGCACCGAACTGCTGTTGAGGGTGTACCGCCGTTATTTCACGTTGAACGGGATGTTCCGGGCGAGGCTCTTCAACGGATTTACGTTGACCGACGACTACATCGACGAGATGGCCGAGGCAATGTATCGCTGCACGGCCTGCCGGAGGTGCAAGTTCGGATGTCCGATGGGAGTCGATCACGGTCTGATGACGCATCTCTCGCGCTGGATACTCTCGGAGATAGGAATTGTGCCGAAGGCGCTGGTAGTCGCCACGCGCGAGCAACTCCAGGGCAAGACGGGCAACACGTCGGCCATTCCGGTAGTCGCCCTGAAAGACACCTGCGAGTTTCTCGAAGAAGAGCTTATTGAAAACTACAACTTACCGGCGAAATTCCCGATGGACGTCGAGGGCGCTGAGTATGTCTTCTTCCCGGCGGTCAGCGACTATCTGCTCGAGCCCGACACACTGATGGGCAACGCGGCGGTGATGCATCTGACCGGCGGCTCCTGGACCATTGGAACCGGGTACTACGACGGCATTAACTATGGACTTTTTTATAACGACGCGCTTCTCGACCGTATCGTGAGTAAAGAGGCCCAGGAGATAAAACGCCTCAAGGCGAAAAAAGCGCTCATCGGCGAGTGCGGCCACGCTTCACGCTCGGCCAAGGCCTTCCTCCCCACCTTCTGCGGCGGCAAGAACGCTCCGCCGGTCCTCAACATCATGGAGTACTCGCACAAGGCGCTCCTCGACGGGCGTCTGAAGGTAAAGGCGCGCGCCATCGAAGAGAGGGTCACGTATCATGACCCGTGCAACATCGCTCGCTCGAAATGGATAATCAACCAGCCGCGCGAGTTGCTCGACGCCATTTGCAAGGATTATGTCGATATGGTTCCCTGCGGCCAGATGAATATCTGCTGTGGAGGCGGCGCCGGAACGGTTTCCGTTGACGAGATTCGTTCGTTCCGCACGGGTATCGGCGGCAGATCGAAGGCTGACCAGATTCGGAGGACAGGCGCGAAGTACCTTGTCGCGCCGTGCGCTAACTGCAAGAAGCAGTTGCGAGAAGTGTGCGAAGATAACGAGTTGCATGATGTGCAAGTAGTCGGCCTCCACGACCTCATCTTGAAAGCGCTCGACCTCGAGGCCTATGGCATAACACCGCCGCAGAAACAAGACGAAGAGGGAAAGGAATAAGAAGCCATGGAACAGTGGTTACTATGGGCTCGCGGCCCTGCCTTTAAGTTTGCGTTTCTTCTGATGATCCTTGGACTTCTGCGACAGATAATCCTGGCGGTTGTCGGAATCGCGCAGGCATGGAATCGCGCAGGCGACATGACGATTCCGAAAAAAGTGGTTTTTCAGACCACCATGCAATGGTTGTTTCCGCTCAAGAAGTTGAATAATAATCGCCCCGCATATAGCGCGATGTCGGTGATATTCCATATAGGGCTCATCCTCACGCCGATCTTCCTCCTTCCTCACATCGAGCTATGGAGGCGCGGCGTGGGCATCGGTTGGCCGTCGCTGCCGCACGTTTTGGCGGACGTGTTTACACTCGTCACGGTCGCCGCCGCCATCGGCCTCGTCATCGGCCGGCTGGGAAATAAGGAATCGAGGCGTATCAGCCGCGTGCAAGACATCGTGCTTCCACCTCTGATGGCGCTTCCGTTCATAACCGGTTTCCTGGCGATGCACCCCTTGTGGAACCCGATTGATTACAGCGCGGTTATGTTCATTCACGTGATGAGCGCTAATGTGATATTCGCCCTGATTCCATTCTCGAAACTCGGGCACATAATTCTCCTCCCGACCACTCAACTCGTTTCGGAATTGGGCTGGCATTTTCCGGCTGAATCCGGCGTCGATGTCACCCGTACCCTAAAGAAAGAGAACGTGCCGATATGAACCAGATGAGCATTCTGACAGATGTAACCCTGTGCATCGGTTGCGAAGAGTGCGTCAAGGCGTGCAAGAAAACAAATGGCACGGGCGAAGACCAGCCCTGGCGCTGGCAGCGAAAAATTGACGACCTCTCGGCAAGCCGATGGACGATGATCGTCTCTCGCCCCGAGAAGCATTATGTGCGGAAACAGTGCCGCCACTGTCTCGAGCCCGCGTGCGCGTCGGTCTGTCCCGTCGGCGCAATGCACAAGACGCCGGAATGGCCGGTCGTGTACAACTCGAAAATCTGCATGGGATGCCGCTACTGCATGATGGCGTGCCCGTATGGCATCCCGCGCTACGACTGGTCGTTGGCGGTTCCGTACGTTCGCAAGTGCATCATGTGCTACGACAAGATCAAGAGCGGCGAGCTCAAGGAGCCGGCCTGCATCACGGCGTGCCCTCAGAAAGCGACTATCTACGGCAATCGCGAGGAGTTGCTTCAGATCGCCCACAAGCGAATCGAAGAGAAGCCGGACCTTTACATCCACAAGGTCTATGGCGAGCACGACGTCGGAGGGACGTCGGTGCTGTACTTGTCGGACATCAGCCTCGATTTTCTCGGCTTGAAGAAAGAACTGGACGACAAGCCGCTGCCGCCGAGGACGTGGGCATTCCTCAAAGAAGTGCCCTATGTGTTCGTCGGTGTCGGCGCATTGATGTACGGCGCCTACTGGGTCATCGAGCGGCGCATGCGCCTCGAAGCCGAGAAAAAAGGCGAGCCGTGGCCGCCTGCTCATGAAGAAAAGTATGAGACCGGGCAAGAAAAGGATAAACCAGAAGCACAGAAATGATGCGCTTATTCGGGGATATGATGCGGCATCGTGTCCCCTAATAACGGGATAATGAGACCACGAAAAGATTCTTCGCTTCGCTCAGAATGACAAGATGAGGGAAAAAATGATACGACTAAGGCTTGTAAAAGGGATTCTGTGGTTCTTTGCTGGATTAGCCGCAGTAGTGACGGTATTCCGATTCTTCAAAGGACTTGGGGCGGTCACGGCGCTGACCGACACAACTCCATGGGGACTCTGGATCGGGTTCGACGTGCTCGGAGGAGTCGCGCTTGCGGCCGGCGGGTTCGTGATTGCCGCGACCGTGTACATCTTCCACATGGAAAAGTACCACCCGATTGTGAGGCCGGCGGTGCTAACGGCCTTTTTAGGGTACGCCGCGGTTGTCGGCGGCCTGATGTTTGACATCGGGATCCCGTGGAATATCTGGCGGCCGATGTTCTTCTGGCAGCATCATTCCGCGCTCTTCGAGGTAGCATGGTGCGTCATGCTGTACTTCACCGTGCTCCAACTCGAGTTCGTGCCGGTGGTGCTCGAACGGATGAAGCATCCGTTGCTTCAGACAGTCTATAAGATAGTGAAGTTCTTCACGCTCCCGCTCGTGATCATGGGAATCATCCTTTCGACGCTGCACCAGTCGTCGCTCGGGACCCTGTTCCTGATCATGCCGTATCGCGTGCACCCGCTGTGGTACTCGCCGATTCTGCCGATCCTGTTCTACATCTCTGCGATCGGGCTCGGGCTCTCGATGGTGATAACCGAATCGATGGTGAGCACGTGGCTCTATAAGAAACACCTCGAAAAGGACCTGCTCAATGGTCTCGGCAAAGCCGCCGCATGCGTCCTCGGATTGTATGCCGTTGTGAAGCTCGGCGACCTCGCGGTCAATAACAAGCTGCGCTACCTTGCCGACGGCTCATGGGAAAGCAACCTGTTCATTTTCGAGTTGCTCATCAGCGCGATACTTCCCACTATCATGTTCGCGTCGCCCAAGGTCAGACAGAGCACGGGCGGACTCGCGACCGCAGCCGGACTGGCAGTGTTCGGCTTCGTGTTGAACCGAATCGATGTCAGCGGCCTTTCCACTATTCAGGCGACCGGCTCGCTTTACTTCCCGTCATGGGCCGAGTTCGCCGTCAGCATTGGAATCGTTTCCGCGGCGGCGCTGGCGTTCTTCTTCTTTGTGGAAAACTTCTTCGTCTACGAGGAGCCGCGCGGCGAAAAGGCGGAGAAATACGAAGTTCCCGTGGCCGACCCGGTCACCGGTGTGCGTCTGGGTTGGTCGCCCCTCGCGAATGCGCGCCTCTACTCGCTCATCTTCATTGTGGCCGTGGCATTCGGCTTTGCGACATTGCCGGACTACGCGGTCAGAGGCGCAACTCCCGAGAAGACGCCGGTCGAGAAAGCGCGGCGCATCGACGGGCTTCAGGCGAAACCCGAGAACGCCGCTCTCTACTCTTATGCAGTATTTGATCCACAGAAAAGCGGCAACCCCGAGGACGGCGAAAAGATAGAGATGCTCCTCATCGACGGCGACCGCAAGAACAAGTTTGTCCTGTTCAACCACGATGAACATCAGACAAAGAACGGCGGCAAGGAGTCGTGCGGAATCTGCCATCACATGAACAAGCCGCTCGATAAGGCTTCTTCGTGCGATGAATGCCATCGCGATATGTTCGTGACGACCGACACCTTCGACCACGAGTTTCATCGCGAGAAACTGAAGGCCAGCGGCGGCTGCGTCAAATGTCATCGCGATCCGGCGCAGTCCAAGAACCGTCTGACGGCGACCCCGTGCAAGGATTGCCATAAGAACATGAGGGCGCCGAACAGCTTCGTTGAGATTGCAGAAAAGGACCAGACCGGAATCGCGCCCGGCTACATGTCTGCAATGCACAAGCTCTGTGTCGAGTGCCATAAACAGAAACAGGCCGAAAAACCGGAACTGTCGCCTCATCTCGCTCGCTGCGGCGCGTGCCATCAAGGGTTCGAGGAATCCATGCTGACCGCGCTCGAACCATATCCGAATGAGGAGTTAGGCGCACTGTGAGCTGCAAGAAAGATCAATTGCACGGAACATATAGGTTGTAAGGGCGCAGCATGCTGCGCCCCTGCAAGAACCAAATCAAACATGACAATAGAAAGAATTCGTCACGCAATGCAAACAAAGAAGGTTGCTATCATCGACGATGAGCCGGATATCGTTTTTTATCTGACTTCGGCTTTGCAGGACAACGGATTCGAGGTATGTTCGGCTACGAACGCCCACGAAGGGCTTGAACTGATTCGCTCGCAGCGGCCCGACCTCGTGTGCCTCGACATTCTCATGCCGGAGCAAACCGGTTTCTCTTTGTATCGCAAAATTAAAGAAGACAAATCGCTCAAGAGCATCCGCGTCCTCATAATCAGCGCGCTCAGCATGGAGCAGGAACTGGCGCGCATCGGCTCGGCTCTGAAGCCCGACGGATACATCGAGAAACCGATTGACCTTTCGTTATTCATCCGAACGGTTCAAAAGCTGGCAGCATAAATATGGTCCAAAGTCAAAGGTCTAAAGTCTTGTAGGTGCGAATTTATTCGCATGAAGTCGATGAGGCAGTAATCATGGCAGTACCTGAATGGCGACATTGGTTGCACACACAGCTCTTTGAGCATGTGCCGTGTAACATCGCTGTGATAGACAGAAACTATCACATTGTGGAGAACAACCACACCTTCGCCGAAGTCTTCGGCGAGGGCCAGGGACGTCCTTGTTATGAGGTGTATAAGGGGAGGTCGGAGCGATGTGAAAACTGCATGGCGGCCGAGACCTTCAAGGACGGCAAGGTGCGCGTCAACGACGAGGTGGGCATCGACCGCAAAGGACGCACCGCCCACTACATCGTCCATATTGCCCCCATCTTCGACAGAAACGGCGAAATCCCGTACCTCATCGAAATGTCGACCGACGTTACCGAAACCAAGCGGCTGCAGCGCGAATACCAGATACTCTTCGAGCGCGTCCCCTGTTACGTGGCCGTGTTAAACCGCGATCTGCGGATCGTGCGCGCAAATGAGCGGTTCCGCGAGACCTTCGGCGAGACCACCGGCCAGCATTGTTTCGAGATATACAAGCGACGCACCGAAAAGTGCGACGACTGCATCGTCGAGAAGACATTTCTAGACGGCCAGCAACACAGCGGCGCGCACGTCGGCATCAGCAAAGACGGTAAGCGAACTCATTACTTTGTCAACACCTCGCCGCTCTCGAGGGGCGACCCTCACATCTCGCACGTCATCGAGATGGCCCTCGATATGACCGAGGTTCGCAAGCTCGAAGTTGAACTGGCGCGCGCGAATGCGCTCCGCGAAAACTTGATCGAAAACTCGATTGACGGCGTAATCGCCACGAATCCCGAGGGCAAGATAATCATCTTCAATCCCGCGGCGGAATCGATGCTCAAGTACAAAAGTAAGGACCTCATCGGGCGTCGTCCTCCCGACTCGTTCTTACCAACTGAGTTCAAGGAGGCGACAGCGACCGGCAAAGATGTCTGCGTTTTGCCCGAGACCGCGGTCAAAGCAAGCGATGGACAGGAGATTCCCGTTCGCTTTTCCGGCGTAGTGCTGAAACAAGGAAATGAACCCATCGGCAACGCGATATTCTTGCAGGACCTCCGCAAGATCAAGCAGCTTGAGCGCGAGAAAATCGACGCCGAGCGCCTGGCAGCAGTCGGCCAGACCGTCGCCGGCCTTGCTCATGGCATCAAGAATATTCTCACCGGCCTCGAGGGCGGGATGTACGTCGTCAACTCCGGCCTGCAAAAAGGCCAAAAGGACCGGGTGGACGCGGGCTGGGAGATGCTTAAGCGAAATATCGCCAAGATTTCCGCTTTAGTGAAAAATCTGTTAAACTTCTCAAAAGGCCGCACGCCCCATGTGGCGCTCGTCAATCCCAACGATCTGGTTCGCGACATCATTTCGCTTTATCAGGACGCCGCGCGGCAGGACGGAATAGATCTGTCAGGGGAGACGGACGACGCGATTCGCCCGGCCGCGCTCGACCCGGAGGAAATACACACATGCCTTGCGAATCTCGTTTCCAACGCGATCGACGCCTGCCAGGTGAGTGAAAAGACGAAGTGCAGCGTGACCGTGCGCTGTAGGGAAGAAGACAACTCGCTCATATACGAAGTCGCCGACGAAGGCTCCGGCATGGACTACGAGATCAAACAGAAGGTTTTCACGAACTTCTTTACAACCAAAGGCACCGGCGGCACAGGCATGGGACTCTTGCTCACACGCAAGATCGTGCAAGAGCACGGCGGCAAGATCACCGTCGAGTCCACACCCGGAGAGGGTTCCCTGTTCCGGCTGGTGTTTCCCCGCGAGCGACTGCCACAAGTGACCGAAGAGAAGCGAGAAGTGAAATCGGCGTGAGAAACTATCACCGCAAAGGGCCACAGGCGCGAGACGCAGAGGCCGCAAAGAAAAACAAGGGAAAGGGATAAACCAATGCCGACTCCGTCAGAGAAAACCGTTCTGGTCGTGGATGATGAGCCCGATGTTGTGTTCTTCCTCCGGGCGGCCCTCGAGGACGCAG
This sequence comes from uncultured bacterium, assembly GCA_964450145.1. Taxonomy (GTDB): domain Bacteria; phylum Abyssobacteria; class SURF-5; order SURF-5; family SURF-5; genus JACRIR01. Next base: position 17,730 of record CAYVDS010000056.1, read on the forward strand.
GGTTCAACGTGGTTACAGCTTCCAACGGCGACGACGCTCTTAAAAAGGTGAAGGAACATCGAGTGGATTTCATCTCCTGCGACCTGGTCATGCCGAAGAAATCGGGCATTAAGTTCCTGTATGAACTCCGCCACAACAAGGATTGGTCTCGAATTCCGGTCGTAATAGTGACCGCGCACGCCAAAGACGAACTCGGTAGCCACGACCTGCGGGAAATACTCGACGGTAAGACTCTTTCCGGCCCGCATACGTATCTCGAAAAGCCTGTAAGCGCCGAAAACTTCGTGAATATGGTCAAGCGCGAACTCGGAATCGAGATAGAAGAAGGCGTCTCCGCAACAGCCGGGCCGGCTCCCGCTTCGGACGCCGAGACGCTGAGAAAACAGGTTCAGGCCTTACTCGCTTCAGCCGATCCGGAGGCTCTCAAGAAAGCCGCTGAAATCCTCCGCGGCCAGAAGGCCTGAGCCGAGCAACCTTGAACCACGGGGCTCTTCTCGTAAATCCCAACCTCAAGAAGCCACCGGTGTCGCCGGTGGCGGTCGATTTTCTCGCGAGCGCGTTGAGAACGGCAGGTAACCCGGTCAAGTTCCTTGACCTCGCATTCGAGAAGGACATTGACGCCGCGATTGAACGCGACCTTGCCCGTCTCTCTCTATGCTCTTTGCGTCCTTTGCGCCCTGGGTCTGCGACCGTTTGCGGTTGAATTCCTCCCGTCAGAATTTGATTTAAGAAAGCCTGTGAATTAGAATTGAGCTTGTGTCGCCACGCGAAAGAATCCTCGAAAGAATCGGCATGGCCGAAGCGTCGCGGCCCAACCGTTTATTGGGGCGTGGTCGTCGACAGATTCAGAATCCCACGAATTTAAGTCTAAGTAGTACAGAGGGAAAATCGCGGATGAGAGCAATAATAACATTGCTGGTTGCGCTTGTCATGATAAACCAGTCGGTTTCGGATGTTTTCGCTGAAGGACAGGAAGGCAGGAGATGTTTCCTCGTGGCGGACATGACATGGACATTCGCCGGGATAGTCGATTCGTTCAACAAACACTTCCGCTTGCCGCGCAAGACGCTTGAAACGAACACGCCGGACCTCTACGACAAGGTCTTGATCGAAAAGAATGTCGCTATCCCGATGCGAGACGGAATCCGATTGTATGCAAACATCTATAAACCACAGGCCGATGGGAGATTTTCGGTCGTTCTGATCCGGCTGCCGTACGGCAAGGATGAATATTACTGCTGGATGCCGGCTATAGGCAAATTCTGGGCGAAGAAGGGTTATATCTGCGTAATACAAGACGTGCGCGGGAAATTCACCTCCGAAGGCGTATTCGAGCCGTTTGTGAATGAATCCAACGATGGGTACGACACCCTCGACTGGATAGCAAAACAGACTTGGTGCAACGGAAACATCGGAATGTTCGGCGAGTCGTATTATGGATATACGACGTGGGCCGCCGCAACCACCGCGCATCCCAACTTGAAATGCATCGCCGTAAGCAATATTTCGGCGGACGCCTATCGGGCCGTTTTCCAGAACGGCGCATTATGTCTCCAGACGACCGGCATTTACCCCATCCTGATGAACGGACGAACGTATCAAAACATCCTCAGGCTCGACCTCTGGCATCTCCCACTGATTTCCATGGACGACGAGGCCGGCATTCCGAGCAGCTATTACGATGAGATTATCAGGCATCCGATCCAGGACGCTCGATGGGAAGAGATTGACCTCACTCGCAAGTTCGACCAAATCAGGATACCCACCCTTCACCTTGCCGGCTGGTATGACATCTTTCTGAAAACAACAATCGATGACTGGGCAAAGATAAGAGAATCAAGCGCGAATTCCGAACCTGGAGACAAACACTGGCTCGTGATCGGGCCATATGACCATGAATCAACGACGGAGAATACCAACAGAATCGGACGCCTTGATATCGGCGACAACAGCGCAACCACCCGATGGGAGGTGATGCAGTCGTTCTTTGATTATTGGCTGAAGGGAGTCGACAACGGTTTTGATAAAACCCCGAAGGTGCGGTTGTTTGTTATCGGCGACAATGACTGGCGATATGAGAGCGATTGGCCGCCTTCTGAAACCGAATATGTGAATTGCTTCCTTCACAGCAATGGAAGAGCGAACACATCGGACGGCGATGGGAGACTGGATACGACAAACCCAACCGAGGAACCGTGCGACGCTTATACGTACGATCCTCTAAAGCCGGTCTCAGCAGCGCATGATATTGATTATTGGTTCCTTGCCAAGGAATTGAAGGACAGAAGTCCTATCGAGAAAAGGGACGATGTGCTCGTCTATGCGAGCCGGGCGCTCGAAGGAGATGAAGAGATTACCGGACCGATCTCGGCAACTCTCTTTGCGAGTTCGTCCGCGAAAGACACTGATCTTACCGCAGCTTTGGTGGATGTGTTTCCCGACGGCTACTCTCAATTGATACAGGAGGGTATAATCAGGGCGAGTTTTCGGGAGCCTGACAGCCAGCCGTCACTTATCGAGCCGGCCAGGGTTTATGAATATCACATAGACCTCTGGGCAACAAGCTACATCGTGAGAAAAGGCCACAGGATAAGGGTGGAGATTTCAAGCAGCAACTTCGACCGGTTCGACCGCAATCCGAACACCGGAAACGAATTCGGCATGAGCTCCGAGACAATGAAGGCGGAACAGACGATTTACCACACGGCAGAATATCCGTCACATATTACTCTGCCGATTATTCTGAGGTGAGCAGGGATCGCGAATTGCACAAATGGAAATTGGAAATGAATCTGATCTTTCCTGGTTAAAAGCGACGAGGGAGAATCTCGCATGAAGACTCTTGACCTTGACGGGCTGATACCTGCGACTTTGACGCCTCTGACCGAAGCATTCGAGGTGGACGAAAGCGCGCTCAGAAATTACATTCGATGGATGCTACGCTTCAACGGCCTTAAAGGCTTTGCCGTGAATATGGACACCGGCGAGGGACCGCACCTGACTCGCGCTGAGAAGAAACAGATTGTCGCTATTTGGAAGGAAGAAGTGAAAGGCCGCCTGCCGATTCTCGCGGGTGTCGCCGGGCCCTCGACTGCGAACGCGGTCCTTGAGGCGCTCGATGCGGAGGAAGCGGGCGCCGACGGTGTCGTCGTGTTCTCGATACCGGCCTACGCGGGCCAGCCGCTTCCGCCGGACATCCCCCTGGAGTATCATGAAGCAATCGCGCGCTCAGTCGCAATCCCTATGGTCCTTTTCCAGCTTCAAGCGAATCTTAGCGGCGTCATCTTCAGCCGGGAAACGCTCGAACGACTGCTCGAAATCGAGAGCGTAATCGCCATCAAAGAGGCCTCGTTCGATCCCATCACGTTTGTCAATACGGCAGAGATCGTAAAGAAAGCCTCGCGAAAGATAACCTTGCTTACCGGCAACGACAACTTTATTCTCGAATCGTTCTTACTCGGAGCCGAGGGCGCCCTCATCGGGTTTGGAACGATAATAGTCTCGGAACAAGTAGAGATGCTCAGGCGGGTCAAGGAACACAATTTTCCCGAAGCCCTGGAAATCTATCGCAAAAAGGTGCGTCCGCTTGCCAACGCCATTTTCTCCGAGCCGGTAAGAAACTATCGCGCGCGATTGAAGGAAGCGCTAAAAACACTCGGCGTCTTGCGGAACTCTCATATGCGGCCACCGCTGCTCGGGCTCGATGCTGTAGAATGCCATGCCGTCCATGATTCGCTGAAAAAGTTGGGAATGCTCGGAGCATAAAGAAGAATGACACAACGTGTTCGGTTTCTTTGAGGTTGACCCCGAACTCTAAAACCTGAACTCTGAACCGGATTCCTAACGAGCTGCCGACCCCGCCTACGATGGGGTTATGTCGAAAGAACGTATCTAAACCAGCAATGCGGGAAAATCCCCCCTGCCCCCCTTTTGTAAAGGGGGGAAAGAGGAAGGTTTCTTGGGAACAGCCAATCACGCCCTTGGCGCGGTTAATCGCAAGAGAAAGCAAGCACGCAACTTGTCATTGCGAGCGGAGCGAAGCAATCTGCGCAAAACATAAAGATTGCTTCGTCGCGTTGCTCCTCAGAATGACAGTTGCTATAAATTCTCAGACGGAATATTATTTCGGCAACAGGCCGTAAACTCTGAACCCTGACTCCGCTTTCTTGGGAGAAGATTAATGAAAAACCGCTTCACATACAAAAGCCTTGAAGATATCGCCGATGACTGCAAGAAACGCGGCCTTCCCGTCAGCTTTGACCAAAACATCGACGTCCTCTACGAACCTGTGGAAATAGGCCGACGCAAGGCAGGCAATCGCCTCGCGATACATCCCATGGAGGGAAGCGACGCAACGGCTGACGGCAAGCCCGGCGAGTTGACTTTCCGCAGATGGAAACGATTTGGCTCGGGCGGCGCGAAAATCATCTGGGGCGAGGCGGCAGCCGTCGTGCCCGAGGGTCGCTCGAATCCTCATCAGCTCATGCTGCGCATGGGAAACGTCTCCGAATTGGCAGACCTCGTGACGCAGGCGCGGCAGGCGCATCGCGAACGATTCGGAACTGACGAAGACCTCCTCATCGGGATACAGCTTACCCATGCCGGGCGCTACTGTTTTGAAAAACCCTTCATAGCTTTCCACTCGCCGATTCACGATGCCTTTGGCATTCCCGGTCTTCGGGGTAAACCGATTCCCGAGGACTACCCCCTCGTTTCCGATGAATATCTTAGGACCCTCGAAGATACTTATCTCGAGGCAGCGTGTGTCGCGCGAGACGCCGGTTTCGATTTTGTAGATATCAAGCAGTGCCATAGTTACTTGCCTCATGAGCTTCTCGCCGCGCGCGTTCGAGAGGGAAACTACGGCGGAACCCTCAAGAACCGCAGGCGGTTCATCTTTAACATCGTCCGGAAAATCCGCGAGACGCTCGGAGACGAAATCCTAGTGGCGTCCCGCCTGAACGTGTATGACGGAACACCTCACCTGAAAGACCCCAAAACGGAAGAAGGAACTCCGGCAGCCTATGAGACACCCTACATTTGGGGATGGGGCGTCGATCAGCGGAATCCGCAGAAAGAAGACTTGACCGAGCCAAAGAAACTGGTCGAGGCGCTGAGCGCATTGGGCGTCGCGATGTTCAGCATAAGCGTTGGGAGCCCGTATTGGAGCCCGCATCTCGTGCGCCCATTCAACAAGCCCGTCACAGAAAGCTACCTTTCGCCCGAGCATCCGCTTGTCGGCGTGAGCCGCCACTTCCAATTGACGGAAGATATGCAGAGAGCGTGTCCCACCGGGCCTATGCTCGGGGCAGGCTATAGCTGGCTCAGACAGGTTCTTCTGAACGCAGCCGCGGCCAACATCGCAGAGGGCAGGGTCGCAATAGCAGGAGTTGGCCGCACCGCTTTTGCGTATCCCGATTTCGCTGCCGACGGGCGCGAACGCGGCACAATGAATCCGAAAAAGGTCTGCCTCGCCGACAGCATGTGCTCGAACATGCTCAGGGCATGGACCAACGATGGCGAAAAGATCCCCGCCGGCTGTCCCGTGCGTGATTCGATGTACAAAGCTTTGTTTAAGGACATGAAGTAGAAACCGAAAAGCGCCTTTGCGGTTTAATTCCTGCCCTTTATTTCCGCCATGACGCCTACCATTTCCATGAAGTCCACCGGCGTGTCATGCGGCTCGCCGCGAAATTCGCGATACGCGCGGGAGACATTGAAGATAATGCGTTCCGGCTCGGTCCAGCCGGCATATGGACCGAGTTCGATCTTTTTCGAGGCTTCCGCCGCCGCCAGGCCGCGATCAAAATAGCCTTTCGCCTCTTTGTACACATATTGCAGATACTCGCGCATCTCGACTGCGCCCTCGGTTCCGCAGAGAGGGCCGTGGCCGGGCACGATCTCTTCAGGGTTCAGGTCTACGATGCGGTTTAGCGCGGCGATCCAGTTCTCGAAAGTGCCTTCCCAACCGAGAGGGGTGCACAGACGGAAAATGATGTCGCCTGCATACAGGACTCGGTCTTCCGGCAAGAATACGAGCACATCGGTCGAGGTGTGCGCCGGGCCGACATGTATCAAATCGACTTCGCGATCGTCAACATACAAGGTCAATCGGTTATCGAAGAGAAGGCTGGGAGGCGTTAGCTCGATGCCGGAGAAATCGAACGGCGCCATTAGCTTTTGAAGCAGCGCGATTCCCGGGTCCTCGGCGGGCGAATTCTTGATCGCCTGAAGTATTGCAGGCGAAGTTTTCATCATCTCATCCCGGAACATCCGGTGTGCGATGATCTCGGCGTCGGCCACCAGTTGATTGCCCCAGCAGTGGTCGCCGTTGTGGTGGGTGTTGACGACGCGCTTTACCGGCTTGCCCACCTTTCGCCGGATTTCATCGAGCATCTTTTGAGTCAGCGATAGATCAAAAAGCGTGTCAACGAGGAGCGCCCCGTTCTTGCCCGCAATTAGGCCCGCATTGCTCCAGCCAAGCCCCTCATCTTTCTGCATATAGCCATACGCCTTATCAGAGAGTTTCACCAAACCGAGTTCAGCAGACTTTGCCATTTTCAGTCCTCCTGTTCAAGTCGGTCATCGTCTTCATGGCTGAACCCCTATTCTATCAGAATAGCATTCAAATCATCATTTCCTTTTCGTCATCCTCGATCCTTCGTGATCTCCGAGAATCCCACCTCCTTGTAGAACTTAGAGAAGTAGAACTTGGCGCCCGGACATTTCTCGAGGACTGCCGCTCGATACTTGTCCAAATCCATATACTTGGATAAAGTGTACGGATTCATGAAATTGTCGAAGTGGTGCACCAGCGCCGCGTCAGGCTTGAACCTGTTTATGAGAAATTGCGACTGCTCGATCCACCTGTTGTTTGCCGGACAGTAGGGGATCGCCAACACGTTCACGCGGTCGACTCCACTCAGCTCGTCAACTTTTCCCGTCAAATTGCCAAAATAAAGCATTGTCTTGCCGGCGGGCGGAAACCTGAACAGAAAGGCGAAGCCGTTGCAGTAAAGGTGAGTCGCAAGCCACTTCAGCCCGGCGGGAATCGCCTGCGGCCTCCCATGAAGCCACGGGCGCATGAACATCTCCCGAATGAACCAGAAATCTACTTCCTCCGTGCCTATCTGATACGGCGTCACCTCGATATCGACGATCCGGAAAGCTTTTCCTTTGATCTTCTCGAGCGCGTGGCATTTTGACCTGTCGAACTCGAGGTCCGAGCCAGTTTCGATTCTGCGAATATCGCGCAGGCATTCTTCCGGCGCATATGTCTCGGGGTTGTGCTTGGCTGCGAGAAAAGCGAAATCAGCCGAGTGGTCCAGATGACCGTGAGTGAGCAGCAGATAGTCAAGCCGCTCGACGTCGTATTTCGTTGCTTCGAGATGCGGTTTGTCACCGGGCCAACGCGTGTATAACGGG
>CAYVDS010000057.1:0-25082 GCA_964450145.1 uncultured bacterium
GGTTGACATATGTTTCTGCGCGGTTTATACTAAAACCAAAGGAAAACTTGTGTTCGGAGGTGATATCGATGGAAAAGAAAGATGAACACAACAATCCTAAGAGAATCTTCAAGGAGCAGGACGATCTGGTCATACCGGGCAAAAAGTTGCCGGTGGGCACGGATAAGGTAACGTCCATCAGACCCTCGGAAATTACGAGCGTCGCTCCGGATGACATTAACTGGAACAATATTTATCTCGGGAAAAAGCACGGGCTTCACAGCGCCAAGCCCGACCTTGATTCGCGGCGAAAGGGAACCCTCTGAGGGAAATGGGCGCACTCCGGGTCTCCCCGGCTTGTTTTCCGCTCCGCAGTGGGAGTTGAAAAACATCGTGCAGTTATATAAGGCCTGACCGAAAACGCTTTGTGCGGGCCCCCATTTTGCATGAGCGTTCGTCGGTCAGGCCGTATTTTCCCCGGGCCCATTATCAGTTTGGTAATGGGCTATTTGTGTATCAATCGGCGGCTTTCTATTATGAATAAACACGAGAAGTGGATAGTCTTCCTGATGGGAAGCTGTCACACGATGGTTCATTTCTTCGAGCAGATTTTCCCTGCGTTGCTGCCCGCGATGGTCGTGTATTTCCATATCCAACTGAGCGCGGCCGGGTGGATGCAGACGGCGCTCGCGATGGCGTTCGGACTGGGAGGACTGCCTGCCGGCTATCTGGCAGACCGCATTGGCTCGAAGCGGCTCATAATGGTGTATCTCGTGGGCGCTTCGTTTTCCTGTATTTTCATAGCGACCACCCATTCAGTCACTGCCCTTGCCATAGGGCTTGCCGCGATGGGCGCATTCATCAGCCTCTACCATCCGGCCGGCACGGCGCTGGTGTCCATGCAAGTCAAAGAAATCGGCAAAGGGCTCGGCTATCATGGCATGGGAGGCGGCCTGGGAGTTGCTGTCGCCCCCGGTCTCGCGACGCTGTTGGCGTTACTCTCCGCGACACAAGGCTGGAGGGTCTCATTCGCTGCGTTTGGCGCGCTCGGGCTGTTGGTAGCCGCAGGAGTGGCGACGCTGAAAGTCACCGAGACCGCGCCGCTCAAAGCAAACAGCCGGTTCTGGCCCGAGCACCTTGCCAACGGGTCGCCGAAACCGCTCGTCCTCTTCCTTTGTGTCGGCGTGCTCGTCGGATTCTGCTACCGAGGAGTAACGACATTTCTTCCCACCTATTTTTCGCAGAACTTGAACGGCGGCATATTCGCCGGCCACAACGTTCTCAAGGGTGGAATGTTTACCACGGTAACCCTCCTCGTGGGCGTCGTGGGACAATTTGTCGGCGGCAACCTGTGCAGCAGATACAAACTCGAGAAGTTATTCGGTACTCTAATGATGATCACCGTGCCGTTTCTCCTTCTGATGGCAGCACTTTCAAATCTCCCCTTGCTGGTTATGGCGATGCTGTTTTCATTCTTTCACTTCAGCTCTCAGCCGGTCGGCAACAGCCTCATCGCGGAATACACCGACCCTCGGGGAAGGGGATTGGGCTACGGGCTCTATTTCTCGACGGCGTTCGGTATCGGCTCGCTTGCCTCCGGTTTCTCGGGAATGATCGCAGAACGTTTCGGCTTGAATATTGTGTTCGTTCCCCTTGCAATGGTGATTTTTGTCGGAGCCATCGTAATGCTCTATCTCGCAAGGGTTAGGGAGAAGAAGGAGGCTTGACGCCTGAAACGCGCGGATGTTATCCTGAAAAGGTGAGTCGCTCCAGAATTCTGTAGGTGCGAATTTATTCGCACAAGGATTTTGGCTTATTTCTGCATGGAGAGCGCGAATAAATTCGCACCCACAGCGAGATTATGTTCACCGCGTGGGTTCGGGTTCGTTCGAACGCGTTCCGCAAGAAAATCTGAAAGTTGACAATAATGGCCCGTTGCAAAGTTATATATTTCGACCTCGATGGCACGCTTGTTGACTATGAGGCGGATGCAAGCCATGCGTTCGGTAAAGCTCGTGAGTGCGCCGTCGAGCGCTATCCGGACACCGCTGGCAAGCTCACCGTCGAAATTTTCCGGCGGTCTCGCGAGGCCACATACATCCAATACGGCGACACGGGCCTGCCTCTCAAAGACTGGTACCGCGAGTGTATGAAGGTAGTGCTCGAGTCGGTCGGGATATTCGATATCGCGCTCGCCGGCCGCATGGGGCAGCTATACGGACTTTTCAGGAACACTACGTTGAAGGTGTTCGACGACGCGCTCGAGGTTGTGCCGAAGCTGGCAGGCCGATATCAACTCGGCTTGCTGTCAAACGGTTCGAGCAAGGTTCAGAAGTTGCCGATTGCGGAATTCTTCGCATACTCTGTGTATGCGCGCGAGGTCGGCCACGAAAAGCCGGCGCCCGAGATTTTCCACGCCGCCGCCGCAGTCGCCGGCTGCGCCAACGGCGAGATGCTCTACGTGGGAGACGGCCAGTACACCGATATCCTCGGTGCGAGAAATGCCGGAATCGAAATGGTATGGATTAACCGGACGGGCGCAGGGCTACTGGCGGGCATCCCGCAGCCGGACCACGAAATACGCGATCTTCGCGAAATCTACCGGATAGCGCCAATATAAGAAGTAAAAAGTAAAAAGTAAAAAGTCAAAGGTCAAAGGTCAAAAGTCGAAGGTCGAAGGTCCAAACCTGCAATTTAGCGGATAACGTCTACATGACAGCGCAAGACGAATGCGGCTGATAAGTGTGTAGGTGCGAATTTATTCGCATAAGCGTGGCGAGAATAGTCCGGAAAAATCATGCGAATAAATTCGCACCTATCGGGGCTGGTCCCCAAATGCCCAATTCCATGGCAGATTCAAAAGAGATCATTTAGGGAAACAAACAATGAAGTTCACGAAAATGCACGGGCTTGGGAACGATTTTGTTGTAGTTGACGGTTTCAGCCAGCGCGTGCCGAATCCGGAACAGTTGACGGTCAAGATATGTGACCGACGAACCGGCGTGGGCGCCGACGGCCTCATTGTGATCATGCCTTCCAGCAAAGCGGCCTTCAGAATGCACTACATAAATTCTGATGGCAGCGTGGCCGAGATGTGCGGGAACGGTATCCGGTGTTTGTCGAAATACGTGTACGAGCACGGCCTCACGAACAGCGCGGATTTTCTGGTCGAAACACCTGGAGGCCTGAATCGGCAGGTGTTGCGCGTCGAAAATGGCCGTGTGGTCGAGGTGAGCGTCGACATGGGACGTCCCCGGTTTCTCCGGCCGGAGATTCCCATGCTTGGCGATAACTCGAAGGTCGTAAACGAGCCACTTGATGTTGATGGGCGAGTGTATCGAATCACCGCGCTTTCGACGAGCAATCCGCACGCGGTAATCTTTGTCGAGGATGTCGAGCGCGCGCCGGTCACCGAGATAGGCCCGAAAATCGAGCGGCATCCAGCCTTTCCGAAACGGACGAACGTCGAGTTTGTGCAAGTGCTCGACCGACACAATATCCGGATGAGAATCTGGGAGCGCGGCTGCGGCGAGACGCTCGCCTCAGGGAGCGGCTCCTCGGCTTCGGCGGTGGCTTCGATCATCAACGGATTCACCGACCGAGAGGTGAACGTTCACGTGCGCCTGGGGCGGCTCAGGATTTCGTGGCCCGAGGACGGGACTATCACGATGTCCGGTCCGGCAGCCGAGGTTTTCTCGGGCGACTGGCCGGCCACGCCGGGGGCGTGAGGTTCCTGGTTCCGAGTTCTTGGTTCCTGGTTTAAAGAAGAAAGGGCGACAGAGGACATTCCCCGTTTCCCCCTTTGTCAAATGGGCTCAAGAGGCTATCCCGTAATTCTGTAGGTGCGAATCCATTCGCACGGTGTTTATACAAGATTGTCTGTTTCTGACAAGAGGAAATAACACGTGGAAAAAAGCAAATTAAACGTGGCCGTTTTGATGGGTGGCCGGACCGCAGAACATGAGATATCGGTCGCCTCCGGCAAAATGGTTCTCAAGAACCTCGACCTGTCGAAGTACAATATCAAGCCCATCACCATAACGCGCGAGGGCTCATGGCTCGTGCCGTCCGGTTACCTGACCGACGGCGCGGCGGTGGCCGAGCTTTTGCCTGACGCCCTGACCCGCGATTCCACTGGCAAAGAGATTGTTCCGGTGGAGACGGGTTCCGCGCTCAGCCGGACCGCGTCCGAGAAAGTGGACATTGTTTTCATTGCCATGCACGGGCCGTTCGGCGAGGACGGCACAATCCAGGGCCTCCTCGAGATTTTAGACCTGCCGTATGTCGGCTCTAATGTCGAGGCGAGTGCGATATCCATGAATAAGATTCGAACCAAAGAGATTTATATGCATCATCGCATTCCGACGCCGCGCTATCTCGTTATCGAGGAAACCGAGTGGCGAACAAAAGAAGATTCGGTGGCTGCACGCCTCGAAAAGCGCCTCGGGTTCCCATGCGTGACGAAGCCGCCGCGGCTGGGTTCGAGCGTCGGCGTGAAGATCGTGTCGGATAAAGGCATGCTTGCCTCCGCCCTTGATCTGGCCTTTCGCTACGACGCGCGCGTGCTCATCGAGGAGTTCATATCCGGCCGCGAGATAACGAGCCCCGTGCTCGACAACGGACCGGGCAAGAAGCCGACGGCGTTGCCGCTCGTCGAGATAGTTCCGAAGACCTCGAAGTATTTTGATTACGAAGCCAAGTACTTGCCGGGCGGCTCGGACGAGATCGTGCCGGCGCGGCTCGATGAGAAGCTCACGAAGAAAGCGCAGCGGCTCGGAGCAAAGGCGCATCTCGCGCTCGGCTGCGCCGGACTTTCGCGAACCGACATGATACTGAACGGCGACTCCCTCTACGTGCTCGAGACGAACACGCTGCCCGGATTGACCGAGGCGTCTCTGTTCCCCAAGGCAGCGCGCGCGATGGGGATGAGTTTTCCTCAACTGCTCGACCATCTGATCGAAGTCGCTTTCAAAACGCATCAATCAAAGAAAGTTTGCGTAGACCGTTGATATGTGGAATTCAAAGCCTGTCGTGGCGGTTTTCGGAAGCTCTCAAGTCATAGAGGGCGATGGCGATTACGAGCAAGCACGCCTGCTTGGCCGTTTGCTCGCGCGCTCGGGATTCGTCGTCTGCAATGGCGGCTATACGGGCACAATGGAGGCGAGCGCTCGAGGCGCGGCGGAGGCTGGAGGCATCGGACTGGGATTGACACTGAATACGCCGGCTTTGAAAGAGGCCGCCAATCCCTACGTCACCCACGAGATCAAAAATGCGTCTCTGTTAGAGCGGCTCTCGAATTTCCTCGAACTCGCGGAGGCGTTTGTCGTCCTGAAAGGCGGAGTGGGCACGCTCACCGAGTTTTGCATCGCATGGAGCCACTTGCAGTTACGGGCAATCCGATCAAAGCCGTTTATCTGTGTCGGCCGCCTGTGGTCGGATGTTGTGGATAGTTTGCGGCGCGACCTCGAGATTCGAGAAAAGGACGTTAAACTGTTTCGCGTCGTTTCGACGCCGGAAGAGGCGGTGGAGATTCTGAAAAGGAATCTCGCGAAGAAGTGACGGCGAATTGTCGTTTGTTACCCCTAATTCGGGGATATCCCGCTTCAGGCGGGACCGCATCGTGTCCCCGAATTAAGGGACTCACAATTAGCCACGCCGCTGGAGTGGTCAGGCGTAAAGGCGTAGATTAATATGAAACGGGTTATCTCTGCCAGCCGGCGAATAGACATGGTGTCGTGTTTTCCCGACGAATTGACTCGGTTGCTTGCCGAAAAATGCCCGCCGGAACAGACACATACGTTGGTCTTCTGGACCAAGAATCCGACTAACCTTCTCGAGCATGATTCCCTTAGCCAGGCTTGCCGACAATATCCGCTTTACGTGCACTTTACAATCACCGGCATGGGCTCGACTCTTCTGGAACCCCATGTCCCGCCGGCCGACGCGATGCTCGCGCTCCTTGGGCCGCTTGTCGAATACGTCGGCGGACCGGCCCGCGTGCGCGTGAGGTTTGACCCGATCGTTCATGTTCGTCTGTCCGACGGCAAGACATATTGCAACCTCAATGCGTTCGAACCAATCGCGAGCAAAGCCATCAGGCACGGCATTCGCGATTTCTCCACAAGCTGGATGTCTCCTTACAAAAAGGTTTTAGCGCGGCTTCGAGCGCATGGCGTTGCCGAGGAGCCGATTTCGCATGAGCAGCAGAAAGAGGAGCTTGAGTGGTTGACCGTCCGCGCGAAGGAATTTTCGATAATGCTCCACGGCTGTTGCGTTCCCGGAATGCCCGTTTCGCGGTGTATAGACGGCGAATTACTAAGCCGATTGCATCTTGAGAAATTACCGTGTTCGGTCAAGAAGGCCAAAGGGCAGCGCGACACCTGCGGATGCACCGAGAGCCTCGATATCGGTTGGTACAATCCATGCCCGCATGGCTGCATTTATTGCTATGCGAATCCCGCGTCCGCTGCTAATTCGGGGACACCTTGCCGCAAGGTGTCCCCGAATTAGCTGATGCTGCCGCAAGGTGTCCCCGAATAAGCTGCCGGCTTCTTGATAATTCGGGGACATGATGCTTCATCGTGTCCCCGAATTATGGGAAATAATCGCAGGGTTCTTTTGGGGGTCAACCCTAACCCTAAACTCTGAACCCTGGACCGAATTCCTCAGGAGCATGCGCGTGAACATGAATCCCTCACTAGTCAATCAACTGCGTGAGATTCTCGGAGGGGAAAACCTTTTCGACTCGCTCGAGAAACGCATTGCGTATTGCTCTGACGCCTCGCGAATGACCGGCTCGATCCCCGATGTCGTTGCGCGGCCGACGACAACGGAGCAGGTTTCCCGTATATTGCGCGCGGCGAATTCCACAGGAACGCCGGTGTATGCGCGCGGCGCCGGCTCCGGCCTTACCGGCGGCGCCGTTCCAGTTCGTGGAGGCATCGTCCTCGACTTCGCGCTCATGAACAAGATTCTCGCGGTTGACGCCGACAACATGACCGCGCTGGTTCAACCGGGCGTTATCACGGGGGACCTCCAGCAGCGCGCGCAGAAGCTTGGCTTGTTCTATCCGCCCGATCCTGCCAGCAGTGATTTCTGTACCACCGGCGGCAACGTGGCCGAGAATTCCGGAGGCCTCCGTGGAACGAAATACGGCTCGACTCGCGAGTACGTGATGGCGCTCGAGGTCGTGCTCGCAGACGGAGAGGTAATCCGGGTCGGTTCCGGCGCTCCTAAGAGCGTCACCGGTTACGATCTCGTGAGGTTGTTCGTAGGCTCCGAGGGAACGTTGGGCGTGTTCACCGAAATATCGCTCAGGCTCGTTCCATTGCCCGAACACGTCGAGACCGTGCTCGCGAATTTCCCGAAAGCCGAGCAGGCTGCGGCATCCGTGTGCGCCATGTTTGGAAATCGAATCGTGCCGCGCGCGGCCGAACTTATGGACGAGGGCGCGGTTGAATGCGTCCGCAGGTATAAAGCGTCGGATATCCTCCCGGCGAGCGGCGTCTTCTGCTTGTTCGAGGTTGACGGGCCACGCCAGGCTACGCTCGAAGACGCGGACAGGATGGTCGAAATCTGCCGGAAAAACGGCGCTACGCTCGCCAGAAAAGCCGAGTCTGAGCAGGAGCGCGAGCATTTCTGGACGCTCCGCCGCTCTATTTCGCCTGCTCTCTACCAATTGGGTCGCGTCAAGCTCAACGAAGACATATGCGTCCCACGCACGCGACTGGCCGAAATGCTCGAAAAAACGCAGGAGATAAGCAGGCGCTACTCATTGCAAATCGTGAATTTCGGGCATATCGGAGACGGCAGCGTTCATGTTAACGTGATGCTCGAGCGCGACGATGAAGAACTCAACCGCAAGGCTGAACAGGCAGTCGCCGAGATTTTTGCCGCCGCTGTCTCCATGGGTGGAACCCTTTCCTCAGAGCACGGTATCGGGCTCGCAAAAGCGAGGTTCATCGGTATCGAGTTGCCCGAAAGAGAGTTTGCCCTCATGGCGCGGATCAAGACCTTGATGGACCCCAACAACATTCTCAATCCGGGGAAGTTTCTGGATGCATATCCCAGAATGCTGTAGGGACACAGCCTCTTTTTGTCATTCCCGCGAAGGCGGGAATCCATTCTTGCTGATGGGTTCGGATTCCTGCCTCTTCGGAAATGACTGGAAAATCGAGGACACGATGCAGCGCACAGAAAATCGGGGACATGATGTCGCATCGTGTCCCCGATTTTCTGCAAGGTTTCCCCGAATAAGCGGCTACTTTCTGAGGAGTCTTCAATCAGTGCCTGAATATTCTGCACGCCACACCGGCAACGACTTGACCGCTTCTACTGCGGCGAACGAAGCCGAGAAGTGCGCTCGTTGCGGCAAATGCAGGTCAGTCTGTCCGGTATTCGCGGAACTGAAGGACGAAGCGTTTGTCGCCAGGGGGCGTATATGGCTGTTTGAGGCGCTCGAAAGCGGCAAGATTAAACCCACCCCCGAACTTCGCAAGATCATGTCGGCGTGTCTCATGTGCCAGCGCTGCGCCGAAACGTGCCCCTCGGGCGTCAAATTCATACACGTGTTGAAAGCCGCCCGCGAGCGTCTCGCAAAAGAAATGGGCCTTCCTTTCGGCGCAACTCTCGTTTTCCGGCATATCGTCACGAGAAGGTGGCTCTTTGATTTCGCAATGCGCGCTGTCTCGGTTGTTCAGCAAATCATTCCCGGTGAGCGGAAAGGCAACCTGCGACATCTCCCGTTGTTCTTTCAAGGAGGCAAGTGGCTGCCGCCATTGTCGAAGAAGACCGCGCTTCAGAGCTATAGGCAAAGAAGAAGCGTTTCGGCGCCGCGAATGCGTGTCGCCCTCTTCGTCGGTTGTCTCACTAATTACGCATATCCGGAGGTTGTCGACGCCACCATGGCGCTACTGACAAAGGCAAAAATAGATGCGGTGGTTCCGCCGTCCCAGCTTTGCTGCGGAGTGCCGGCGCTTTCGCTCGGCGATATTGACGCAGCGAGAGGGCTTGCCCGCCGAAACAGAGAATGCCTTGAAGACGCGCGCGCCGATTGCATTGTTACGGTCTGCGCCTCCTGCGGGCGAATGCTCAAACAAGAATACTCCGAATTACTGCGCGAACCATCTTTCAGTATTCCCGTTCTCGATATCTGCGAATTCATCAGAAATCACGCCGATCTGAGTTTCAAGCCGCTCAGCGACAAGGTTACGTACCATGACCCCTGCCATCTGCGCTGGGGTCAAGGGGTCATTTCGGAGCCGCGCCAATTGCTCTCCTCTTCAAGCCGATTCAGCGAAATGTCCGGCGAAATGTATTGTTGCGGGCAGGCCGGAACTTTTCACGTTTTTTATCCGGAACTCGCCGGCCTGATTGGCCGGCGCAAGGTCGAGTCGCTCTCATCCTCACAGGCTGATTATGTAGCCACGGGATGTCCGGGCTGCATCTTGCAGCTCAACGACCTGATGGCGCAGTCGGGCGTCAACAAAAGGGCGGTTCACACGGTCGAAATCCTGAGCCGCTCCGTAATGTCATCGAAGAAATAGCCGGGTTCGTAAGCTGTTCAGGATAAAGATGTTACGCTCCATAAAACGATATCTTTGACCAGCGGTAAAAAAACCACTTGACAAATTCAAAACCGTGTGATATATATATGTGACGTTTTGCGGCAGAATGAGGTCAGACCGGCTTTACTATGATGATAAGAAGGACGTAGGAATCCGCAGAGTGGGCGCGTAACCCCTGCGGATTTTTTTCTCACTCGTAAGGTCGGGCCGTTGACCGAACGGTGAGTCACTCTTGGGGAGGAACAGATTCATGCCAGCAGAAGGAATCGTCAAGTGGTTCGACAACAAGAAGGGTTTCGGGTTCATCAAGCGCGAGGAGGGCGACGACGTTTTCGTGCATTACACTGCGATCAAGGGTGAGGGTTTCAAAACGCTGCAGCAAGATGAGAAGGTGAGCTTCGACATCGTTCAAGGCCCGAAAGGTCTTCAGGCAGCAAACGTGCTCAAAGTCGAGTAGCGAACGGTTCTGTCTTTGAGGCGGATTGACAAGGTGGGGGCACGCAAAGGGACGTCCACCCCTTTCCTTTCAAAAACATACCGCTGTCCATTCGACAATCCAAGCTAACGGGAAAAGGCGAAGGAGAGTAGTGTTTCTTCGTACGGCTCATAGGAAAGGGGAAAAACGGAAGCGGGTTAAATAAGGAGACCCTTTCCGCATCGCGTATGCGAACAAATTCGCACCGGCAGAATTGCAGGACAGCCTCCCATTCCAAACTTTAGGCACTTTAGCTCACTTTAGTTCACTTCGCGCTTTTCTCCGTTCCTCATTCCTTATTGTAGCTTTCGCAGCGCGGGCACTGTGAGACATCTTCCTCGCCCGTTCCGAGATAGACGTATCCGCAGTAATGGCATCTCCATTTTCTCTGCGTCGTCCCGAAGCGTCCCAGATATCCTCTCGAGGCGCTGAATTCCACCCATATCCACACGCCTGCGAGCAGGAGCGCGATGAGGCCGACGTAGGCGGAAATTGCAACGTAGAAATTCACGTGGAACACGTATTCTTCAATCCCCTCTGAAAATACCGGGCGCGGACAAGTTTAAAGCAAAATCGGTCGTCGGCATGAATTTCGATTCGGCGGGCAAGGGGGAGAACAAATCCTGCGGAGGTCCTTCGTAGGCCTTGCCGGCGGCTTGCGCGATATCGAATCCGGAAGTTAGGGTCTCTCCGGGCGCGAAAAGCGATGCGTCGGGGTTGCCGACCTGAGCCCACTGCAGCACATCGGCGTCAAGCCTGTCGAGCATTTCATCGACGGGAAGAGAAGGCTCGAACCGCACCGGCATCGGCCAGGCGGGGGCGCTGTGGAGCGTCTCGATCTTGCCCGGGCCGCGTGATACGAGGACAATCGAGAGGTCTCTTGCCTGCGGAACGGAACCGAGGGTGACCTCACGGAAAAGCAGCGCAAAGGCCGCGTGCACGCACAATGAGATAAGCACGAACACTCTGATTTTGCCCGAGTATAACAAGATGAGGCCTCACTCACTGCGGTTCGGTCGCGATTCCGAGCGTTTCGACCCCTACGCTCTTCGCGATGCTCATCACTTCTACAAGTTTGCCGGTTTCGACACGCTTGTCGGGCTTTATCAGCACCGTCTTCTCCTTCGAGCCCGTCATTCTTTCGAGGAGAGCTATCGGCAACTGCTCCGATGACATTTTCTCTTCGTTGAGAAAAATCTCATTTGTTCGCGTGATCGTTATGACGATGTCTTGCTTGTCTTGCAGTTTCGGGACCCTCGCCTTTGGGAGTTCGACCCGTATGCCGGTCTGGAGGACGAAACTGCCCGCGAGCATGAAGAAAATGAGCAACTGCAGCACGCAGTCTATGAGCGGAGTCATGTTAAGCGCCACCATGAGTTTTTCATGGGTGACCGACTTTCGCCTATACCGCATAGGTTTTTTCCTTCTGCGAGAGGGTGTCAAGAAGCTCTGAGGACAGAATCTCCATTTCCCAGACCATGTTATCGACCTGGCTCACGAAGTAGTTGTATGCCACGACCGTCGGAATGGCTACGATGAGTCCCCAAACCGTCGTCAGGAGCGCGGTGCCTATGCCGTGAGCGAGATCGCCGGGAGTGACCGCTCCACCGTGCGCCATTATGACCATGAATGCCTCGGTCATACCGACGACTGTCCCGAGCAGTCCGAGCAGAGGAGCAACGTTGGCGATGGTGCCGAGTACGCTCAGATAGCGCTCGAGGCTCGGAATCACAAGATAGCCGGCGTCCTCAATCGCCTCGCGGATTTCCGCCCTTGGCCGCCCCTGTTTCTGAAGACCCGCTTTCAAGATGAAGGCGAGCGGCCCGCCCGTCTCTTCACAGAGATTGATGGCGTCTGCGATGCGGTTGCGCTTGAGTATCTCGCGAATGTTGTCCATCAGGTCTTTCGAGTATGCCCGGGCGCGTCGCAAGCTGAAGAAGCGCTCCAGAATAAGCGACACCGAAATGATCGAACAGCCATAAATGGGAATCATCATCCAACCGCCGCCTGTGATCCAGTTTATTTTCTCCATCCTTTCCTCCTAAGAAAGCAGGTTTGCCAGTTTGTCAGTTTGAGAGTTTGACGGAAAGTAGTCTCACGGTCCACAGTCCACGGTTCACAGTTGAAAGAAAGGCGATTTCAGGTCTCACACTTCAGGTCTCAGGCCAAACTTGCCTTTCTCACACAATCAACCCCGCGCGGAGGGGTCACCCGCTCCTATGAAACCCATAATCCGGGGACACCTTGCGGCAAGGTGTCCCCGGATTATGGAGCGCTTGATCGCGCTCTCTCTTTTTCCATCTTTTCAATGGCTCTGAGCGCGACCATTCCTGCCGCGCTTTCTTCGTAGCCCTCGGCCACATTTTCGTATATCTGACGGGCCTCATCCGTTCGGCCGTCGCGTTCGAGCAACCGCGCCGCCTGGAGCTGGGCGCGTTCAGCCCAACCGGCCGGAAAGCCGCCCCGCGCGATCAGGATAAGCTCCGCGACGGCTTCGTTGGTGCGGTCGAGTTCGGCCAGACACTCGGCGACGGCGAAGCGCGACCGCGCCGCAAAATCGCTGGTTTCACCGGTTGGCGCGATCCTGTACTGCTCGATCGCCTCGTCGAATTTGCGCGCCCGCTGGAGCGCCTTCCCCGTATCATACACCGCGAGCGGCCGCAGTGGAGACTCAACGTTCTTGTCGATAAATGCTTTTAATTCTTGGGCGGCCATATCCGCGCGCCCTCCCTCAATCATGCTTTCCGCCGCTTCGAGAACGGCTTGATCCCTGAAAGGGCTCGAAGGATAGCGTCTCGCCATGAGTTCAAACAGGTCCTCCGCTTTTGGGTAATTCGATGATTCGCGCGCGGCGCGGGCTGCAAAAAAGAGGGCCTCATCGGCCAGCGCCGACTTCGGGAAAAGTTCGGACAGTTTCAGAAGATATTGGCGCGCGCCATCCCAATTACCTCTCGCGTACTCCAATCTCCCGAGCCAGTAACAGGCGTGTTCCGCGAGCGGCTCGCGCGGGTATTCGTTGAGGAACTTACTGAAAGCGGCGGCCGACGTCTCCCCATCCGCCAGACGAAGCCCCGCCCATCCTTTGCAGTACAAGGCATCCGCGCGGGTTCGTGGTTCACGGCTCATTTGGACGACCTGTTCGTAAAGTTTAACGGCTCCCGCCGGGTTATTCAATCTTTCCTCGCACAATCCCGCCCACAACATCGCCTCGGCCGCGAGCGGGCTCGCCGGGAACAACTTCGGCAGTTCATGAAAATCGGCGCTGGCGGTCTTCAGCAACCGTTGCCTGTAATGTGTTATGCCAGCGAAGAACGATGCGAAATCAGCAAGCTGCGTTTGCGGAAATCGGGGTGCGATTCCCGTGAAACTTTTCCCCGCCGTTTCGTAATCTCTTTCGTTGAATGCGAGCCAGCCGCGCGCAAGGGCCGCCCTGTCGGCGAGTTCGCTGTCGGGGTTGTAGTCGGCCATGAGCGCGAACATCTCGGCGGCGCCGGCGTGGTCTTCCGCCTTCATCCGTGAGAGCCCGAGGAAATATCTGGCAGGCGCTACTGCGCGCGCCGACGGGTTGTTGTGAACGACTTTATTCAATGCCGACGAGGCCTCCGTATAGTTTGAGGTAAGCAGATGCGAAAGGCCTACTTGGTAGGAGGCAGAGATTGAAAAAGGACTATCCGGCCACCTTTCGATGAAGGCTTTATGAGAGGCCTTCGCCTCATCGTATCTGCCCGCCATGAGAAGTGAGGCGCCCTTCATGAGACTTGCAGGAGCTATGAGGACTTCCGGCTTGTCGTCTTTGACAAACCGGGCGAACTTTTGGATTGCGCGCTCGTATTTTCCCTTCCTGA
Source organism: uncultured bacterium (assembly GCA_964450145.1). GTDB lineage: Bacteria > Abyssobacteria > SURF-5 > SURF-5 > SURF-5 > JACRIR01. The sequence continues at coordinate 13,866 of CAYVDS010000057.1, forward strand.
ACAGGCAGATGCCTTCGTAATAAACTATCTGCGGCCATTTCCTGACGGCCTGCTCGTCTGCTGAAAGGTCCTCAAGGATGCGCCCCGCCTCATCGAATCGCTCGGCCTTGAACAGCGAAGCGGCGAGCGCGAAAGCTACTTCGGGCGAGCGTGCAGCAATAGGTTGTTTATCTACAAAAGAATGGAGCTTTTCCGCAGCCGCGCCGGGGCGATTAAGACGCCCGAGGCATTCGGCAAGGGCTACGGCGGCAAGGGGTTTCAGCTCGGCGTCTTGGGCTCCGTCAACAATGATCGAGAATTGGTCGGCTGCGACGGCGTACTTGCCGAGGGCCATTTGCGCCAGCGCCAATTGGAAAGCTATCGGGCCGTGGTCGATTTCACCCTTCGCGCTTTCGAGAAGTTCTTTGAAGACGGCTTCGGCCTTCTCGTAATTGCCCGTCCTGAGGTAGGAGTTTCCCATCGCCGCCATCGCAGGGCGGGCCGTTTGGGCGTCGACTTTTTTCGCCAGCAGCTTTTCAAAAGTCTGTGCGGCCTTCTGAAACTGTTCTGACTCGAATAGAAGGAAGCCCGCTCTCAACAGGGCCCTGTCACCGAGCGGCGGCTGAAGATTAGAGGATTCGGCGCGCAAATTGTGCTCGATAGCTTTTCGTCGGTTTCCCGTCCTGAGGTAATCAGAAGCGAGGCGCATCTCAACCGAGCCCTTGAGCGCGCTGTCGGGGAAATCGCGCAGAAAGTGTTCCCTTATCTTGATTGCCTCAGTCCTTTTCTCCAACTGTTCGAGGCACCAGGCAACGGAATCAGTGGCGTACTCGCTCAGGGCGTGGCTCGGGTAACTGGTCAGGAACTGGTTGAATCGGGCAAGGGCGCCCTCGTAATTTCCGCGTCTGTAGAAGGCTTCTCCGAGCCAGTATACGGAGTCGTCGGCGTGTTCGCTTTCAGGATATTCGTTCAACAGAAGCTCAAGCGTCTGGGCCGCCCCCGAGTAGTCGAGCATTCCGAATTGGGACATCGCCTTGCCGTACGCAGCTCTGTCGGCGTGGTCCCATTCGGGGTGTTGCTGAATGATTTCAGAGAAAATCCTCGCGGCCCCTGAGAAGTCCGCCCGCCGGTAAAGCACCTGCCCAAGAAGAGATTTTGCGCTGGCTATGTTGCGTCCGCGCGGATAACGCTCGATCAAGTCCTCGAGCATGCTCTGGGCTTCGAGCAGGCGGCCGCCGGAGACCGCCGCGCGCGCGCGCCTGAATTCCACGTTCTCGTCCGCCAACGCCCCGAGCGGCAGGACTACGGAGAGAAGCAAAGCGGCTCCACAGATCAGAAGCGAAAGCGCCGCTGCCTTACTGCCCGGCGTGTGCACAAGAGTTTTCATCATATGAAGGTCTGTTCAATGATTCCTGCGGTTATCGCTGCCGCCATGCGCTGGCAGTTAAGGGATTATTTGCGTTCCAATTCCCTTGTCCGTGAAGATTTCGAGCAGCAACGAGTGAAGGATGCGGCCATCGATTATGTGCGTCTTATTCACGCCTGCATGCAGCGCGCATTCGCACGCCTCGACCTTCGGGATCATGCCGCCCTCGATGACGCCGCGATTGATCAATTCCTTGACTTCCGAGAGTCGGAGCGTTGAGATGAGCGCGGACTCATTCCCTTTTTCGCCGAGGATGCCCGGCGTATCGGTCAGCAGGACGAGCTTTTCCGCTTTCAGCGCAGCGGCCATCGCGCCGGCGACGGTATCCGCATTGATGTTATAGGTCTCCCCGTTTTCGCCGACGCCGATGGGGGCCACGACTGGTATGTATCCATGATGCTCGAGGGACCTGACGAGGTCGGCGTTGATTTCTTTCACGCGGCCCACGAATCCGATGTCGACGTCCGACGCCCCTTCGGGAAAGTATTTCGTGGAGGCGATGAGGTTGCCGTCTTTGCCCGAGATGCCCACAGCCTTGCCGCCCGCCTGATTTATGAGAGTCACGACCTCTTTGTTGATTCTTCCGACGAGCACCATCTCGACGATGTCTTTCGTCTCGTCGTCGGTTACGCGCATGCCCTTATGGAAGACGGGTTTCTTACCCATCTTCGCCATGATTTCGGATATCGCCTTGCCGCCGCCATGAACGACGACAGGATTCATTCCGACGAATTTCATGAGTACGATATCGCTGGCGGTCGTGTGCCTGATCTTTTCGTCTTCCATCGCGCTTCCGCCGTATTTGATCACGACGGTCTTTCCGTAGAACTTTCGGAAGTATGGCAGGGCCTCACTGAGGACTTTCGCCTTTTCGATGTATTCTTCCATCGTGCAATCCTTTTCTGTCCACGAGTTCATGTGCGGTACGATGCGTTTATTTTCACATAATCATAGGAGAGGTCACACGTGAGGACCGTCGCCGACTCGCCTCCCAAGTGGAGGTTAACGGTAAACGTCATTTCTTTTTTCGAGAGGAGTTCCTTGGCGCGCGCCTCGTCGAAGTTCAGGGGGCGTCCGGCTTGAAGGAACATAAGGTCGTCGAGGCGGATGTCCACAATGTCGGGGTTCATCTTGACACCGGCCCTGCCAACGGCCGCGATGATGCGGCCCCAGTTCGCGTCGTTCCCGAATATGGCGGTCTTCACGAGAAGGGAATTTGCAATGGTCTTCGCTATTTGTTGCGCATCGGTCTTTAGGGTCGCGCCGACAACATTGACTCTGATGAGCTTGGTCGCGCCTTCGCCGTCCTTTATGAGGAGTTCCGCCAATTTCGCGCACACATGATGCAGCGCAGAATGAAACGCACAATAATCGTCGGATAGTTTATCGATCAGTGGAGTGTCGGAGGCCCCATTCGCCATTGCGATCACGGTGTCGTTCGTGCTCATATCGCCGTCAACCGTCATCGAATTAAAGCTATCCTCGACGGCGCTCTTGAGCGCGCGCGACAGAAACGCCGCCTCGATCCGCGCGTCAGTTGTGATGAAGACAAGCAGGGTCGCGAGGTCGGGACATATCATGCCCACTCCCTTCGCCATGCCGCCAATGACAATTTCGCCGTTCGAGAGAGAGGCTTTGACCGCCACGGTTTTCGGATATGTGTCGGTCGTCATGATGGCCCGCGCCGCGTCGTCTCCGCCGTTTCTGCTGAGCGACGGCGCGAGCCCCTTGATGCCCTGTACCACTTTCTCCATGGGAAGCGGGCGGCCGATTGTGCCGGTAGAGGCGACAGCCACTTGTTCCGGCGCGAGGCCGAGGCTTTCGGCGGTGGCTCGGGCCATCGTCTCCGCGTCGTACCCGCCCTGCTCTCCGGTCACCGCATTCGCGTTGCCGCTGTTTATGACGACTGCGCGCGCGAAGCTACCGCTCATGATTTTCTGCGAGTAGAGGACAGGAGCAGCCTTTACGAGATTTCGGGTGAACATGCCGGCGGAAGTCGTCGGGCGCTCCGAGAAAATGATTGCGAGGTCGAGGTTTCCCTCTTTCTTGATTCCGCAATGCGAACCGCCGGCGAGGAACCCGACCGGCGCAGTTACGCCTCCGGGGATTTCAAGCCATTTCGACGTGCCGCGTCCTCTCGTACAATTCGGGCATTCGTCTTGCATTCTGCCCCCTTTTGCTTCTTCTCTATCAGACAGAATAATGAGCAAAATGGATTCCCGCTTTCGCGGGAATGACAAGAAAGAAGCCGTTCATTCGTGTAATTCGTATGATTCGTGGCATTCGTGTTTCCTCTTCATTCTTTTGTTTCTTTTTCTATTTCTCTTTGGTTGCGATTTCGCCGCGCTGTGTTCATCTGCGGTGAGAGAATGCTTCTTCTTTTTCCCGGAATCTTGCGAGAATCTGCGAAATCTGCGGATTCCTACTGTTTCTTCTTTAGCTTCATTCCGCATTCATCATTCATCATTCCGAAATCGCGCCTTGCGCGGCCTACGGCGTCAGGCCGCCGAAGCGCAAACCGCTCTGCTCGGGCAGGTCAAACATGATATTCATGCATTGCACTGCCTGGCCCGCGGCGCCCTTGCACAGATTGTCTATGGCGGAGATCGAAATGAGCTTTCGAGTCCGCTGGTCGTATGCCAGCCCGATATCGCAGAAATTGCTGCCACGGACGAACCTGATCTCCGGATACGTTCCGGGCTCGCAGATGCGGATAAACGGCGCGTCTTTGTAAAACTCGCGGTAAAGTCCAACCAGCTTTGCCGCCGACGTCTCTGATAAAGCGCTTGCCGTCACCGTGCTCAGTATACCCCGGTTGGCCGGGACGAGGTGAGGCGTGAAAAGCGCGTGAACGTTCTTTCCTGCGATGAGTGACAACTCCTGATCGATCTCCGGAGTGTGCCGATGCGAGGTGACCCCGTAAGCGCGCAAATTATCAGCGCTTTCCGGGAAGTGCGTCTGCGCGCTTGGCGTCTGTCCCGCGCCCGAAACGCCCGACATCGAGTTGATGGCGATTTCATCGAGGTTAATGAGCCCCTGTTTGATTGCGGGCGCGAGGGCAAGAATCGCGCCGGTGGGATAGCAGCCGGGCAAGGCGACAATCTGTGCCTCGCGCACTTGATCCCGGTGTAGTTCAGCCAGGCCGTAGACGCTCTTCGCGAGAAGGCCGGGCTCAGTATGCGGCGCCTTATACCATTCCTCGTACACGGTCGGGTCTTTCAGGCGGAAATCCGCGCTGTAGTCAACCACGCGAACGTCTTCTTTCAGGAGGCCCGCCGCAATCGGTATCGCCTGCGTGTGGGGGACGGCAAGAAACACAATGTCGCACGCGCGCGCAAGCGCGGACATGTCCAGTTCAATTAGCTGCATGTCGAGAACCCCTCGGAGCGCCGGAAAAACGTCTGCTATATGTTTTCCCGCGAACTGACGCGAGGTAAGCGCCGTAAGCTCGACCGATGGATGCCCCGCAAGCAAACGCACCATTTCGCCGCCGGTATAGCCGTTTGCTCCAACTATCGCCGCCCTCACCTTTTTCATCGTCCTCGACCCCTGCCTCTCCTTTTGACCGGCGGGCGATAGCCATGCCGTCTGGGTGGCGAGACCATCCCTCGTTTTGCCCCCTTGCCTTTCTTCTCGGACATTCCCAAGGGCTGGGCCTCTTCGTCCACTAGAATAAAGTCCATTCGCCTTTTCTCAATGTCCACGCTGACCACCTGCACGCTGGCTTTGTCTCCCAGCCTGTAGCATTTGCCCGTGTGTTCTCCCTGCAGGCAGTGCTTCTCCTCGATGAAGGCGTAATAGTCGTCTTCGAGCGCGCTCACGCGGACCATACCTTCGGCGAGGGAATCGACGAGCTCGACGAACAGTCCGTACGACTGCACGCCCGTGATTCTGCCCTCGTAGATTTCGCCGAGCTTGCCGCTCATGAACATAAGCTGCTTGGTCTTGAGCGACTCGCGCTCGGCTTCCATCGCCTCTCGCTCGCAGCGCGATGCGTGCTCGGCCATGCGCTCGAGACCCTCGCCGTACAGTTTCTCTACAAGCTCAACGCCTCCCTCGCGCAGCATACGCACGATCCTGTGGACGATAAGATCGGGATAACGCCTGATTGGAGAGGTGAAGTGAGTGTAGCACTCGCTCGCGAGCCCGAAATGGCCCACGTTCTGCGAGGAATACCTCGCCTCCTTGAGCGATCGGAGCATGAGGTAGTTGATGAGGCTTTGTTCGGGACGTCCCTGCGCCTCTCTAGAGATTCTCTGAAGTCCGCGCGGAGTCATCGAGTCCTTCTCGCTGAGCGCGTACCCGAGAGAGCCGGTAAACTCGCGAAACGCGCCCATCTTCTCGGGATTGGGCTCCTCGTGGATTCGATACACCATCGGGGCGTGCAGCGAAGTGACGTGACGAGCGACAGTCTCGTTCGCAAGCAGCATGAACTCCTCGATGAGTTCGTGCGAAATCGTGTGCTTCTGCAATTTGATATCCACCACTTCACCCTCGTGATCGAAGATCGCGCGCGCCTCGGGGAAATTAAAATCGAGACTCCCGCGCGCTATCCTCTTTGCGCGGAGAGCCTGCGCGAGACCGTTCATCGTTCGGAGGCGCTCTGCGAAGTCGGCGTATTCTTCCGTGAGTTCCTTGTCACCCTCCAGAATGGCCAGCACGTTGTCGTAGGTCATTCGGTGGTTTACTCTGATGACGCTGTCCAGTATTTCGTACCGCAGGAGGTTCCCTCGCGGGTCTAATTCCGTCATGACGCTCATCGCAAGCCGGTCCACTTTCTCCCTCAGACTGCAAAGGTCATTCGAGATGCGCTCGGGCAGCATCGGAAGCACCCGGTCCTCGAGATAAATCGTGGTTGCCCGTTCGTATGCTTCGTCGTCGAGGGCATCGCCCGGCCTCACGTAGTAACTCACGTCCGCGATATGCACGCCCAACAGATAATTTCCTTTTTCCGTGACCTCGAGCGAGACAGCGTCATCGAAATCCTTCGCGTCGACCGGGTCGATGGTGACCATTGGGAGCGCGGTGAGGTCCGTTCGTTTCCGCCTTTCAGCTTCGGGAATTGCGCGCGGTATTTTCTCCGCGGTGGCTAGGACTCTCGGAGGAAACTCGGCGGGCAGGCCGTGCTTGCGTATGAGCAGTTCCGTATCGAGGCCCACTTCTCCGCGCCAACCCAGCACCTCGACGATCTTCCCTTCGGGGTTCCTCGCGGCGGAAGGATATTCGGTAATCTCGGTCATCACCACTTGACCGGGCTCTGCGCTCATAGAATCGGCAAAGTTTACGTAGATATTGTACGGAATCCTGTCGTCGACAGGCACGACAAACCCGAAATTCCGCCCCTTTTCGTACTGGCCCACGATTGTTTGATGTGCGCGCTCGAGCACGCGGATTATCTCGCCGCGAAGTCTCTCGCTTGTCAGATGACCGGCGACCCGGACGACCACCTTGTCTCCGTGCATCGAGCCGTGTATATCCCGGCCGCTCACGTAAATGTCCGGCAGATTTACCTGTCCGGGTCTCGGCAGCGGCTCGACGAAGCCGTAACCGTCGGGGTGCCCGATATAATTGCCCACAACGAGGTTCATATGCTCGGGCACGCCGAACCGCTTTCCCCGGGTCTGCACAAGTTCGCCCGCCTCGACGAGTTCCTTAACGGCGGTCCTCAGCTTGCGCATGGATTCGTCGCCGATCTCGAGGTGGAGCGCGATATCTTTTAGCTTCAACGGGCGGTTAGCCGACTCACGCAGCATCTGGGTTATCTTCTCTTTAAGTTTTTCCATGAAATCTTTCCGCCTTTATGCGTAGCTTATTGTCAACACGAGGCTTACATAAGGCATCTGGTTATCGTCAATTTCCGGTTATTATAACGCAACAGCAAAGATTGTGTCAATGAAAAGAACAAGGGGGAAAGAGGGAAATGGGAAACTCAAAGGGAATGATGAGTGATGAATGATGAATGCGGAATGAAGGAACAGAACCCCGTTTCACCCTTTTCTATTCGTCTGAGTGGGGGCCGGTGGAGAGCTCGATGACTCTGTTGACTCTGATGAGCAAGCGATATTTCGTTTGTGGGAATTTGCTTTGCCGGTCAACTTCGGGCGAGTAGCCGTCGAGCACTTCTGTGGCAAGGGACCTTTCGACGACTCCGATGAGTTGGAACCCCCGTTCGCCTTTGAGGAGCGAAAGGGCAATCTCCGGATTTTCGTGGATATTTCCAAGTGTGCGAAAGCAAAACCAGTTCTCGAACGCGACGCGCTCATCGCCGAGAACAGTGAGGCCTTTCGCGGCAGCCATATGCGGCGTCCCCTTCTTGTCGGTTGTGGCAACCAGGACCACTTGATCCCCGGCCATCATTTCTTTCACTGCTTGCGGGATTATCATAGCATGGACTCCTGTCATCTCTTCTTTTTCTAATATGCACCGCGCTTACGCGATTGTATATACCGCCCCGGTTTGTGGAAATGCTGGGAGCTTGATATAATGAGGCTCAAAGCAACAGGCGCGAGTGCAGGGCAAAGGAGCGTCAGCTATGAAAAAGGTGACAATTATCCTTATCGTTTTAGCGTTAGGGGTGGGCGGGTTCTTTTTCTATAAGCAGGTTCTGCCGCATCCGGACACGTCCGCCGAGGCTTATTTCGAGCAGTATGAGAAACACAAGCTGACCTCCGACGTCGAAATGCAGCTTCGGGGAATCCAGGACCAGTTTCTGAACGCATTCGTGACCGATTTTCGCATGTATAAGGATATGCCGCCCATTGTCTATCGCTATCCGATTGCGTTCACGAGTTATGCGCTTGCGTGTGTCGCGAAGACCGACCCATCGTATCAGCCGTTTTGCAGCCACTATATGGATAAGCTGATCCAGAAAATGAAACAGAAAGAGGTGTGGGAGGATTGGATTCAGGCGGGCTTCGGGCCGGACCCGATGGCGAAGCAGAATATCATGTACCGCGGCCACCTGAATCTGATGTACGGACTGTATCAAATGACATCGGGCGACACGAAATACGAGAAGGAATATAAGGCGCTCGCAAAAGCGCTGCACGACGAGATGAAACAGACCGAGAAGCAGGGTAAGTATTGCGGCATGTCGTGCGAGCCCGACGACTATTTTGTTCAATGCAACACCATTGGCATGTACAGCATGGCCGTTTACGATACGATTTACAAAGATGCGAACTATTCGGACGTCATCGGCCCCTGGCTTGCGTGGACGAAGAAACGGATGGTCGAGACCGAGCATGGCGTCCTCCGAAATTCGTATCACATGGAACACGACTATGCCGAGCAGTTGGTGACCGGCTACGGCACGGGCTGGAGCATAGCATTCCTGATGGCGCTCGACCCCGAATTTGCGCGCTCTCTCTATCCGCAGTTCAAAAAGACCTTCATACACGAGAAGCTCGGCGGTCTCTATTGCTATGCGTCGGAGGTTCCCGGCAGCGGCAAGCCGGACGACCTCGCCACGGTGTGCGCGCTTTACGCGGCGAAAGCGATGAACGACAAGGAACTGTTCGGCGGGCTGATAAACTCTCTCGACAGAGTCGGCGCCAAGAAGGTCGATGGAAACATGCTGGTCTTCGACAAGCTGCCCTCACCTGTGTCGGGCATGATGCTTTTCGGGAAAGTCAATCCCGGCCTCGAAAAGCTCATCGACCAGAAAGACTGGGCGAAAGAGGCGACCGCGCAAGAGGAGGAGTCCTGAGGGAGTGTTGCCCAAAAAGTGGCAATCATTTGTCATTCTGAGCGAAGCGAAGAATCTCCCTTTTGAGGCTGTCCCGTAATTATGTGCCGTAATTATGTGGGGCCGAATTCATTCGGCCAATTGTGTCAAAGATGGCTTGAAAAAGCGTGCGAATAAATTCGCACCTACAGAATTTCATCCCCATTCGCCAGTCGCGGGACAGTCTCCTGTCCCTTTCTTAGGAGCGCCTGACCCCGCTGCGCAGGGTTGATTGTGCAAGAAACGCCCCTTAATTCGGGGACACCTTGCGGCAAGGTGTCCCCGAATTAAGGGAAACAGGCGCCAGTTTCTTAGGAGACGGTCTCGAGAGGAGGCTTTCATGCTGGAGAAACCCAAAAGCAACAAATCGGTGAGCAGAAGACGATTGTTGAAACTCGGAGTTGCAGGCGCGGCGGCCGCCGGTCTTGCGGGACTCGGGCTCCACTGCAACTCGTCGAAAAAGAAGAACCCCGGTTTGCGTTTCGCTTTCGGTCCCGATACCTTTGTCGCTCCCGAAAAGGACATTCAGCCGGCGAGCGCGGTAATCAGAGAAGTTCAGGGCTTCAGCGGCAAACGGCCGAACATAATCGTGATCCTTGCCGATGATCTGGGTTACGGAGACCTCGGGTGCTACGGCAGCGAAGCCATCAAGACTCCCAACATTGATCAACTCGCAAATGACGGGATGCGCTTTACCGATTTCCATTGCTACGGCGCAATCTGTTCGCCATCGAGGGCCGGACTTCTCACCGGCCGCTATCCCCATCGCACCGGTGTCACTTTTCCGTTTCCATCGGGAAAAGATACGTTGATGAGGAGTCTGCAAAGAAGGGCGGGCCTCATGCTGGGCTCGCTCGGCGCCCTGGATATGCTGGGCGGGGAAAGTCTCATCAGCGGGCTTCCCGCTTCCGAAATCACTATTGCCGAAGCGCTGAAAATAGCGGGCTACCAGACCGCATGCATCGGCAAATGGCACCTTGGAGACTTCACCAAAGACGCCCAATATCATCCCAGAAAACACGGGTTTGATTATTTTACCGGATTCAATGGCGCCAACGACGATTGGCCCGTGGCCTTCTGGCAGAACGAGACGGAACTCGTGAAAGATATCGGCCTCGACCAGGCGCATTACACCGGCCTTTTCACAAAAGAGGCCGTTGACTTCATCGAGCGCTCCAAGGACAATCCCTTCTTCCTGTATCTGTGCCACAAAGACCCCCACCAGCCGTGCATACCATCCGAGAAATTCAAGGATAGCTCCGAGGGCGGCCGGCACGGAGACACCGTGCAGGAAGTCGACTGGAGCGTCGGCGAAATCGTGCAATGCTTGCAGAGAAATGGTCTGGAGAAAGACACTCTCGTTCTTTTCACAAGCGACAACGGCCCGTGGTTCGACGGCAGTCCGGGCGGTCTCCGGGGCCGAAAGGGCCAGGGCTTCGAGGGAGGCTACCGCGTTCCCCTCATAGCCCGCTGGCCGAGAAAAATCGCGGCGGGCAGCGCCTGTAAAGAACCCGCGATGAACTTCGATTTCTTCCCGACTTTCCTGTCCCTTGCCGGGCTTGAACTGCCGGATGACCGCATCATTGACGGCAAAAGCATCTGGGGACTTCTTTCGGGAACCGAAGTCAAATCGCCACATGACGCGCTGTTCTTCTTTCATCACAACGAACTCGAGGGCGTTCGGGCGGGAAAATGGAAGTATTTCCGACACATAAATTCCTATGTGTGGCCGATTCCGCTGGACAAGCCCCACACCACATTTGGCAAGCTTACGGCCGGATACGAATACAAATCCGAAGAGACGGGTGTTTCCGTGCCTGCCCTCGGCTCGATGCCGTTGCTCTACAACATGGAACTCGATCCCGGCGAGAGCTACAACCTGATGAAGAAATATCCCGAGGTCGGGAAACAGATGCAAGAACTCGTGGAGCGGTGGGAGAAGGAATTCGTCAAGAACCCGAGAGGGTGGATTAAGGAGTAGAGCGAATGATACGAGAGAATAAGAGATATGCAACCGCCGATGAACGCGGATATCGGCAAAGAGGGAAACGGGGACAATCGATTTTGGGTTGAAGAAAAAGAGGCA
>CAYVDS010000058.1:0-25050 GCA_964450145.1 uncultured bacterium
ACAGTCCCCTTCGCAACGTGTCAAGCTATTTATGAGACAGTACAATAGCTATCGCTCTTTCGCGCCGCGCCAAAGGCGGTCACATTACGGGAGAGTTAGCTTTGCGATTTTCCTATCAGTCGCCGAAATGCGAACCTATGAAGCATTCACCACTCCAACATTATGTCAGAAGGAGCGTCACATGACAAACGACATGACAAACGAAAAGGCGTTGGGCCGGACACGGCGTCTCGGCGTCTTCGTGACGCCCCGCATTGACATTCCCGCCCTAAAGAGGTAAATAATGGTTTATGCGCATCTTAATGATATTCATTGACGGCATCGGGGTGGGGAAGAATGACCCATCGATCAACCCGTTTGCAGCCCTACCGTCGCAAGTGTTCACTGATTTCCTCGATGGACCGCCTCCCGGAGGCGAAAAACGAAACGCGAAAGGCGAACGAACAAAGTCGCGAGTCGCGAGTCAGGAGTCGCGTGTCAGCGGAAAAGGTGGAGGCGAATGCCACCGGGATAGTCAATTGACGCTTACGCATGGTGGACTCGCCTTCAGGGCGGATGCGTCGCTCGGGGTTGAGGGACTTCCCCAGAGCGCTACGGGGCAAACGACTTTGCTGACCGGGGTAAACGCCGCCGCCGCGATCGGGCGTCACCTGAACGGATTTCCTTCAAGAAAACTCAGAGAGATACTCGACGAACACAGCATTCTGAAAGAGCTCAAGGAGGCCGGCGTCAAAGCGGCTTTCATAAACGTATTCAATCCGCTCTTTTTTGAAGCGCTCGAAAAGAAGCTGCCTCTTCGCAATTCAGTCACTACGGTCGCGAATTTGGCGGCCGCGCTCCCGTTTTTCGGCATTGAAGACATCGTGAAGCGGCGCGCCGTGTATCAGGAATTCACAAACCAGATGCTGATAGAGAAGGGGTTTGAAGTCCCACCCTTTTCGCCCAGGGAGGCCGGTGAAATTCTAGCCGGTTCCGCCGCGAGATACGACTTCTGCCTTTATGAATACTTCCAGAGCGACGCGGCCGGCCACGCTCAGGGTCGGCTCCGTGCAATCGAAGAAGTGCGCAAGCTCGATGAATTTTTGTTGGCCGTGCTCGATAACTGTGACTTCCGTGAGACCTCCATCATCCTGTCGAGTGACCACGGAAACCTCGAAGACCTGTCCACCTCACAACACACTTTTAATCCTGTCCCTGTTCTTCTCTGGGGCGAATTGGCGAGAAATAAGCCCGAGGTGAAGTCTCTTCTCGACGTTGTCCCACTTATCAAAACCAGCTTCAGGATCAAGGGCTAATGCCTTTTTCATCATTCCTTGTGTGGCTCCCTTTTTCCAGTTTGCCCTTTTAACGTTTTCCCACTGTTCTTTCCAGCTTGACAATTGTTGACGCATTGCGTTAGAATGAGCATAGCGCAGGGCGGTCTGCGGAGGGAGCAACGGGAGAAGGAGAAAAGGCTATGTCAGTCAACATCTTACGAAAGGTTTGCTTCGGGGGTATTGGAGCGATCGAGTTCTCACGCGAGAAGTTTGCCGACATACGAGAGTCGCTCCGGGACTCGCTTGACGATTTCGTCGAGCGTGGGGAGCGCCTGCAAGAGAGGGAAGACAGTTTGGCCAAGGCCTTGCTGGCAGCCTTCAAAATAGGCTCCAGGGTGCCGTCGGCAAGCAACGTGAATCACATCATTCCGGGCTACGACGACATGACGGTCACGGAGATTATAGATCAGTTGAAGAGCCTTCCCATGAAGCAGTTGGAGATAATAAAAGAGTACGAGTACCATAACTATAATCGTATCAGGATATTGCGTCAAATAGACAAGGAACTGGACGAAGTCCGTATTATTCCCGATTATGACAACCTTTCGGTTGGAACCGCGCTTGAGAAGCTGGACCAACTGAGCCCCCAGGAACTGGCTGCTCTCAAGGACTATGAAAAAGGGCACCGTAACCGCAGCACCATCCTGAAGGCTATCGAGCGCCGATTAGCCAAGGCAGCGTAAACAACTCACGCGCTGGTTTCGCTCAGCAACGGAAACTTTGTATCGCCGGCAAAAGCGGAGGCAAGTGGCGCACCCCTTCTTTCGAGCGCCGCGTGTCATCCCTTTTTGACAATCGCAGCCAGATTTGCTATATTTGCGCCTTGCAGATTCCGGCATCTAAAAGCTAGATTCCTTCCTTACCCTATGACTGTTCTCGAGGAACACAATGAAATCTGACAGGAAAATCCGGGTCCTTGTCGCCAAGCCCGGCCTTGACGGCCATGACCGCGGCGCCAAGGTGGTGGCTGCCGCGTTGAGAGACGCCGGAATGGAAGTTATCTATTCCGGCTTGCATCAGACTCCCGAAATGGTGGTGGAGACAGCTATCCAGGAAGACGTAGACGTGATCGGGCTCTCGGTCCTTTCCGGAGCGCACATGACTCTTTTTGGGAAAGTGAAAGAATTACTCAGTTCGCGGGGAGCAGACCACATCATTCTTACCGGCGGCGGAATCATCCCGGAAGAAGACAGGGAGCATCTGCTCGAGTCAGGCGTTGCGGCGCTGTTTGGGCCGGGAACCACCACAAAGGAGATTGTGGATTATATCCGCCGCGCGTGCGGATAGCCGCGCAAGGCGCGGGGTGTCGAGTCTCGCGTTCCGAGTCAATAAAAGGCGAAAGCGGAAACGAATGATGAGCGCTCTTATTTCGGATTTCGGATAGGGAAGAAGAGGACACGGCGAATTATTACCGTTGAACCTGCAAATCGTAGCTCAATTCTATCGTGCGCACCAGTGATGTGAGAAGCGAGTTGATGGGAGTTGGAATAACTACCTCATTTCCTATCTTTTCGACTGCTCCGTTGATAGCATCTATTTCGGTTCTCCTCTTCGCAAGAACATCCTGAAGCATCGAAGACACATTAGTTGCCGTCAGGCGGCATACTTCCTCGACCTGAGCGAGCGGGTCTTTGTAGGCGAGCTTGAGCCCCTCTGCCTGCGCAAGTGAAACAGCCTCGGTGTCCGGTCCTTGCATTATCTCCCGCGTCCCTTGAAACTCGAGTAATCTCGGGTTATTCAACCGCGTTATGGCCGTGAGCGCATTTATCCCCACATTTATAACAAGCTTCCCCCAGATAGCGCCATCGAGGTCGTCTGAAACCTGCGGGTCGAATCCCGCCGACTCGAGAATGCTCCGAACACGTTTCAGATTTTCGGTGAGCCGGTTCGACGGGGTTCCGATGACGGTTTTCCCGGTTCCGGCGTGTATAATTGAGCCATCGGCCACCAGAGTCGCGCCCCGTGACGTGATTCCGCCGATTGTCCTGTCGGCTCCGATGGCTTGCGCAATCAGGTCGACGTTTCCGAGGCCGTTCTGAAGCGTCAAAACCGGCGTCGCGCTCGCGATAATTCGCGCGATGCTGTTCACCGCCGCACCGGTGTCATATGATTTCGTTGCGATGATGACAAGGTCGCAATCTGACACATCTGAAGGTCGGATCGTTGCCCTGACTTTGACGTCACGCTTGCCGGATATGTCCTCTACGTGAATCCCGTCGCGGTTGAGCTTCTCGGCGCGCCCGGGCCTGATGTCGAGCATGATTACTCTATGGCCCGCCTCTGTAAGCAAGGCGCCGAAAAGACAGCCAATTGCGCCCGGGCCAACAATTGCGATAGCTGACGATCTGGTTTTCACGGCAGGGTCCTTTTAAAGAATTGGAGCTTTATCTTGTCAAGTCCTAGCCCGGAAACAGTCTGAAAGCGTGCGAATGAATTCGCACCCACAGGGTAGCGCCCATTTTGGCAGATTCATCGCAATTAGCCTCCGTAGGTGCGAATTTATTCGCATGACAATACTCGTGCGGAGGAATCTTCTTCCATGGAACGGGCGATTTTCGCTAACCTGGGGACACCATGCCGCATGGTGTCCCCAGATTAGCTCACAGTTGTTCCACCTTAAGACTTACAGCCCGGGTCGTCGAATCGTTGGCCTTAAGAGACAGAGGCCATACTGCGGTCACGCTTGATCCCTGGTAGGTTTTCTCGAAGCCGCCTTCAGATTGTGAAACGGTCTCTATGGGGAATCTCCAAAGGGTGGCCTCTGGCTCGAAGCGGACTGCGATGCCTATGCCCATCCAACGGTCCACGAGCAGAACAAGCGAGACCGAATCGACCGCCCCAACGCTGTTCATGCGATTGCGGTCGAGGGTGACGCCGGGGATATCGTAGTACCTGTCTTCGTTGTCCCCCGCGAGCAGCGTAAGATTCAGCTCCACGGCGAACGTCGAATCGACCGGCTTCTTGCCGCTCCGAATGGCGTAACTAGCTTCGATCCCGGCCTCGCCGCTGATAATCAGCGATTTCTCGATTGAAATCTGGATCGCGCACTGAGGCCGCCAAAGGTGGCCGTCCCGCCTGAGGATCAGTGTCAGCTTCTTCTGCGACTTCTTCTTGCCCGCGAGCGCATATGGCTGGTTCACGAAGTCGCCTTCTTCGACTTGTTCGGCGCGGGCGAATCTCTCGAGCGTCGTGCCCGCTCGCAGGAAGTGGTCGAGGAAGCAATGCCGGTCGTACCAGTCATAGTGCAGCTTTTTCTCCAGCCCGGCCTCCTTAACGCGCACGATGTCATGAATGGATTTTACCTTCGCCGCTCCGGAATCATGCGAGGCTTCCGTTATTTTTCGATGATACCCCTCGAGTCGCCGGCCCAGGACATCGGTTATGTTAAAGCATTTGGGCTTGTAATCTATTTCTGCTATGGAACCGCCGTAGCTGGGAGTCACGCAGACATTATAATCGTTCGTCGAGACGAGGAATTCCTTATGCCCGTCGCAGTCATAGTCGACGTGTTCGACGCGAATCTCGGAACTCTTGCCATGCGTCGCCTGGTCCGCCAGACTCTCGGCGCGTAACAGGCTGCTATAGTTTGCGAACCTGAGGTAGTTCAAATAGAGACCGCCGAACAAGCCGTGCCAGTAGGGGCAGTTGCACTGACCGCGCCACAGTTCGCGTCTGGCGGCGACAAGCGCCTTTCCTTTGAGCGCGTTCACCTTTCGGCTTACATAAATCATTTTCTTGTGCATCCGGTTTGCTTCGGGATATTTGACGAGGAAATTGCGCCAGAAACCGCCGCGGATGAACGGTCTGTAATCCTCGTAAACGCCGGTCGATTTGAATCTCTCCAAAATATCCTGATACTTCATCGTGGCTCGCGAAGGCAGCGCCCATTCCATCATCTCGTCGTAAGAGGCGGCCGGCAGATATATCCTGCCCATCGGCGGATGCGAGTCGATAAATTCCGAGAAGGTCGGCATCTTTATCCAATCCGAACTGGACTCGATCATGGAAAACAGCTTTTCCAGATAACCCTCGGTGTACACCCACTTGTATGTCTCGGGCCAGACCCCGAATTTTTCGCCGTCGTCGCCGTACGTTATGTCGGTCGTTTTGCCTTCCGCCGAAACGGTACGGAGATAGTCGAGCGTGTCGCCGGGCAGTTTGAATGGGATATAGTACCGAAGATGTTTGTCAATGGGGAAGACGGCGAGCTCGCGGCCAGCGTCCTCGGTGAGATAATAGCCGAACATATCCTTCGGACCGAGGCCGGCGTACGCGAAGTGGGTCTCGTCGATCACCGTGTAATTGAGCCCCGCCTCAGCGAGCAAAGACGGGAGGTTCGGTTCCCACACTCGTTCAGTGAGCCACAGACCGCGCGCCTTCTGGCCGAAGCGGCGATTGATGTAGTCGTTCATTATTTGAATCTGGCCGAGCGCGTCATCCCTCGGGATTATGGGGAGTATAGGCTCATAGAAGCCGCCGCTGAGCATCTCGACCTGTCCCCTTCCGGCCAACGACGCGATGAGGTCGATGTAATCTGGCTCGTTCTCTTCAACCCATTCGAGCAGCGGTCCCGAATAGTGAAGCGCTGCCCGGACGCCCGGGTGGCGCGCCAGCGTCTCGAGGAACGGGCGGTAGCAGTTCTCGTATGCGTCCTTCAACACTCCGCCGAAATTGCCGACGGGCTGGTGCGAATGAATGCCGAACATCAAGTTTACATGTGCCGACATGACGCTCCTGAGAAGCCGACGGTTATTCGGGGACATCCCGCCTCAGGCGGGACCGCATCTTGTCCCCGAATAAGTTTCCGTCATATAGTGTCCCTGATTAACAGTGAAAATCAAACCACCCACATTTTTGCCTCGAAGCCCTCGTCGGGTACCGTAAGTCGCAGCAGGCCTTCCTTCGGAAATCGCATCATCTCGATTCTGTCGTTCTTCAAGCTCACTTGAATCTCGACCTTCTGGCCGGGCTGGAGGCCGAGGTCGGCGAACGGAATCGAGAGTTCAAGTATCTTCGCCCATGCGATGCTTTCATAATCGCGGATTTTCTCGAACTCGATGCCGTGTTGGCTGCGTTCGAGCGTAAACACGTTTTGCTTCGCGAGATCGAAGTAAAGCGGCATGGTGAGTCTGTGGGTTTGAGTTCCGGTTAGATACACATCGAGTCTTACCGAGGCGTCTTCCGGTCTTATGCCGCTGGCCGTGTCGATATCGAACCGCATATAGAAATTGTGCAAGTCGAATCCGTAGTATATGTGCGTCAAGTACCGGCATCCGAGCGCAATCGCCTTGTCTCCGCGCGCGCACTCATAGCAGCCCGCTCCTTGCCATTCGAAGAAGTCGGTTATCTTGCCATCAATTTTGGGCCTCACAAACGCCATGGGGAGGCGGCCCACGGCAGCTTTGTGCTTGCGGAGCAGCGTGGTGGAGAGATAAGAGGGCATATCGAGATTCAGCGCTCGGAAGACGTTTTGCAGATGCCCGCGGAAGAGGCGGTCGAATTCGGCGTCGTTGTCGGTGGAGAAATCCGGACCGTACCACCAGAACCAGTCGCTGCCCTCCGCCGCGTCTAGATCCTCCCATGCGAGAGCGAGACCCGCCGCGTCGGCTCCACGTTTTGCCTCAAATCTTTTCAGAAATTTCCTCGTGCGGTTGATGCAGTTCCACGCGTCGTTTTCTTCGGGGTCGCCGATCCAGATGTCAAAATTATGTCCTATCCATGAGCCGGTGTAAAGGTTGTCCACGTGCCGCCGCTCGCTGTTCTCCCGGAGGAATCCGCTCACGGTGACCGTGCGAAGCATGTCATCCTTGCTCAAGCTTTCGTACACGAGCGAGAGAAAGGTTTCCCCGCCGTCATAATAGTATTCCCATGCGTTCTCGCCGTCGAGGATTATGGGCACGAGCGGCTGACTTCCGGGCCGCCATTGTTCGCGGGCTATTCGCCTCAGCCGATAGACAAAATCTGTGCAGGCGTCCTTGGGTTTGTTTCTCGAGTATGCGAAGCCGACCATGTCCGAAAGCCCGCGGTCACGGAAAACGATGTCTAACTCGGCGTTATTGAAGCGGGCGCGGTACGGAAAGTAAAGGTGCTCATAAACGTTATGGGCTTTCAACGAGTGGGCCAGGATGGCCTCATCGGTGGCCATCCACTCGATGCCGGCATTCCGCGCGAGCGGAATAATCTCCGGGCTTACCGAACCTTCCGATGGCCACATCCCTCGGGGTGGTTTGCCAAAAGTCTCGATGTGGAACGCTACGGCCCTGTTTATCTGCTCCTGCGCGTCCTCGGGATGGCAGAATCTTTCGGGCAACCGCGCCCCCGGCATTGAACGCCACGCAAATTCGGAATCACAGAGCAGCGGCAGAATCGGGTGATAGAACGGGCTGGTGGTGAGCTCTACTCGATTTTCGTCTTGCATGCGTTTGTAGAGAGGGACGATTTCGCGAAGGGTCTGCGTCTGGAGCGAGAGCACGTGGCGTTTCTCATCCTCGGTAAAGAAACGCCCCTTCTTGATGAGTTCGTTGAGTTCGGGGAAGCGCTTGCGCGCGCGGTATCCGAACCACGACAGGTTGGACGACGCCTGGATGTCGAGGTAGGCCTGTGCGTTGAACTGGGTGATTGTGTAGTCGTTGATGGTTTCGGCCTCGAGGTGAAGCCCTCGCTCCGTCATGATTTCCCAATACCGCTTGTAGGGGCGAATCATATTGTCCCAGTTTGCCTGGAAAAAATCGCGGAGGATGAATTTCTTGTGCGCAGGAGTGAGTTCCTTTGCCGGGATGAGGCTGAACTCAAGAAATTTGTCTTTCGCGGTTCCCTCGCAATATGCGCTTAACTGTGTGACAAGGGAGGGGACAATGTTGAAGGTCGCTCGTATCTGCGGGAAATCCTCGAGGAGCGATATCATGTCGTAGTAGCCCTTGCACGCATGCAGGCGGACCCACGGCATCGACACTTCGCCCGTCATCCGATCAAGGTAGAAAGGCTGATGCATGTGCCACAGGAAGGCTATGGAGGCGCTGCTCAAGCCTCGATCTCCCGAAGGAACTTGGCGGCTTCTTCTGGGACGGTCGGATTGATGTAGAAGCCGGTGCCCCATTCGAATCCGGCGACCTGAGTGAGCTTGGGCATGACCTCGATGTGCCAGTGGTAGTCCAAATCGAGGGTGACCCAATACCCCATCCTGGCCCATCGCACCGGCCCCGTGTGGAGGACAAGATTGTATTGCGGCCGGTTGAGCGCTACGGCCAGCTTCTTCATGGTCACGATCAGGACGTCAGCGAGCAGCATCATTTCGTCGTGCTCGATGGTTTGAAAATCGGGGCTGTGCCGTTTGGGGAGAATCCACATCTCGAACGGGAACCTCGATGCGAATGGAGAGAACGTCACGAACCCCTTGTTCTCATATATTATTCTTGCGCCTTGCGAGAGTTCCTCTCTTACAATGTCGCAGAAAACACACCGGTCTTTATAATTAAAGTACTCCTTCGCGCCCATCAGTTCTTCCTTCACCCGTTTTGGCGTGACCGGTGTTGCGATGAGCTGGGAATGAGGGTGACTCAGCGATGCGCCCGCCTGTCGTCCCTCGTTCTTGAAGATCAGAATGTACTTGAACCGTTTGTCGTTATTGAGGTCGGTGATCCTGTTCTTGCATGCCTGAAACACTCTCGCGAGGCTGTCCTGCGTGTGCATGTCGATCTTCTTGAAGTGGTCGGGGGTCTCGATGATTACCTCATGTGCCCCGATGCCGTTCATCTTGTCGTACATGCCGACGCCGGCCTTTCCCATCTCGCCTTCGATGCGCAAAGCAGGGAACTTGTTAGGGACAACGCGAACCTTCCAGCCGGGCCCATTGGCGACTTGATGGTTCTCCCTGAACGCCAGGATTTCGGGAGGGGTTTTGTCCTCGTGTCCCTCGCAGAACGGGCAAAAGCCCGTGTCGTCAATCACCGGTTCAGGGTGAAAATCCATGGGTCGTTTGCCGCGTTCTGTCGCGATGATTACCCAACGCCCGACTACGGGGTCCTTACGAAGTTCCGGCATTCTTTATGTCTCCTAAGAAAGTAGGTTCAAGGTTCAAGGTCAAAAGAAACAAAAGAGAGATTCTTCGCTCCGCTCAGAATGACATGATGGATGTCAAGCTTCACCTTTCTTCCACAATTAACCACGCCGAAGCGTGATCAGGCTCCCCTAAGAAACTCGATTCACGGTTTAACGTTCATGGTTAAGACCGATAATGAAAACACACATTCCGATTCTTTTATTTGTTCTTAAGTAAGACAGCTTTCTGATAGAGTTCCGCGTACTTGCGAGCGGATGCCTCCCATGAAAAATCGCATGCCATTCCGTTCAGGATAATTCGTTTCCAGTCCTCCTTGCTCTCATACCATTTGTGGGCTTCCCTGAGCTTCGCAAGAAGCGCGGCGGCCGTGTAGTCGTGGAATTTAAAGCCATTTCCGGACGATTGTGTGGTCGGATAGTCAACGACCGTGTCGTCCAACCCGCCCGTCGCGCGCGCCAACGGCGCCGTTCCGTATTTCAAACTGTACATCTGGTTGAGGCCGCATGGCTCGTATCTCGAAGGCATGAGAAACATATCGGCGCCAGCCTCGATTTTATGCGCTATCTCGTTCGAGAAGGCGAGCTTTACTCCGACCCGGTCGGGGTATTTCTTCGCCAACTTGGCAAACAGAGTGTGATATTTCTGCTCGCCGGTCCCAAGAAGGACGAACTGGAAACCTTCGCGCACAATATCATCCATCACTTCCGCCAATATGTCAAATCCTTTTTGGTCGGCCAGGCGCGAGACGACCCCGAGCAACGGAGAGCTATCCCTCGGAGGCAGTCCGAACTGTTCAAGAAGGTCCGTCTTGCATTTCGCTTTGCCGGAAATGTCTTTCGCGCTATAATTTGCCACAAGATATTTGTCGGTCTCCGGGTTCCATTCCTCATAGTCCGCGCCGTTGAGAATTCCGAGTAGCCGGCCGGATCTCTTCGTCAGTATCCCTTCCATGCCATATCCGAACTCGGGGGTCTGAATCTCTTGAGCATAACGAGGGCTGACGGTATTTATGAAGTCGCTCGAAATTATGCCCGCCTTGAGCAGATTGATCTTTCCGTAATACTCTATTCCCTCGGGATTAAACAAGTCCCATGAGAGATTTGTCAGATGCATGTCCAGATGCCAGAACAGGCCCTGGTAGGCGATATTATGAATCGTGAAGATGGTCGCTATCTGCTTGAAGCTCGGGTCAACGGTCTCCATTGTCCTGAGATAGATTGGGACGAGACCCGTTTGCCAGTCGTTGCAATGTATAACGTCGGGCCGATAATTCAAGACACGGCAAGCTTGGATGATCGCCTTGGAGAAGAAGATGAATCGTTCCGCATTGTCAGGGTAGTCGCCCTGCGGAGTGCCGTAAAGCTGGTCGCGGTCGTAATACGCTTCCTTCCCGATAAAGTAGACAACAGTCCCATCTTGCTGGACCAGGCGGAAAATCTCACCGTACTCTTCTCTGTTCGACATGGGAACCGCGAAAGGCAAGTCCATGTCTTCGGCCGGGAGGCCCTTCTGCTTCGTGATCTTGTAATAGGGGACAATTGCCGCAACCTCATGACCCAATTTTCGGAGCGCCTTACTGAGCCCGCCCGCGACGTCGGCCAGACCGCCTGTCTTCGAGAACGGAACCATCTCGCTCGTGGCAAACAGGATTCTCATGTCTCCCTTTCGGCCCTCATTGGGGAAGGCATCCAGAAATTCACCGGCGGCGGCTCGATTTTTGTCCTCTTCGGTATTACCACGATGCCCGACTCGGTGACATGAAACAGCTTTCTGTCGCGTTCAAGGTCGTACCCGATCTCCATTCTGGGCGGCACTTGAACGTATTTGTCAATAATGGCGTTCTTGATTCGGCAATAGCGGCCGATGTCGACTTCATCGAAAAGGATGGCATCTTCGACTGTCGCAAAGCTGTTTATTCGAACGCGCGGTGAAAGAATTGAACGCTTCACTTTGCCGCCGCTGACAATGCATCCGGCGGAGACTACCGAGTCGAGCGCGAGGCCGAGGCGCCCGCCGGGATATTCTTGCGCGAAGACGAACTTGGCTGGAGGGTTCTGCGACTGATAGGTTCGGATGGGCCATTCAGGGTCATACAGGTTAAACACCGGGCTGACTGAAACCAAATCCATATTGGCTTCATAATAGGGGTCAACTGCGCCGACGTCCTTCCAGTATTTTGCCTGCTTCTTGTTTTCATCGATGAAGTTATAGGCATAAACCTTGTAACCGTTTATTATGGAAGGGATTACGTCCTTCCCGAAATCGTGCAATCGTTCCTCGGGAGAACCCGTGAGCACTTCGGTCAGGACATCCTTGTTGAATATATAAATTCCCATCGAACCGAACGACAGGTCCGTCTTACCCGGTAGCGGCGGCGGATCGGCCGGCTTCTCCTGGAATCCGATAACGCGTTCATCATTATTCACCTGCAGGATTCCGAACCTGTGCCCTTCCTCGCGCGGCACCTCCAGCGCGGCAACTGTCATGTCCGCGCCTTTGGACTCGTGAAAATCCAGCATCTTGGCGTAATCCATCTTATAAACATGGTCGCCCGAGAGGATTATGACGTGAGTGGTGGTTGTCGTTCCGTAATCGAGCAGGTGGAGGTTCTGATAGATGGCGTCGGCAGTGCCGAGGTACCACTCTTCGCCGATTCGCTGTTGCGCCGGGATCAGCTCGATGAATTCGCCGAATTCGTGATGGAAGATGCTCCATCCGTTTCTTACGTGGCGGTTGAGGGAAACCGATTTGTACTGTGTAAGGATGAAGATGCGGCGGAGGCCCGAGTTGACGCTGTTGCTAAGTGTGAAATCTATTAGTCGATAGATGCCTCCGAAAGGAACGGCAGGCTTCGCCCTGTCGAGCGTGAGAGGATGAAGGCGCTCGCCCTTGCCGCCGACGAGCACCATTGCCAATACATCCCGCATGTTCCCAACCCCTTCTTGTTTGGGGACTAATAGCTTGCTCTAACCCAACCCTGTAACCGCTTTTTTGAATGCCTTTTGCCCGTTCCCGGCGTATTGCTCGGGGAAAGGGAAATCGGAATGACCTTGTCTTTTTTCCCGTTTCGCCTTCGCCTTTTCGCCCTGGTTCTCAGGGGTCTATCGCGTGTTGCCAGTTCGTAAGCCTGTATCGCAACAATTCTAACAAAAGGAATGCGCTTAGTCAACGGTTTGAGAGGCGAAAAATCAAACATAAAGGCGCGAAGTCACTAAGAAAAGGAACAAGCTGCAACCGCAGATGAAAAGAGTGAGGGCTATTCCCAACGGCGGGCTTATCCGCGATTCCCCGACTTCTCTGCGACCCTCCGCGCCTCGGGTCTGCGACCCCTCCGCGGTTCAGCTTTTTGTTTAGGACAGCATACAGCATTTCTGTGACCTTTGTCACATACGGAATCGAATACCTTGCCGCATAATACCTGCCTAAACACGGGGTTTGCATGATGCCCGCGGCTCTGTTCCGGCGACAGGAGAGGAAGATACTGATATGCTCACACCCTATTTTAGGAAAATGCTTGGTCACTCCAGGAGTCCTGCTCGGGCGCACATGGCCGATATCTTCTGGTCATGGGTCGGAGCGTTCCTCGGAATCGCAGCGGTAGCTTACATCAATTTCAGTAAACTCGCGCAGACCGACCAGGTGTACCTCATCGCCTCGTTCGGAGCGTCAGCCGTCCTTCTGTACGGCGTCGTTGAGAGTCCGCTGGCACAGCCCCGAAATCTTGTCGGAGGCCACGTGCTGTCGGCGCTCATCGGGGTGAGTTTTTTCCACTTATTGGGCTCGCAAACGTGGCTTGCCGCGGCGGGGGCGGTCGCGACCGCGATAGCCGTTATGCACGTCTCCAAGACCCTTCACCCACCGGGCGGCGCTACTGCCCTGATCGCAGTGATCGGCAGCGACCAGATTCACGCGCTGGGATACCGCTACGCGCTCATACCGGCTGGGCTTGGAGCGCTGATAATGCTTGTGATTGCGCTTTTCGTTAACAACATTCCCCACCATCGCAGATATCCCCATTTTTGGTTTTAATCCGTTATCTCTCAAGCTTATCACAACTCTGAACTACTCAGTTTTAGAATCGTAACTTTGTGCCGGCGCAGCGCCGCCGCGATTGAATTTCATCTAAGCATCAACTATAATACCGCGCGGAGACGCAAGAAAGTGGCGAGTCACGAGTCGATCTGTTCAGACTTATTCACGAACACGGAGCGCTTCGCAATCAAAGCGCTTGAAATTCATTAAGGAGCTTTGCAATGGCAGGAGATGTTCAGAGCCTTGGCGATATGCTGGTGGCCGAGGGCGTATTGTCGCGGGGAGAACTGCAAGAGGCCCTCGAAAAATCCCGGACGCGCAATCTCTCTCTCGAAGAGACGCTTTTCAAGCTCGGCTATATCACGCATGACAGGTTGGGAAGCCTGCTTGCCAAACAGTATAAGTGCGATTTCATCGATCTGCGCGAGCTAAGGATCACCGATGAAGCGCTTCGCGCGCTTCCGGCCGAGAAGGCGCTTAGGCTGCATGCGCTGCCGTATGCGATTGAAGGGGAAGCTCTCGCTGTCGCGCTTGCGGCCCCGTTTGAGGGCCTTTCGTTTGCGGAGATAGTGGCCGACCTCGAGCGCGCTACGGGCAAGAAGGTTCGCGCCTCTCTGTGTAGTCCGGAGCCGTTAAGGGAAATGTTGCAGAAGTATTACACGGGGTCGGAATCTTCGCAGGTTGTCTCGCCCGGACAAGATGAATTTTCTTTCATGATCAGGTCGATTAAATCTGAGGAAGCCGGGGGAGGGCTGCGCGCATACTTCGAGGAACTGAACGATATAGGACAGACCGCGCTGATAGCGGCCCGTTCGCACCCGTTCAGCCGGTCGGTGGCAAATGCAATCGAAGAAGCGAGGGTAAAACTTGCGGATTCGCGGAAATACGCGGAATCGGGATTTGACGAGGAAGCTGTGGAAATGGCGAGGCAGGCCATTTCGATGGTGAACGAGGCATCGGCCAAAGCCGACGCTGTCGAAAAAGATTGGGAGAAACTGATGCAGCAGGTCAAGAGCCTGCGCGCAAGGATCAATGCCCTTGAAGAGGACGGCGCGGCGGAATACGCGCCCGCTGAGTTCAAGCGGCTGGCCGATATCCGCGATGAATTGCTGCACTGCGCCACTGACCGCAACGTCGACAGGCTGCGTTTTCTGCTGGAGCAGGGAGCGACTACGACTGAGACGGTGGGCCTGCTTGCGCCGGACAGGAACCGGGGGCGCGAGCAAGTCATAACCAGCCTTGCCAAGGTTCGCGAGGTAATCGCCCGCGCGCGGAAAGCAGGGGCAAAGGACCATGCGCAGGACGCCATAAAGCAGGCATATGAATTCCTCGACAGGGCCGAGACGCACGCGCGC
Organism: uncultured bacterium; assembly: GCA_964450145.1. Taxonomy (GTDB): domain Bacteria; phylum Abyssobacteria; class SURF-5; order SURF-5; family SURF-5; genus JACRIR01. The sequence goes on from CAYVDS010000058.1 coordinate 14,763, forward strand.
CACGCGCAGTGGGATGAGGTCCGCGAGTGTTTGGCGTCCGCCGAGTCGAAGGCGCTCGAGGCGGAGCGCATCGCCATCGAGGCCGAGGAGGAGAAGAAGCGGCTGACCGTAAAGTTGCGCGAAGTGGTTCGCGCTGCAACCGGCGCTCTGGAAGAGGCGATGGCGCGCCGTTACGCCCATGAAGTGATTGACGATCTCATGCAGGCGAGAGACGCCATAAACGCGGCGAAGGCCTGTTTTGAGAGCGGCGAACTTGAAAACGGCATAGGCCTGGCTGAAAACGCCGCCAAGATGATCAAGGATGAGATAATCATCCGGGCTGAAGAGGCGGAACGTGTATGGGACGAATTGTTGCAGCGCGCGACCGATCTTTTTCAGAAAGCTGACGCGGCATCCTCGCCCGATGTTGCGCACTATTGTCCGGACCTTGTCCATACTCTTCGCGCCCGTGTCTCTGAAATGGTCGAGGCGGTGGCATTGCGCAGTCGCGAAAAGCTGCGGGAACTCATTCTTTCAGTCGAAGAAAATATGGGCGCCATCGTTGGGGCAATCGAACGGGCCAAGGCGGAGCGGTATCGCGACATATCAGAGCAACTCGTCGAAATCGAGAGGGCGATACAGAAAGCGGTGCAGAGTTGCTCGGGGAACTATTCACCCGACATGCTCGAGAGCGCATACCTCGACCTGAACCGAATGAAACAACAGATTGCGGGCGGGCCGAACGCGCTGAATGCGGTTCTGGAGAATAACCTCTTGCGTGATCTCTCGGTGGCCCGAACGAAGGTTTGGCAGGTCGAGTTTCTGAGGGAGCGGTTCGAGGCCGAGCAGCGCGAGAATCTCAACCATCTCCGCAGCAAAATGGAGGCGGCGCGCGAGGCTATCGAGGCTTGCACGACGCTCGATTTCGTCGGGGACGAGTCGACCTTGGTGGCGAAGGCACGTTCGCTGCTAGAGCAAGCCGATAATCTGCTCATCGAGGGCGACATTGATGAGAGTTTTGAACTCGTGCGGCAATCACAGGCAGCCGCCGAGAAGATTTGTCTCGAGGCGGGGGAGAGGGAACAGCGGTGGAACGCTCTTATTCAATCGCTTGCGGCGGAAGACGCGCCATACGCGAAGATTCTGTCTGACGCCACGGCCATGCGAATCGCCCCTGACGAATGCGCCGCGCTTTCGGCCATGGTTTCGCACACTCACTCGATGATAGAGAGCAGATGTCTCGATACGCTTGCCGAACACGCCGAAAAACTTGAGCGGCTGATACGCCTGGTTGCTGACAAAGTGAAAAAGTGGAGGGAACAATCCCTCGGTGAAATCGAGACGAGGTTCCGCGAAGCGAGGGAGGAGATTCGGCTGGCGCAGATCCTGAACGCCGAGGTCACTTGTCCGGACGTGCTCAATGCGGCGCTCGCATACCTCGATGTTGCGCAAGGTTACGCCGCCAAAGATGAGTTTAACCGTGCAGCCCTGTCCGTGAGCGACGCGCTTGCGAAAGCCCGCGACGCCGCCACGCTTGCCCAGGCTGCGACGGAACGCTCGGCCAATCTCGCGCTCGACTATATGAAAATCGCGTCGGCCCAGATCGTTCAACAGCGCCCCGAGGCCGCGAAAGAAACGCTCGAAAGGGGGATTGCGCTTGCGGAACTCTCCCGCACTTCTTCACACAAGGAATAGGACAGTGAACCACGGAGGGCACGGAGCGCTTCAAGATTGCGATGAGAAGTTGGTGGATACGTTATCACCGCAGCCATCAGAGTCCACCAGGAACTGGGTCCGGGTCTGATGGAATCTATCTATGAGCTAGCATTGATAGAAGAGCTGGCGGATGCCGGCATTGAGGCCAAGAGGCAAGTCGAGATTCCGGTGCGATATCGTGGAAAGCCATTGGGAGTGGGTTTTCGGGCAGACATCATTGTCGAGAATTCGTTATTGATTGAAGTCAAGTCTGTATGCGATCTCAACGACGTTCACACGGCGCAGATCATGACCTATCTCAAGCTGCTCCGATTTAAGAGGGGCTTTCTTATCAACTTCAATAAGAAGCTTCCGTCCATGAAACGCCGAGATGACGGGACCAAGGTCACGGGTCTTCTGATAGAGGGCGGAGAGTATCACCATCAAGGCGAAGGCGGGAAATCCAAATCCGGCAAAAGCAGCGAGAGCGCCCAAAGGCCCTCCTGCGCGAAAGCCGGCATAAGCGGCAGTCTGCATTGCAGTCGCCCCCGGTATGCCTTGGCATAAGGCCACGCCGTCCGCAAACGATTCGTCGGAAAGCCATCGTTTCTTGTTGACCGCAAGCTCGCGAATATATGCTACCATTGTCGGGCCGCCGAACGAGGTAAGGCCCAGCCGCAAGAATGCCAGCAAAAACGCAACCGGAGAGATATTCTTTCTATTTCCTGCAGGATGTTTGCCATTCTGTGTCATAGGATTTGTCGTGGAGCGCTCGTTATTTGCGCAACGGGAAAATCCCCCCTTAGGGACTGTCCCGCAACTGGCGAATGGGGATGGAATTCTGTGGGTGTGGCCGGCGGCGCCCTTTCCTCTCTCGCCTTGTTCCTTTCGTTGATTCTTCCGTTTCGCCTTTTCCCTGTTTCCCCTTTTCGCCCCCTTATTTCCTAAAAGTGATTCTGATTTATGCGGCCGTCTTTCAAGTGATAGACGCGGTCAAACCCTTCGATCATCCTTACATCGTGCGTCACGACAATTACCGCCGACTGATTTTGTTTAGCGATCTTTTTCAACAATTCCATGACTTTCACGCCCCTGCCGGTGTCCAGGGAAGCTGTAGGTTCGTCGGCCAGAATGAGTCTCGCGTTATTGGCGAGCGCGCGAGCGATTGCTACCCTCTGCTGCTCGCCTCCCGCGAGGAAGGCCGGCAGATAGTCAGCGCGGTCGGCAATTTCCATATATTCCAGAAGTTCCGTCACCCGGCTCTGGGCTTTTTTGCCTTTGAGCCCCACGAGGCTCAAAGGCAGAAGCACGTTTTGTCGCGCAGTGAGAAAGGGGATGAGATTGTGAGATTGGAAAATGAAACCTATTTTCTCACGCCGAAGACGGCGAATGTCCACGCCGGCCCACCCATTCTTCTGAAAGATCGTCTGACCGTCAAAGAGAATCTTTCCGCTTGTGGGTTCGAGAATCAGGCTGATGCACAGAAGCAAGGTGGTCTTGCCTGACCCGCTCGGGCCGAGCAGAGCCACCAATTCGCCCCGCGAGACTGTCAGATTTATATCTTCAAGGGCTCGAACCTCGAGGTGGCCGGTCCCGAAAATCTTGCTCAATGTCTCGATTCGCAGGACCTCCATTACTGTCCCCCCAAAGCTGCCGCAGGCTGAGCTTTGAGGGCCTCCCAAACTCCCATAACACTTGCAAGAATACCCGCTATAACGGCCACGCTAAAAGTGATTAGGTCGTCCGACGGGACCCTCAAAATGGTTCTCGGAAACAGGGTGTAAGTGTTCTGAATCAAAACTAATCCGAACAAGAAAGCGCTAACGGTCAAGAGAAGTGATTGCTCCATCACCAACCGGACGATCACCCAATTAGAAGCGCCGATAAGTTTCATGACCGCTATGCTCCGGATTTTTTCCATAGTGAACGTGTAAACAACCAGCGAAATGATCGCCACAGATATGATCAACAGAAGAGTTCTGAAAAGGAAAAGTTGTTTGGTCATGCTGCCCAATCGCCCTTTCATCAATAATTGGACCTCCTCCTGACTGGAAAAAACGGAGAAATACAGCCATTTCTCGATCAAGCAGGCTACATCGGCGCGATTTGCGCCCGGTCTCAACTGAACGAGGATCGCGTTGACAATGTGTGTATCCGGCTCTAACAGGGGCAGCAATTTCCCCGACTCGAAGGCAGATAAATAATTCTGCCCGGACAGTGTCTGAAGCATTCTTTTCCGCTGGCCGCGCACTTCCTCATTATCTCTTTGAAAAAGCACCTCCTGTGCGTCCGGTAGTGAGAGGTAAACCAGAGGCTCTCCATCCGTTGAGATTGCTTCCCGCGTCAACCCTACCACCGTATACGTATGTAGCCCCAACGGAATCTTGTCCCCCACTTGCACTCGCAACTTTGGATGGGCGACCATTTCATAATGGGCCTGTTCAATATTTCTCCCGGCATAAACCTTTCGCGGACCTCCCAATCCGCTGAAAATATCGTAGCCGACGATAGTGAAGCGTCGGCTCTTGCCTTTTATTTGTCTTTCCACGGGCCGAAAGATAAGAGGACTGGCTATTTCCACGCCCGGTATCGCCCTGACGCTGTAATGATAAAACTCCGGCATGCTCGACTCTTCATTAAAAGGCCCGCCCCGATACCTTTCCACAACCCAAAGGTCAGGATTCGCAGCCCGGATGAAAGCGGCGCCTTCAAAGATAACGCCACGATAGATGCCGTTCATGGCCAGAACAATAGTGAACAGCAGGCCTACGCCGAAAACAGTGGCAATGAACCGGCCCTTATGAAGCTTCATGTCATAAATTGCTAAATCCATTCACTCTCCTGAGAAGCGCAACCAAAAAAGAAGAAAATCAGGAACACGAATGTCACGAATCGCGCAAGCGCGAACCGAATCACACGCATGAAAAAGAATGCCGGATCACGAATCGCACGCATTATACGAATTGCGCGAATACACCTCGTGAGTGCCATTCCCGAAAAAGTTGGAAACCAATCTTCTTTGCGTCTCCGTACTACTCAACTTCACGATCGCACATTTCTGTCGCGATTCTTGCAACGCAGTCATTGCGAGCGAAGCGAAGCAATCTCCGTGAAACGCAAAGATTGCTTCGTCGCCGCGCTCCTTGCAATGATAATTGTTTTTGGTTGCGGCTATGCCGCGCTGTGCTCTCCGTGTGCTCCGTGGTTGTCTCTTTGTGTTCCTTGAATCTGTGTGATAAGTAGTGTTACACAAAGATTACGAGAGAAATTCCTGATTTCGAACATGAGTAGTATAGAGACGTTGGCTTTAAACCAACCGGCTCAACTCGGCATTGGCTTAATTTCCGGCCGGATGCGTCTGCCCGATTTAATTTCAGCCGGATTGGTTATTACCATTTCGCCCTTCTCGATACCCTCCGAGACCAGGACCCGTTGGCCGTCTTGTAACCCTAAAGAAACGGGGCGGAAGCTTACTAAGCCATTAGAAACCACGAGTACTCCTTTGGAGCCATTCCGTTCAATGATTGCAGATGCCGGAACTACCGGACCAGTCTGACTGCCTGTATCAATGTCGACTTCGGTCTCCTCGCCGATAATCAAAGGTTCCGGCATGGTGGCAAACTTTACGTCCACTTCCAGTTCTCGTGTCACGGTGTCCGCCTCTTTGTTAAGCCGGGCGACTTCTCCCTCAAAAACCCGCCCCGAGCGCAGTCTGATCGATGCCTTTTGTCCCTCGCGCAGGTGGGCGACCTTAGTTTCGTCAATCCACGAGGCAGCCCAAATTTGATAATCAACCATTTGAAAAATCGGCGATCCGGGAGACACCGTATCTCCCACTTCCGCTCTGCGCACGGTAATCAAGCCGTCCATGGGCGCCAGTATACGGGTGTAAGCGAATTCCGCTTCTGCCGCATGGGTCTCAGATTCCGCCTGGTTGACCTCTGCCTGTGCGGCCATCACGGCGTGTTCTGACGCAGTGGATCCACTTTTTGCCACCTTGAGCTCGGCTTTAGTAATATCGAATGCCGCCTGGCTTTTTGAGAGATCGGCCTCGGCGCGAGCCAGGCCTTTTTGGGAGCGGTTGCGAGACGCGCGGGCTGCCGCGTTTTTGGCTCCTAATTCGTCGGAATCCAATTCAGCCAGAAGTTGGCCTTTCTTCACATGATTTCCCTGGTCCGCATGAAGTTCTACCAGAATACCGGTGATCTTGGCGCTCACCGTCACCGGCACTTTGGACTGCACCGTGCCCGGTCCATGGACCTTTCGCCGGATTTCTGCATTATGGACAACTGCCACAGGCACGGAAGGGCGGTATAAGAACAGTCGATACCCCAAAAACAATATGATAAACGCGCCAATGGTAATTCCGACGATCTTTTTCCCATTATGTAATCTCATTTTTCTTGGTCCTTGATTTTGCACCTGTTTGGATGTCTACGAGAAATCGGTGAGACATTGTTTTCCCTCGTTGCCCAGGCTCACCATTGCGAACCATGCGTTGTTCTCGTAAGTCTTACCTACAGTTTCACCCAACTCTTCTGCAGCAGTTGGTAGAGGATGATTCCCGCTAGAAAAGCCACGCCCATGTTCCACATGGCGACTCCCGCGACCACGAGCATTACATAAACATCTTCCTTCTTGCTTCCGATGTCTCTTACCGTTATGGCGAGTTCGGTTCCTGCGAAGAAAAGAATGACGCCCAGGACGGCTTTTGGGAAGGATTGGAAAAGGAAAACTATCGAATTACTGAAAAAGAGCGCCAAAATAAGCATAATGGCTCCAAGCATCACCAGCGAGCCGCCCGTGCGAGCGCCGAAGCGCACATGCCCTGCCATGCCTCCGGCGCCGTGACACATCGGTATGCCTCCGAAGGGCGCGGAAGTTAGATTGATCAATCCTTGTGACACGGCCATCATTCTGTCAGTCACCGGCCGGTCCGGGAAAAGCTCGTTGTTCTCGGCCCGGATGGCGATCACCGCGTTGCCAATGGTGAGCGGAATCTGGGGAATGGCAAGGATGAGCGTGCCTTCTACAAACTCCTTCCATGTTGTTCGAGCCAATGTGAATTCCGGTATCCGGAAATCCGGACGAATTCCCGAAAGTTCTTGCGCAAGAGTCGGGTCCAGAATGAAGGCGGCTCCCGCACCCACAATCAGCAGGGCGAACATGGCGGGAAACTTTGGATATGTGAGGAGAGCATATGTGACGACCAAACCGATAACGGCCAGCCACCAGGTTCCACGCATCATGCGGACGCCTTCCGCAATGAACAAGAGTCCAAGTCCCAGCACGATGCCCCTAATAATGGGTTTGGCGACGAGCCTAGTAACAAGATTGACGATTTTTGATGACCCTGCCAGAAACCAGAAAATCCCGGTGAACAGGCCCGCTCCACATATCATGCCCGGACTGATAGCGCCTCCGGAAGCAATGGCTGCTCCACCGATCGCCTTCATCGGCTGCACGGGTATCGGCGTCTTGTAGTACAACCCGACAACGATCAAGGAAGCCCCGAACATGAACAGGATACCTAACGGGTCAATCTTCATGACGGCGATGTAGCCGACGACGAAGGGGATGAGAGTGCCCAAATCGCCGAATGCGCCCGCCAACTCGACGTGGTCGTATTTGTTCTTCCCAAGCCGCCAGCGTTGCGTCCAGGGTATCTCATTCGGCTGTTCAGCGCTCACGTTGCCTTTTTCCTTTCCGGGAGGTAACTTAACGGAATTCAGAAAGCGTTCTAAGGGTTCTCAAATAGAGACTGTTCCGCAATTCTGTAGGTGCGAATTTATTCGCACAATATTCTCGGCCTTCGGCTGGGTTTGCGTGTGCGAATAAATTCGCACCTACAGAATCTGATCATGGTCTGCCAACTACGGGACGCTGTCGAATAACTCCTCTTTTTTCACTTTCTTCAGCTTCTTGAACCGTTCCACGGATTCGCTGCACGCCCCGAACGCGCTTTCTCTATCTGGCGAGGAAACGGCAGCCGCTAATATGATGTCGCCGATAGAAAGCTCGCCGACTCTGCGAATGAGCAGCACATCCGTCGGAGCCCACTTTTCGCGTAGCGCTACCTCGATCGAGCGTATCTCTTCTTTAAGATCACCTTGAGGCGTGAAACGAATACCCCTCGTGCGCTTGCCTTGGGCCACCGGCTTCACCACGCCAAAGTGAACTACTATCGACCCCGCGCCTTCGTGCGATATTCGCTCATATACGCTGCGCGCGTCAATTGGCGCATCCGTCAGTTCTATCATTTCCCTGTCCTCTTCTCCTTCTCCGAGCAGGCGTGCCCCTTCCCATCGTGATGGCATTTCTTGATTTGTTCCGACGAGCATTTCGCCGTCGTTTTTGTCTTCAGTTCGCCGGGTCTCAGACATTTGTTCCTGCTGTCGCACATGGACTGCTCCTTTCTCTTCCTGCTTGATGCGCGCTTGTTCTCGGCATCGGTTTGGATAAACCATTCAACTGTTTCTTTCCAATGCGCGAAAGCTTCCTCGTTCAAGCGATAGTGGACAAAGTAACTTTGTCTCTCTGGTCTGACAAGGTGCGCTTCCCGAAGCACGTGCAAGTGCTGCGACACGGCGCCCTGGCTGATGCCGAGCCGGTCTGAAAGCGCTCCCACGCATAGCGTGTGCCGCTTCAACACATACACCATGCGGACACGTGTCTCAGAGGAAAGGGCTTTGAAAACGCGGGACAGTTCTTCGATTTCGATATTATTCATTGGGGTGATTTGTATTAGCGACCGCTAATACAATATCTCAGGACCCTAGCGCTTGTCAAGCATAAACATCCTCTTTTTCATCATTCATCATTCATCATTCCGGCGTAGAGCCGTTGCCGTGGTTAAAATGTCAGAGACGTTTGACTTTTCCTCGCGGCAACCCTAAAATAAGAGTCCAAGGGGATGGAGTCCCCCCATAACCGCCTGATTCGGCTGATGACTCCTACCGCGTGATACCCCATGGGGCGCTCGCGCCCGACATGACCGCGTGGTAGGGGTTTTTTGTTGGTGGGTTTTAATTATTTCCGCGAAGCATGCCCCCCGCATTGGCGGAGTCGCGGGGCGGAAATCCATTTTTCTTGGAGCCAAAACATTTGGGCAACCCACAGCGAAGGCCAACCTTTCCTGCTTGGTGAAAGGAGTAAACATTGGAAAACGTCTGGTTCACGTCGGCGCTATGGATTGGCCTGGCCCTGCTAGCATCGCTCATATCGATAAGGGTGGCGATATCCGTAGCGCTTTTAGAAATTGTCGTCGGCGCCTTCGGAGGAAACCTGCTCGGGCTAACGGTAACGCCGTGGATAAATTACCTGGCGGGTGTCGGCTCGATTTTACTGACATTTCTTGCGGGCGCTGAAATCGACCCGATGGTCTTTCGCAAACATTTCTGGCCGAGTATGACAATCGGGGTGGCTGGTTTTTTCGGCCCGTTCTTTGGCGTTCTACTATTCACACACTGCGTGAGTGGCTGGCCATGGCCGCAGGCCGAGATCGCCGGGATCGCGCTCTCGACAACTTCCGTTGCCGTTGTCTACGCCGTGATGCTGGAAACAGGTTTCAATCGCACCGACATGGGGAAGGTCATTCTGGCGGCCTGTTTTATCAACGATTTGGGAACGGTGCTGGCTCTTGGAATCCTTTTTGCCAACTACAATATCTGGCTTGCACTTTTTGCCGTTGTAACCGGCCTGGCGATATGGCTCCTTCCAAAGTTTGTCCCATGGTTCTTCGCAAAAGTGGGAAACCGGATAAGCGAGCCGGAAACGAAGTTCATATTGCTGACATTGTTCCTTCTCGGCGGGTTCAGTAATGTCGCGAAGAGCGAGGCCGTTTTACCGGCCTATCTTATCGGGATGGTTCTGGCGCCGTTCTTTCTCAAAGAGAGGGTCCTTGCTCAACGTATTCGCGTGACGGCGTTCACACTGCTGACGCCCTTCTTTTTCTTAAAAGCCGGATCGCTTGTAAAATTCGGAACAGTGACCTCAGCTCTCTGGTTGATTGCGCTTCTGCTAGGCGTCAAAATGGCCACGAAGTTCGTGGGCATCTGGCCTCTCACAAAGGCATTCCGATATGAGAAGCGCGAAGGGATGTATACAACACTCATGATGTGCACGGGACTCACATTTGGAAGTATCTCCGCCCTTTTCGGCCTGAACAATGGTATTATCAATCAGGACCAGTACACGATTCTTGTGACGGCCGTGATCTCGAGCGCCGTTGTGCCGACAATGATCGCGCAAAAATGGTTCCAGCCGAAAGTGGAACTAATCGAAGAGGAGGGAAACAATGCATAAGAAGATTCTTCACGGACTCGACGGTTCCGAAGGCTCTTTCAAGGCTCGTGATCAAGCTATCGATTTGGCGAGGCATTATGTGGCGGTGCTCCATACGATATCAGTCGAGGAGATTCCGCATTATCCGGGCGCCATCGGCGAAGTGGTCGAAGAGAAACAAGCGGCCAATCACAGATATCGAGAGGCCATCAAGAAGGCGCAAGACGAGGCTATGGAAGAAGGCATTCGCCTCCAATCACATGTGTTCATCGGTCATGAGGTCAAGACCATAATCGAGTTTATTCGTGAGAAAGGCTTCGATTTGCTGGTG
>CAYVDS010000059.1:0-18522 GCA_964450145.1 uncultured bacterium
ATCATCCCTGCGCAGAGGGGTCAGGCGCTCCTAAGAATGTAGGTAAAAGGTAAAAGGGCAAAGGTAAAAGGGGAGATTCTTCGCTTCGCTCAGAATGACATTGGGAGTCAGCCGCCGGCTTCACCTTTCTCTCACAATCAATCCCGCGCAGAGGGGTCAGACGCTCAGAATGACAAATTACCATAAAATCCGCGGTGCGCTGTAACGCTGGCGCAGCCTTTCGTTGTGCTCCTTTGAGCCGTCGAGGTTTGCGCTCTTGAAGATTGGCGGCTCGACACCGTTTCTCACGAGCCATTCGACCGCAGCTATCGTGACCTCATTCATGATGTAGGCGCCGGCGATAGTGGAGGTCGGCCCAACAGGTATTACGCAGCCCTCGACGCTGACAACCGCATCCCCCGGCTCGCCCATGTTGTCGATCACCACATCGGCAAGTTCGAACAACCTCTTTCCGCTCGAATGCCGCGACTTGATCGAGGTCGAGTGCCCGAGCGAGGTAATTGCGATGACGCGCAATCCCTTCTCCCGCGCAACCATCGCGACCTCGATCGGAAGCGCATTCCTGCCCGAATTCGAGATCACGATCATTGAGTCATGCTTTGAAAGAACTACCGGACGCATAAGGGCGCGGCCGTACCCTTCCACATTCTCCGACAGTCCCCTGAGCGGGTCAATGATAGCGCTGACCGCCGCCAATCCGCCCGCGCGGCCGTGAGCCTCGTAGGCGATCGCGGCCGAATGGCCGCTGCCAAACGTGTGCACAATGCCCCCGTTCTTCACCGTCTCGCCCACAATCGCGCCCGCCTTTGCAATGGCGCCGCTTTGCGTCGAGCTGACTCTTGAAAGAAGCGCAGCCACCTTGTCGGAATAGATGCTCATTTCACCTTATTCTCCTCGCCACTTAGTGACGCTTTCGCCCATATTCATGATCACCGACGGCGTTATCTCTACCCCAATCGAGTCAAGCCCGATAATGACTGCGCCGACCACGGGCTGAAAAGAAGATATGAACACGTCGGCGCGCGGCCTGGCCTTCTTTATCACTGTCATGAGTGTCTGCGTCACAATACTTGGACTCTTCAAGACCCCGCCGCTCAACACGACCGGGAAACTCTCTTTCTCGCCGAAAAGCGCGGTCAATACCGGAAGCGCGAGTTGCGTGAGACGCATGCCGCCGGCGCGGAGAATGTCCTTAGCCACATGGTCGTTTGCTTCCGCCGCTGCGAACACGTATTCGGCGAGTCCCGCGAATATATGTCGTTTGATCGGCGGGTGATACAGCCACCCCTTGAGGTCGTCGATCTGCGACAATTTCAGACGCGAGGAAATCAAGTCAGTAAGGATAGTCTGTTCGCCTCTTCCGTCAGAAGACTTCACTATGGCTGCCAGCGCCTCCCGAGCGAGATCGTAAGCGCTTCCTTCATCCCCGATAGTCGGGCCCCACCCGCCCACACATTTCTCCCGCCCTGCGGGATCGCGTCCTCTACAGAACGACCCTGTTCCCGATAATATCACGACGCCTGAGCCCCTCGGCTTCTGCAAGCCTGCCGCGAGCGTGGCCTCGAATTCGCTGACGAAAACCCTCTTCTTGATTCGAATCTCCAACGGAATATCGCGCATCATTAGAACAGGCAAATGCGGGCCCGCAAAAACCGTTGCCTCTAGCGAGCGGTTAAATGATTTGAGCGCTTCGGAAAGCGCTCTTGCGACAGAGCGTCGCGCTCCTCTTGGCGAGATAAAATTCGTGTTTGCAGGTCCACCGTGGCCCGCCGAGATAATCAGGCCCTTTTCGTCGGCGATCTGGCACCGTGTGTGGGTTCCACCTGCGTCGATTCCCAGCACATAACGCATTTCGGCTCCGATGTTGGGTCAATTGTTGTGTAACATCTGAGATATAAAGGGCTTATACCCATTGTAAAGCCCCTGCGGCGACACCTATGCCTTTGACAATCCCACAATGCAATGGTATAATTACAATGGTTTATTGGGTTTAAACGCATCCAAGCAGTTAGCCTTTGTCTTTTTATAGGCGAGGCGTCGAACTATGGGTATCAGATTAAACATAAGCGAGAATCTTGCCTTCGGCATCAGGCCGGAGTTTGGGCGGCTGGTTGCCGCCCCTGCCAATATCTCTTCCGAGCAAGTTGTTCCACGGCAAAGCGCACACGCGAATCCAACCGTCCGGGGCTTTAATGGCGGATCACTTTTGCAGGAGCCTTCCGCCACGGCGGTCATCACCCCCGCCAATACGCCTGCCGCCCAATTCCAGGAAGTTCGCGCAGTCGAAACCGACGAGCTCCAGGAAGGCGCCTCAACCCTCGCCGAGGCAAATGCTCTAGCCGACATGGGAGACATCGCTGACGGGACGCCTGCTCCATCTATACGCGAGTTTCGTTTCCTGACCAACCCCCAGTCCATGCAGGAGCGTGAGCTCGATGCGCGGTTCAACCAGCTCGAGCGCAGACTCGAAGCCACCAATAAGCGTCTCCAATTTGCCGATTCTGTGATCGAGCGAGTTGATGCCAGCCTTGCGCGCGCGCGCCTCGAACAGGACATGGACATGATTGCGGACCAGATAAGACGCATGCGCCTCGAACAGATTTTCTCGAAGGCCACTCAGTTGTCCGCTTCTCCACAAATCGAGGAGCTCGCTGCGGGTTCATCTCAAGCGGTCGGCGATCAACGTTCCGCCGTCGAAAACCCCGTTCTCAACCTTCTCGCTTGAATCGTCGTGTAGTTTACCTTACCTCCGAAATACTTGTCAAAACCGCTTCGTTTCATTCCCACGAATTTCTCGCTTTTGCAAAAGAGGGGCATGGAGACTGTCCCGTAATTGACGAACCAAGATGGGGATTCTGCAGGTGCGAATTTATTCGCATAATGTTTTCAGGCTCTTTCCGCGTCGCGTATGCGAATAGATATTGCGGGACGGTCTGCAGGGGGATTTTTTCGCTAACGCTGCTCAGACATGTTTCTTTCATAATTAATCGCGCCGGAGGTCAGGCCGGGGTGGGCTCCAAAGGAAGGCGAAAGGCGAAAGGTCGAAGGCGAAAGGGGAAAAGCAAGAAAGAGAGATTGCTTCGCTCCGCTCGCAATGACCAAAGCCGATAAACCCTTCCTTTGACAGTTAATCACGCCGGAGGCGCGATCAGGCACTCCAAAGAAATCAGCTACTGTTTCCCTTAGTTGGGGAACATGATGCGACATCGTGTCCCCAAATTAAGGGTCGTTTCTTTCATCGGCAAGGCCGCCATGCACTGGGTTGGCAGCACAGAGTGACATATGTGGCAAGGAAAAAGCAGCTACGCTGATTGGTTTGGAGAAAATAAAAAAGCAAGGGTGAACCCACCCCGTCAAAAACTCTATCTATTCCGTTCTGCCTTTTCTCGCGCTCCGGTTGTGCTACCGAACGCAAGATTCATAAGTGACGGGGCAGATTCATCCCTTGCTTTAGGAGGGGATTAGGACAAATAAATGCGTGGGCAGATAGTAACCATTGTCCCATTCTATCAATTGCCCTCTCAAAACGCTTGTCTCCCAGCAAGTGTTTTAAATGGCTTCCATCTGCCCAAAGCTAAATCTCTTCTCCTCAATGAGCTTGGCGATCAGGGTTTACCCCTTCAATCACCATTTTGGTAGTGTAGAGGAGCAATGTCCGTGCCAAGAACTGTCGCTGCATCATGTGGTATCTACATAAGATATTGCTACAAATAGACATATGAGGTAAGCAGGTCTTCCCTCGCGGGCATGAAGAAGCCCATCGACCACATGCGAAATGGAGCAAAGAGGAACGTTTTGTTACGCTAGAAAACGACCTCGTCGGATTTGACCAAGCATAAGATTATGGATGCTAGCCAGTTATGATATCAGGAGAAACCTGTAATGAAATGTTATAGGAAGTCGTAAATGAGCACAAAAAGACCGTCACTGGAGGTGATTGTCGCGGGCATTGGTTCGTTTCGCCAATGCAAAATTATCGGAGATGCCGTACTTTAGCATTTTTCTGTAGTGTTTTGGCCGGCTTACACCGAGAATTTGCGCCGCTCGTGTCTTATTGCCCCGTTCATTTTCCAGAACAAGCTGGATATGTCTCTTCTCGATTTCGTCGAGCGAGAGGCACGCAAGTGATGGCAAACCGGTTTCGCCGCTCGATTTGTCCAGAATCGGAATCTCGCCCAGTGTGATGAGATTGTTATCGGCCAGTATTATGGCTCGCTCGATGACGTTCGATAGCTCACGCACGTTTCCGGGCCAGTGGTACTTGGCAAAAGCGTCGAAGACTTCACTCGTCACTACGATCCTGGCCGCGTTGGGATGCCTCGACGCGCGCACGAAATGATCCACGAGCAGGGGGATATCTTCCCTCCGTTCGCGCAATGGGGGAAGATAGAGGCTCATGACGTTTATTCGGTAGAACAGATCCTCCCGGAAACGCCCGGAGGTTGCTTCTTCGCGAAGCCGTTTATTTGTTGCGCATATAACCCGGACGTCTACCTCGATTTCTTTTATGTCGCCCACGCGCCGGAAGCGTCCCGTCTCAAGGACCCGGAGTAGCTTTACCTGCATGCCCGGGCTCATTTCGCTGACCTCATCGATAAAGAGAGTGCCCGCGTCCGCAATCTCGAACAGTCCGCTCTTCTGCTTGACGGCCCCGGTAAATGCGCCTTTCTCGTGACCGAAAAGCTCGCTTTCCAGAAGAGTCTCGGGGACGGCGCCACAATTTATCACCACAAACGGATTGTTGTTCCTCCGGCTGTTCTGGTGGATTGCGTTCGCCACGATTTCCTTGCCCGTGCCGCTTTCGCCCTCGATAAGAACGCTCGATTCGGTCGGGGCCACCCTCGCGATGAGAATCTTGATCTGTTTCATGGCCGCGCTTTCACCCACGAGACTCACCACGCCGGCTCTCAGTTGAAGCTCGCTGTGCCGGCTTACTTTCTCGGCGAGCAGTTTTTTCTCGTACGCTTTCTGCACAACCAGTTGCAGTTCGGAAAGCTGGCACGGCTTGGTGAGGAAGTCGTAGGCGCCAAGCTTCATGGCCTCGATAGCCACGTCGACGGTCGCCTGTCCGGTGAGGAAGACCACTTCTGAAAGCGGCTGGAATTCCCTGATTTTCCTGAAAAGCTCGATGCCGTCCATGCCGGGCATGCGAAGGTCCAGGATGCCGACGTCGAACGGTTCGGCCTTTATTCGCGAGAGGGCTTCTTCGCCTGTGGCGGCGAGCGTGACGGCGTCGCCCACCATGCTGAACCGCTCGAAAAGCAGATTCCGGTAAGCTTCCTCGTCGTCCACTATCAAGAGTCTAATAGGTTTCTTTTTCATCTTTCAGGTTGTCGCGCCTGTTCCAGCGGAAGGCGCACCGTAAATATCGTCCCCGCGCCCGGCCTGCTGTCCACGGAGATCGTTCCGTTCATCCGCTGCACGATGCCGAAGCAAATTGAAAGTCCGAGGCCGGTTCCCTTTCCGATGGGCTTGGTGGTGAAAAACGGGTCGAATATCTTCTTGAGGTCCTCGTCGGAGATTCCGATGCCGTTGTCAATAAAATCCATGATGAGCCAGTTATCTTCGGCTCGCGCCTTGACGGCTACCGTGCCGCCCTTTCCGGTGGCATCAAGTGCGTTGTTCACCAGATTCAGGAAAACCTGTTCGAGCTGATGCGGGTCGGCGTAAAGCGTCGGCGGTTCCGGCGGCATGAAGGTCTCGATTTGCTTGTCCTCCGAACGCGCCCGGTTTTCCACGAGCGCCACGGTTTCCGCCAGCAGTCTCGCGATATTCACCTCGGACGCGCGGAGTTCGGTCTTTCGCGCGAAATTCAGCAGTCCCTGCGTTATGTTCTTACACCGCGCCGCCTGCTCCCGAATTATCTCGAGATGCTTGGAAAGCTTCGTCATAAACTCTTCCGGCCGCTCGCGGTAATGATCGATCACAAATTGGAGTTGTTCCGCGGCCCCGCTGATTATGCCGACGGGGTTGTTGATTTCGTGCGCGACCCCCGCGGCGAGTTCTCCGATCGCCGCCATCTTGCTCGCCTGCAGAAGTTGAGCCTCCATTTGTTTCCTCTCGGTGACGTCGCGCGCGATTCCCAGGACACCGACGATTTTGTCGTCTTTTCGGATAGGGGTGATGTTAATGAGCACGTTGACTATGCGGCCGTCTATGCCTACGATTGCCGACTCAAACCGTTGAGCTTTCCCCTCAATCGCCTCGTGGAATTTCCGCTCGTTCTTGGCAACGTCTTTCTGGACGACGTACGCCGAGTAATGTCCTCTGGCGGTCGGCTCGAACCGGTAACCCGTTATCGCTTGCCCCATCTTATTGAGAAACGTGATGTGGCCGTCGCGGTCGAGTGTATAGATGATGTCGTTCGCATTGTCGATGAGGCTTTGCAGATACTGTTCGGTTTCCGCGACCTGAGACTGGAGCGCGCGTTTCTCCGTGATGTCGTTCATCACGGCGAGAACGCCTTTAACCTCGTTTCCTTCAACAATGGGGATTCCCTTGAGATTGAAGACAACGCGGTCACCCCCGCGGCTCAGGCGCTCGACGTTTGTCAGTTCCCGCGTCCGCCTCACGCGGATGATCTCCCGGAACCTTTCTTCCACTCCGAGATCGCGGAGGTCGGGCATCAGCTCGAAAATGTTTTTTCCGATAAGCTCGGCGGGTTTCCACCGATATTGCCCGGTAATAAATCGGTTGACACGGTTGATTATGCCGGCAGTATCCAGGACAAACACTCCAACATCGATCGAGTCAATGAACGACTCAAACATGGCCTCGATCCATTTTGCCGAAGGCAGAGAGCGAATTCTCCTGCGGCACAGCGAGGAGCGCGCTCGCGGTTTCCTCGGTTCCCCCATCGTCATTTTATCTCGCTCTCGTGGCGTTCCCGTCCCTGTTACTGCGACCTTTTTTGCTGTTGGGGCAGCGTGAAAATGAAGGCGCTGCCCTGTCCCTTTTTGCTTTCAGCCCAGATTTCTCCGCCGTGCATCAATACCAGCTTCTTACAGATGGTCAATCCCAGTCCGCTGCCGCCCGAGGCGGAGCCGTTCGGATGGTTCACCTTATAGAACTCCGTAAATACTCTCTTGCAATCATCCTCCGAGAGGCCGGGCCCGGAATCGGCTACGCTAATGCGGATCGAATCCTCCATCTTCTCGGCCTTCACATCCACCGCGCTCTCGCGGGGGGAGAATTTGACCGCGTTCGACAGGAGATTCTCGAGGATCACGGCGAGTTTCTGGGGGTCGGCATGAATTCGGGAGGCTTCCGGCGCCACGCGCACCGTGATATCTATCTTCTTTTCCAGCGCCGCGGACCGGAACGGTTCGATGGCTGTGCCGATTGCATCCCTCAGCGAGAATTCTGTGGTCTCGAGCTGCACCTTCCCCGTGTCTATCTTGAAGACGTCCACGATGTTGGTAATAAGCCGCTGCAACTCGCGCCCGCTTTCGTGGATGTTGTTCACGTACTTCAGTTGCTTATCATTGAGCCTGCCGACGAGTTCGTCCTGCATCATCTCCGAGAAACCGATTATCACGTTGAGCGGCGTCCGCAACGCGTGGCTCATGTTCACGATGAACTCATATTTCAAGTGGCTCGCTTGCATGAGCTGGCTTGACATCGATTTGAGCACACGCTGCTGGCGTTCGAGCTTTTCGCTCGACTCGCGGCTTGCCAGCGTCTCGTTTGCAAGTTCGTCGTGTAGTGTCTTGATTCGAAGCATCGACTTCACACGGGCAAGCAGTTGGGCTCTGTCCATGGGGCGCGTCAGGAAATCGTCTGCTCCGACGGCGATACCTTTAACCCTGCTTTCCATGTCGTTGAGAGCGGTGACCATGATCACGGGGATGCTCTTCGTTTCGTCCTTGCTCTTGATCTGTTTGCAGACCTCGAAGCCGCTCTTCTTGGGCAGCATGATATCAAGCAAAACGAGGTCTGGCTTCGTCTGCGACACGCGGCGCAGAGCTTCTTCCCCATCGAAAACGGTGTCGATGACATAGCCCTCGTTACCGAGCTGAGCCTTCAACAGCTCGATGTTCGTGGGGTCATCCTCGACGATCAGTATCTGAGCTTGACGGGGAACTGTGCTCTCTTTAGACATAGAACGGACTCAACCTTTCTTCGTTTTGCCGATGAATTTTTCCACGGCCTTGGGGAATTCCCTCGTGTCGATAGGCTTCGAGATGTATCCCGTGCAACCATGCCGGAGGATGCGTTCCTCGTCGCCCTTCATGGCGTGTGCGGTTAGCGCGACAACGGGAATATCTTTGGTCTTCGGGTTCTCCTTGAGCTTCTTCGTCACGGCCAGGCCGTCCATGCCGGGCAGTTGAACGTCCATTAGAATAAGGTCTAATTGTTCCGTATTCGAAATATCGAGCGCCTCCTGGCCCGTCCGGGCCGAGAGCACCTCGTAGCCCTGGAGGCTGAGCAGATCGACAGCCAGTTCCATGTTCATTGCATTATCTTCGACAACTAGGATGCGCGCGGCGGTCATCTCATGCTTCTCCCTTCCTTGCAGTGACAAGGCGCTCGATACGCCTGATCTCGTTCAGGAAATCATGTTTGCCGTAGTGCCCTTTCTGAGCTATCGCATCGATCTTCCCATCAAGCGAACGCTTTTCTTCTTCCGTCAAGTCCTTGGCAGTTACAAGTATTATCGGTATCTCCTTTGTGGTCTCCTCCATTTTCAGGAATTCCACAACTTCGAATCCGCTGATGTCCGGAAGCAGCAGATCAAGGAATATCAGATCGGGCCGATGTTTCGATGCGTATTCGATTGCCTGCAGGCCCGTGTACGCCTTGGCAATCGAAAATGACTGGCCCTCGAGCATCGTGGCCACAAGTTCGACGAACTGCCGGTCATCGTCCACTACGAGAACGTCGGATATTTGCGCTTTTGCGGTCACCTCGAGCAGTTTCCCGAGCCGGCCGAGTAACTGCTGGCGCGAAATAGGCTTCATGATATAGTCCGCGGCCCCCATGCTGAAGCCCATCCCGTCGTCCTGCAACACCGACGTGATGACAACGGGAATGTGACTGGTCTCGGGACAGGCTTTGAGCTCTTGCAAAACTTTCCAACCGTCTGTGTCCGGCAAGATGATGTCGAGGGTGATGATCGCCGGGCGCAGCGACCGGGCGGCTTCGAGCGCTTCCCTGCCGCTCGCCGCGTGGACGACCCGATAGTCCGTCTCGCTCAGGTAACTCGATACCAACTCAAAGGACTGCGGGTCATCCTCGACCACGAGGACGACTCCCTCACGGCTCTTACCGGTAGGAGCTAAGGCCAGAGCCTTTTTCCTGCTCGCGGCCTGGGGGGGCTGAGCCGGTTCGATAACGTCGTTTTCCGTCACTGGCAATGTGAAATAGAACGAACTGCCCTCTCCTTTGTCGCTCTCGACCCAGATGGAGCCGCCGTGCAATTCGACGATCTTCTTGGTGAGCGCGAGTCCGAGGCCGGTGCCCTCGTACTGACGCGCATGCGAGCCGTCCACTTGTTGGAACTCTTGGAAGATTCGCTCCTGGTCGGCCTTGTCAATCCCTATTCCGTTGTCTCTCACACAGAACTCGACATAGCGTCTCAGCACGAACTGGTCACTTACCGATATCTCGAAATCTCCGACAATATCGGTCGATATCTCGACCCATCCGTTATTGGACGTAAACTTTATCGAGTTGCTGAGCAAATTGTAGAAAATCTGTTTGAATTTCTTGGGGTCCGCCGTAACTGTTACGATCTTCGGAGAAAGGCGCTGGCGGATGGTTATCTCCTTTTTTGCGGCCAGCCCTCGAGCGAAGCTCACGATCTCCGCCAGCGTGTCCGCGAGAACGAACGTTTCCGGATGTAAGTCCATCTTGCCCGATTCGACTTTCGCGAGATCGAGAATTTCGTTAATGAGTTGCAGCAGATGCTTCCCGCTTATGACCACGTTTTGCGCATACTTGACCTGTTTCTCGTTGAGACTCCCGAACGACTGGTCAGAGAGAATCTCGGAGAACCCGATGATCGCGTTCAGCGGCGTGCGCAGCTCGTGGCTCATATTGGCCAGAAACTCCGATTTCAGCCTGTTGACCGCCTCTAACTGCTCGTTCGTCCTGTGCAACTCCTCGTTAATCAAGCGGAGCGCCTTCGTGCGCTCCTCGACTTTCTGCTCGAGCGTTCTGCTGTAGTCTTCCAGGGCGGTGCGGTATCGTTTCAGGTCTTCAGTCATCTTGTTGAACGAGGCGCCTAGCTCGCCTATTTCATCGTTGGAGGTAATCATGACAGGCTTGTCAAGGTTCCCGCTCGCCACTCGCTCCGTCGCGGCAACCAACTGTTGAACCGGATCAACGATCACGCGCACCAGGAATACAGTTATGCCAATGGATAGGAGAACAACGATCACTGTCACGTTTGTAATTGTGCGGCCGGCCCGGCTGATTTGCTCGTTCATCGCGGCAAGCGATATGCCGATCCGCGCCACCCCGATCTTTTCGGTGACGCCCCTCGCGACGGACTCATCAGTCATGCCCAGGACGACTTCTTCGCCTGAGAGCGACGTGCTCATTTTTTGCGTCGTGATGGGTGCGGCGATATCGTAGACCGGCGTTCTCGTCTCGTCTTCGGTGAACGACTGTATGAGCAGCCTGTCGCCAGTGAGCGCGCGTTCAGCTACTTCATAGGCTGCGGCCTCGGATATTCCGGAAATATTGTGTGGCAGCGTCGGTGTGCGGGCCAGTATCTCGCCTCGATTATTCTCTATGATACAGTACGCGACGTCTTTCTCTTTCTTGAGGCCCGCAATGACAACCTCGAAGACAGCCCGGTTGCCAGTCAGCATGCCGTATTCGCTGGCGGACGCGATATTTCGCGCCAAGACCGCCCCTTTCTCCTTGAGATGGCCTGATATTTCCTGAGCCTGTCTTCGAACCAGGAACCAGCCGAGCACTGAAGCCGTGAATATTACGACTAGAGAAATATAGGCGGTAATCTTGAAACGTAGCCCCAATCTGAGTTTGGGAGGCCGCATCGGCTCTTCATCTCCCTACGGTTGGCCGCGCGGTTCAGTCGCGCAAGGATATTCTTACGTTTAATTATAGCATGAAAGATAACCCTGTTCAACAAGGGTAGGCGACTGCCGTAAATTTATCCGCGCCAAAGAGTTTCAACCACGCTAAACTGTCCCGCAATTCCGGGACATCCCGCCTTTGGCGGGACATCATGTCCCCGAATTAAGGGAAACCAGTTCCTTATGCCCCCACTTGGAGCCTTTCCGCCAGGAAATGAGGTAGTCCGGCCTTCAACACGGATTTCATGGCTGCTGTAACATCATATTCCACTCGAATGATTTCAATTGATAATTCCTCAATGTCCAGTATTGCAAAGGAGGCCCGCGGGTCGCCATCGCGCGGCTGACCCACGGAACCCGGATTGATGAAATACCGGTTTCGCGTGGCAAGAAGGTGCTTTCCCGCATGCGCGGTGTCGTGTGAGGGACCCTGATCGCTGTAAATTGCCGGCAGGTGCGTGTGGCCGTATAGACATATACGGATCGATTTGTCGGGCAAATGCTGGAAACAATTCAAGGCGTCCATCAAATCCATTATGTAATCATCCCGCGACATGGGGCTTCCGTGCACGGCGTAGATCCTGTCGTGTATGGCCTTCTCATTCGGGAGCTTGCAGAGGTATCTCTTTTTTTCCTCCGACAGCCTTTTGCGTGTCCACAACGAAGCCTCGCGCGCCACAGCATTAAACCATATGGGATTCTCGAGGCCGCAGCATACGATGTCGTGATTGCCCATTATGGAAGGGATTTTGTTTTGAAATAGGACATCAAGCACCTCGCTGGGGAAGGCGTTATAACCGACGAGGTCTCCCAGCGAAAATATAGAGTCGGGTTTCAGCCTGTCTACTTCTTCGAGAACCGCCGTAAGGGCATGAAGATTCGAATGTATGTCGGATATTATGGCAAACCGCATTTATTCCTTTCCTGCCTGAAACGCTTTCTGAATTGCTTCTTTGTGTAGTCTGTCAGCTTCTTTCAGTGACCCGGGCGCAAACCGCCATTGGCGGGTCTCCGAAGATCTCTCGTGGCACAGTATGCAAAAATCGGTCCTAAGAAGAGTGGCCAACTCCTCGCCGTTAAACGGCCGGACACCCTCATGGCCGGAATCTTGTATGCGTCCCCCGTCTTCATTCACAAGCCTGTCCGGCGGGAAATTGAGTCCTATGCCAAGCCGTTTGAGATCGGCAAACTCGGTTCCCAGTCCCATAGTTTTCTTACTTGAATGGCATGACGAACAGGTTCTTGACTCAGAACTTATGTTATGGGGCTGCACCGGGCTCATCGAGAATCCATAAAGACCGGCCGAGGTGGTGAATGTATGGTCCGGCCCGACTCTATCTCCAGCAAGATCGAGATGGGTCAATATCGCTTGTCCACCCGGAATGAAAGGAGACGCCCTACCTCTCCGGTTCACCCCAAGAACGGGGTTGTCCCACTCCTGATACAGAGACTGACCGCTCCATCCCCCGAGTGAACTCTTTGGAGGCTCTCCATCGGGGGGCTCGCCCTCTCCGACGCCCGCCGCCCAATCGACCGGGCTCATTCTGCTGTCGTCGCGCACCATATGACACCCGAAGCACTGAGGCATACTGGCGCTGTGACAAGCATAACATTCCAACTTCTCGTGGCCATCGTGCCAAATCGGAGCCGGTTCCGGCGATTCTCCAGCCGATGTGTGAAGCACGGGAATAATGTGTTCCTCTTCAAGAATCTTCGTGCGCAGATAGGGTTTCGCGCCTATCACAACCACGTTACGGAGCGGGTCTCCGCGTTCTGTCCGGAACGCGGGTCTCTTCGATGGGCCACCATGGCAGCTTTCGCACCGTATTCCCACCTGATATTCCTGATGCGAATATATGTTCCCATCCCCATGAAGGTCAACGGAGTCGTGGCAGTCGATACAACCGATGCCGCGACGGAAGTGTACATCCGGCTTCACGTGCATGACGCGCGCCCCATATGCCGTCTTTTCGCTCGCATCCGCGGGCCGCCGGGTAAGTTGAGGATCCGTCACCGTGAGGCCGACGTAACTGAGCCCTATCCGCGCACCCCCATCATTGTGGCATAACATACACTGCGAATCGGGGATGCGTGTAGTAATCTCGTGTCGCAGCGGATGTCCGGGCTCATCCTTCGGCACGGTCGGGTCGCCGCTCTTGCTTGCGCCATCTTCTCCATAGAGGACATGGCACGCGGCACAACCGGCCGGCCGGAATACTCCTGGCGTTGTCTTGTCTTCGGTCCAGAGATGGCATCGGAGGCACGCGCCACGGAGCAGGCTATCGGCATCCGAGTTCTGAGACGGAGGCAACTCGGAGAGTCGTTGGACTGCTCCCTCGGGCTGTTCACGGTCCAGGTCTGAAGCAGCGCGAACCCCGTAGATAGCGCTTCTCGTCTCCTGCGCATTCCAGAGATACCGCGTTCCCGCGATCTCGCCGGCTACGGTAGCCATTAGCGAACGCATTACTCTCCCGACATGATTTTCAATGCCCTGCACCTTGACCTTCGCCAGTTCTCCGTAATCACTGTGACATTTTCCGCAGGTTCGGTCTATAACCCGCAGGTCTGATGGGTTCGCGATCAGCCCCGTATGCGCCTCGAGTTCGGTTGCCGCGGAAGGCTGGCCGGAATGGCAAACCTCACACCTTTTGTCGGCTCCCCATGCGGCCGCCATCTTTTGATTGATCGTCTCAATTCCTTTGTGGCAGCCAAAGCATCCTTCGCCTTGCGCCGCCGATTCTTTCTCCTGTGACCCCGCCGGTCTTGGCGCAAGCGCCGTTAAGGCCGTGATGAGAATACCGACCAACACAATCCTCATTCTGTTTTGCATATGCGGGAGTCCATGAGCGCGAGTTTCTGAGGAAATTACAGGGAACTGCCGCGACCTGCCATCTCTGCGGCCTTTTGCTTTTGATAGTTCATCCACTCGCTGAATCGCGCTTTGATGCTCTCATACTCATGTTCCCTGTCAACATCGATCGCGGCGCCGCCGAGCGAGGTGCAGGCGTATGAAAAACGAGTTTGCAAAAGTCTCGAAATGCATTTGACGACTGAATCGATATGTGTTATCCTGCGGATCAAATCTCTCATGAAGCCAAAATGAAGGCGCGAGAACAGAAGCGACAATTGAAGGAGGAGATAGTTTCCCAGCGCGCCCCAGCCGCCTTCTTCCTTTCTCAATATCTCCCACGCAAGCCGCGCTATGTTCGCAAATTCTTTCTGATACCGCAGGTCGTACATCGTCTGTATGTAACCCCGGTTATGAACTTTGAACGGGCGCACGAGAAACATGTTGTTCTGTCTCAGATTCCCGTCGCTGAAATGGAGATATGCGAGTCGAATGCCCGCTCTGTTCTCCGCAGGGTAATAGTGCTGAAGGATCTCTTCGCGCGTGACTCCGACCACGCAGTCGTATTCGTCCATGTCGCACTTCGCTACAAACTCATCCACCTCGGCGCCCGTCAGGAGAGGCATGTCGGAGCCTACTACCAGCACGACGCTGTCGGCGCAAGGCCCGCCCTCTGATTTTGCGGTTTCCTCCCGCTGGTTGGCGGGCAGCGTTTCCATGAAAGTATTCCAGATATTTTCGTAAAGGTTTGAACTCTGCTCGAACACTCTCACAGGTTTGCTGAGTGCGGAAGCAAGGTTCCTTGATAGAACTTCCTCCAATTTTCCTTTGGGGCCGACAATGTATATCTCGGCGATGCTTTGCGCCTCCTCTAACGCTTTCAGCACGTGCGCGATGAGAGGCAATCCCCCGACATCGAGGAACGCCTTGTTTTTCCCGAAAACCGGATGGCTTTTTCCCTTATCGCCCGCCACGACTATCGTCTTCAATCCCGGGTTATCGCGCATCCGGCCTTCCCGCAGTGGAGTCCGTTAACAGGTTGTTTTCAACGGTAATAAAGGAATCACAAACTATTATACATTCCCCAGCTATGAGGCGCAACCGGCCGCGCACAGCGCGGAGTGGCGAGTTGCGAGTTGCGAGTGGCGAGTCGAAAGATTCGGAGAAGAAGAAGCATTGCAACCGCAGATGAACGCAGATGAACTCGACTGGATGAAGGCGAAAGGAACAAGACGAAAGGGGTAGATCTTCGCGGGGAAAAGGGGAAACGGCAAAACGGCGAAAAGGGAGGGAAAGGGAATGGCGAATGACGAGTGATGAATGATAATAATGCGGAAAGTCGTGACGGGTTGCCAAAGAAGAAGGGCGAAGTGTGAAGGGTAAAGAGTGAAAGGTGAAAGGGAACGGGCAGACAATGATGAATAATGCGGCAAGTCGTGACGCGAGTGACGCGAGTGACGCTTTTTTCGGGTTACTGCTACAAAATTCATGGGAACCGCCGATGCATGCAGATGATCGTCCATCAAGGATATGACGCATATGACGCAAGCATGACGCAAAACCCCGATGAAGATCGGGGAGGCGAAGGGCGAAAGGGGATTCGGTTGTATCTAACTCCTTGTTCTGAAACGCGGTTCCAACGCTTCTTCTCTTTCTTTGGGTGCGGCCTGGTTCCCTGTGTCGTTTCTTTTTTTTGTTCGTGGTTCGATACTCCCTTTTCCCCGTTTCCCCTTTTGCCCATTTCCCCCTATGTCATGGTTGCCAGCTTTTCAGATGCTTTTTCAAGTACTCGATATGCGACTTGTCATTCGCGAATCCCACAGCCCGATTGTGGTATCATGGAGCGATGCGCCAACAACTGTAACCGCCCGAAATCTACCGGGCGACCAGCCGTTGTTCGCTGATCGTGTCGCATCTCAGGGCGTTTCATTAATGAAAATTACCGCTATCGGACATTCGACATTCAAGCTGGAAATTGGTGAACGGGTGATATTGACTGACCCGTGGTTCGCCACATCGGGCGTTTTGTACCGTTTGTTCACAAAGCGGATTTACCCGTTGGCGGTTAAGCCGGAGCAGATAAACCGCTGTGACGCGATGCTCGTTTCGCATAATCACATTGACCATTTTGACCGCGCGGCGCTCGCGCTTGCCCGTAGGCTTGGGACGCTCATTGCAGGACCTCCGAGCGTGGTCAAGCGCGCGAAACGAAACGGGATACAAAACTGCCAATCGCTCCGCCCGGGTGAAGGATTCGACTTTTCGGGGATGCGGATAACTGCCGTTCCCGCGTATCACCCATTGGCGAAGGACGGCATCGGATTCCTCGTCGAAAGCGAGAAGAGAGCATACTTCAGCGGAGACACGCGTTTCGACTGGCACATCGCAGACACGCTCCGTGGCAAACCGATAGACATCGCCATTCTTCAGGTGTCATGCGCTTTCTACCCGCTTCTCGGCGGGGCGGACGGCATGGACATTAACTATTCGTTCGAGTTGGCAAAGGCCATTCGCCCAAAGCGCGTGATTCCGATGCACTTCGATTGCGTCGGCAAATACCTGGATATTGCCGGGAGAAAGCGCGTGAGCGAGCACACAATTGATGTGGAGGAGGCGCTGGAAAGCCTCAAAGAGAGGTTGGGGCGGGAGGGAATAGAGTGTAGCGTGGTCTATGCCGGGGACGAGATAAATGATGAATGATGAATGCGGAATGATGAATGCATATGCGAATTGACATTGTCTTTACAGCGCAATCTATAAAACCGCAGGACGTTCGCGGGAAGATATGCGTCGTCATTGACGTCCTGCGTGCAAGCACTACGATGGTGACCGCGCTGGCACATGGGTGTCAACGGATCATTCCTGTGGAGACACCGGAGGAAGCGCGCGAGGTCGCGCGCGAGCGCGACTGCCTGCTGGGCGGCGAAAGGGAAGGCTTGCTGATAGAGGGCTTCGACCTCGGCAATTCGCCGCTCGAATATGTTCCGGAGAAGGTGAGCGGGCGCACGATAGCTTTCACCACGACCAACGGCACGCGCGCCATTCGAGCATGCTCTTCCTCTGAATCCCTTATCGCCGCGTGTTTTCTCAATGGCCGCGCGGTAAAAGGGTTGCTGCAAAAAGAACAAAAAGACACAGTTATAGTGTGTGCTGGCACTCGGGGAGAGCCTTCTTTGGAGGATACCGTGTGTGGCGGTATGCTTCTCGAATCTCTGGATGGGGAAATGACATTGGCAGCAAAGGAAGCTGTTTCAGTTTGGAACATGCACGGGAACGATTTGGCTGCAATGATGAAAAAAGTTAGCGCACACGGACGCAGTCTCGTTGCGCTGGGGTTCGAACGAGACATCGACTTCGCCGCAAGGTTGAATGAATTCGACATAATCCCTGTCCGACAAGGGGAATCGATAGTGAGGAGTATGTGATCCACTTGCAGCGGGTTGTTTGTGGAAGAAACGCTGCCTAATTCGGGGACACCTTGGGGCAAGGTGTCCCCGAATTAAGGGAAACAAAGCGCTTTGTTCCTTAGGACCGCCTGACCCCTTTGCGAGGGGTTAATTATGCGAGAATCGTGGGTTAGTGCGCAAGGGTGCGTTGCTCAACTGTTTCACTTAGAAGAGGAATGGATTCCCGCCTGCGCGGGAATGATAAGAGGGCGGGAGTGATAAGAGGAAGGTAGTTTCTTAGGAGAGAAAACCATGGGCGACAGGATTGAATTTGAAAGACGCCACAGGCCCGCTTCTTCGAGCCGCGCCGTGGGCGCGATCTTGCTCATTTTCTTTGCGCTTGGCGCGTTTGCGCTGTTCATGGTGGTTCGCCGGTCGGCTCCGGTTTCGCAGGCAAATGGTGAGCAGCTCAGGCCCGCGGGACAGCCGTCAGCCGGGGAAACGATCTCATATTCGCGCGAAAACGCCATCGTCAAAGCGGCGAATACCGCGGGCCAAGCTGTGGTCGGCATAGGAGTCACTGCGACTCGCATCGTGGGCGTAAATCCGTTCGATGACTATTTCAATTTCTTCTTCCGCGACTTCATCCCGCCGACGCGGTATTACAAATACAAGGAATCGATCCCGAAGATTGGGTCCGGAGTTATCGTCTCGTCCGACGGCTACGTTGTTACTAACGAGCATGTCGTCCACGGGGCGGAGGAAATATCCGTTGTGACGGCGGACGGGCGCAAATTTCCGGGAAAACTGGTCGGGATTCACGAGGCGTCCGACATAGCAGTCATCAAGGTCGATGCGGAGAAACTTCCCTTCGCGCCCTTGGGCGATTCGGATAGTCTCATGGTGGGCGAGTGGGCCATCGCCATCGGCAACCCCTTCGGCCACCTGATTGAGGACGCGCAGCCGTCGGTAACCGTCGGCGTCATAAGCGCGCGCAAGCGCTCATTCAAGCCGGACGAGAGCGGGCGGATATATGACGATATGATTCAGACCGACGCGGCCATCAATCCCGGCAACAGCGGCGGCCCGCTTGTTGACGCGGACGGCGACGTGATCGGCATTAACACGTTTATCTTCTCGCAGACGGGCGGTTCGCTCGGCATCGGATTTGCCATCCCCATTAACCGAGTTAAGAAAATCCTTGACGAAATCGGCTTTGACAGCAGGCGGCTGGAGTTTTACA
>CAYVDS010000059.1:18532-24903 GCA_964450145.1 uncultured bacterium
AAGAAAATCCTTGACGAAGTGAAGCAGCACGGCAAGGTTCGCAGCGTGTGGCTTGGATTCACGGTGGTGACCGTTGACGAGGAAACCGCCCGCTCGTTGAAACTTCCTGCAGGAGGCGCAGTCGTGAGGTCAATCGAGTTGAACAGCCCCGCCGACACGGGGGGACTCAGAGCGGGAGACGTGATTGCGCGCGTAAACGGCCGGCCGATAGCGGACGGCGATGACGCCCTCAGCGTGTTTGGCGCCGCAATCGTCGGCGATCAATTCTCGATTGAGGTGTTGCGCAAGACCGAACGGTTGAAGGTGCAGCTTGTAGTGCAAGAGGGCAGATGATTTATTAATGATGAATGATGAATGCGGGTCAAAACCAGTTCATGGTTCCTAGTTCCTGGTTCCTGGTTAAGACCAAAGGCCTGAGTACCTTACGCCATTCCCGAGGAAGCGGGAAGCCATTCAACAAGCGGCCAACAACCCAATCTGGATTCCCGCCTTCGCGGGAATGATAAGCAGTTGAAAGGCGCTCTTAAGAAAGATGTCTTGCTTAATTCGGGGACACGATGAGGCATCATGTCCCCTAATTAAGCGCCGCATCGTGTTCCCGATTTTTGTAGACCCTGCACGACGTAAGAAATAGGGACAGACCCGCAACATAATGATGAATGATGAATGCGGAATGATGAATGCGAAGATTTTCGCATTCCCGAAATTCTGTAGGTGCGAATTTATTCGCATGCGCGATGTGAGAAAAGCCCGACAACATTATGCGAATAAATTCGCACCTACCCCGCCTCGGCGGGGCGCTTGTTTGCCAATTGCGGGACAGTCTCTCTGTTTCTGTTCACGTCACATATATGGGATTCGAGAAAATCCATGCGCGCGTTTTTCCGAATGCGCGCGGCAGCCTTACTTCGACCCGGTATGGCCCTGGTTCGGCAACTTTCAGCGAAGCCTTCTGCGCGAGTTCCGACTTTATCTCCCTGCCTTTATGAATGAATCTGATCAGTCCGCGCGAGGGTGATGTCGCCACAAGAGTGGGTGAGTCCTTCAACGAGATTTGCCCGCCCATGACCGCCGCCGCGCCGTTCTTCGTCTCGGCTTCGAATTTGAACCCTCGCGGGTCGGCGAAGAGGCTGCACGCGACAAAGCACCGCCCCTCTTTGAGCGCGTCATAGATTGAGCGCTTCGCCTCCACGAAGTCTTTCGGCATCTCGCCTCGAAGCAAAACGTGAGTGTTAACGGCCCGGAAAGCGTATTCGTAGTCGAAGAATTTTCCGCGTATGAGTCCGAAGAATTTCTTTAGTTTAACGCCATGGTTGTCCGACCCGCCTATAGCTACGACCCTTCGAGTTTGGGTGAGTTCATCCCACTTGGCCAGAGTCTCTTCGAGCGGGTCGAGGTTAGCCGCCCCGATATTGTAGTAATAATAGAGCCCTGAGAGAGTCGTTCGCGCGTTGCCCTTCCAGATTGAAGAAAAATTCCATATGCTTATGCCCGTGTATCCGGTGACGTCCCATCGGTTCCAAATGAATGTGTGGCCGCCGTCATGCAGCGGAGTGCCGAGTTCGAACGGGTGGGCGAGAAAACCGAACCCGCCTTGCGCCCTCGTGGCGTCAATGACGGCTTGGGGATTCGCCGTATTGGAGGGGATTTCCCGATTTATATTGTATGCCAGGAAATGATTGTATCTTTCGTTAAGCTCACAGCCGATGAGGACCGCCACCTCTTCGCGCCAGCCTTCTTTTCCCTCGCGCAAGCCCTTCAGGTTGAAGTGGTCGTTGACACCTACGAAATTGAGACCCGCCCGCCGCGCGGCCGCCGCAATCTCTTCAATGGTTGCAGTCCCGTCCGAGTACTTCGAGTGGATATGCAGATTGCCGACGTATTCCTTGAACATTCTATTTTAGCCCCGTTCTTGTCTAAGTTTTGCGAGCAGATTGCAATGGACGCGATGGAGTTAATGGAAAAAAGCACTGACAATTGTTTTCCTTAATTCGGGGACACGATGCGGCATCATGTTCCCCGAATTAAGGTCTCGCCGTGTCCCCGAATACACGCAGTGTCTACGTCATCAGCGTTACCCGCGCCATCTTGATGTGCCACGCCAAATCGGAAAGGTTTTTTATCGAGCGGAATCTCCTCGCAATGTAGCCCGGGCGCGCATAAAAACGCAAGTAAGCGGACCTGAGCGCGGAAACCAAATACTCGCGCGTGACGTCGTCATGCGCGAACATCGGCAGAGGCGCCTTCGCGCTGCCTTCGCTCCTCACGTATTCTTTCCAGTAATCGGAACGGATCATTCCTTTGCTGAGCGCGTGGTCGTAGAGGTCGGTGCCGGGATAGGGAACGACAATCGAGAAATATGCGAAATCGGGGCTCAGTCGGCGCGAGAGGGCGAGTGTTCTGTCGATCGAATCGCGCGTCTCATCGGGCGCGCCGAGCATGAAGTAAGCCAGAATCTTGATCCCTGCCGAGCGGGTCCACGCGAAGGCCCGTTCGACCTGCTCGACGGTTATCTTCTTATTGAAAAGGCCGAGGACTTTCGCCTCGGCCGACTCGACCCCATATGATATTCGCGAGCATCCGGCGCGAGCCATCAATTTCAGAAGTTCCGGTTCGACACAGTCCACGCGAGTCCGGCAGTCCCACCGGAACTTAAGGCCGCGTTCCAGAATCTTTTCGCAAATCTCCGCCGCGCGCTTCTTGTTCGCGGTAAACGTGTCATCGTAAATGACGACTTCAGTGCAGCCGTATTTTGTCACGAGTTCGTGCAGTTCGACCACGACGTTTTCGGCGCTCCGCGCCCGATAGTGGCCGCCCCGGATGTAGCGCTCGCAAAATGAACAGCGATAGGGACAGCCGCGCGCGGTCATTATCGAAGAGACGCGCCGCGCTTCCGTGGTCATATCGAAGTACCGGTCGTTCGGCAGGATGTCACGCAAGGGGAACGGTATTTCGTCAATCGGCATGACTTCAGCCGGGCCCGTTCGCACCACTCTTTCGCCTTCGCGAAAGAGCACGCCGCCGAGACTGTCCGGCCTGGCGCCTTTGGCGATGGTATCGAGCAGGCGCGGAAAAGTTATCTCGGCTTCTCCCTCGATCCCGAAATCGAATGCAGGGTTCTCCATTGTCAGTTCGGGCATGATGGTGACCTGCGGGCCGCCCACGACGATTCGGACTGAAGGGATAGCTGACTTCAGCGATCTGCATATTTGAGTCACGACCGGAAAGAGAGGAGTCACGCACGTGATGCCGACGACCTCCGGCGACAGAGAGCGCGTCTTTAGAACAACTTCATCCGGCCTGATTCTGAGAGCGTTGGCGTCTATGAGCTCGACCTGATGCGAGGCATTTTTCAGAACAGCCGCGAGGTAGGCGAGCCCAAGGGGAGGCAGGACCCGAAGCTGTTTCACAAAGCTTCGCGCGCCGAAGCCGGTTCCACGCTCCTCGCCGGCGATCATTTCCGGCGGATTGATAAGGACGATTTTCATGGGGAGCTGCTCCCGGCCTCTCCGTTTTTCGGCTGGCGCCGTATAGGGAGAACGAATGGCCGACCGCTCTGCGGATTCTCTTGAACCACTACGTCAACCCCGTAAACGTCTCTTATTGTCTCGGCGGTGATCGCCTCTTGCGGAGGGCCGTCAAACATGAGATGACCTCGTCTGAAAACGAGCACGCGCTCGCAGTATTGCGACGCCAGGTTCAAGTCGTGCGACACCGCAATAATGGTCATTTTGCGCTCGCGGTTGAGGCGCCCGAGGATATCGTAGATGTCGACCTGATGCTTGATGTCGAGGAAGGCGGTAGGCTCGTCGAGCAGCAGAATGCCAGACCTCTGTGCGAGGGCGCGCGCAATAAGCACGCCCTGTCTTTCGCCGCCGCTCAGCTCGGTGATGGGGCGATCCGCCAGGTGGGCGACCTCGGCCATTTCCATCGCTTCCGCGGCGATATCAAAATCCGCATCGCGCTCGAGCATCGTTTTCAAATGCGGGGCGCGTCCCATGAGTACCACCTCGGACACCGTGAATGGAAATATGATGGCCGATTCTTGAGGCACAACTGCGATTGCACGTGCGAGCTCCCGCGCCGACAACGTCCTTAATTCGTTCCCGTTAACGAATATCTGGCCGCCCGAAGGTTTCAGCACGCGCGTGAGCAAATTAAGGAAGGTGGTTTTTCCCGAACCGTTGGGGCCAACGAGTC
Organism: uncultured bacterium; assembly: GCA_964450145.1. Lineage (GTDB taxonomy): Bacteria > Abyssobacteria > SURF-5 > SURF-5 > SURF-5 > JACRIR01. Next base: position 22,733 of record CAYVDS010000059.1, read on the forward strand.
CCACAAATTCGCCGCTGCCGACGCTGATGCTCAGACCGTCGAACAACGGCTGGTTAGGATACCCGAAAACGATTTTTTTTGTCTCGATGGTGGACATTATCTCAGGTGCGTCTGGCCACGCCTCCGGCGTGACTAATTGTGAAAGAAACACATCTGAACGGCATAGCGGAAAAATCCCCCCTAGAGACCGTCCCGTAATTGGCAAATTGGCTTAAACCTTTGTAGGTGCGAATTTATTCGCATCGAAACCGTCTTCCATCATCCTCGCGGGTGACAGCGCTGATGTGTGTTCCGCAGTCTGTCATTCGTCACATGGGTGTAAATCTGCGTGGTGGCGATATCGGCATGGCCCAGCATCTCCTGAATCGAGCGCAGATTCGCCCCTCCCGAGAGCAGATGCGTTGCGAACGAATGTCTCAACGTGTGCGGAGTGACTCGTTTGTTTATGCCTGTGTTTCGGATATGCGCGTGAATCATTTTCCAACAACCCTGCCGGCAAAACGGTTTCCCTAGTCGCGTCATGAAGAGTGATTCGGACTCGCGGTCTCGCGCACTCTCAAGATATCTTCGAAGCTTGTCAGCGGCCACTTCTCCGATGGGAATCAGCCGCTCTTTCCCGCCTTTGCCGCGACATTTGATAAAGCCGATGTCGAGAAGCGCGTCCTCACGCTTGAGGCCGACGAGTTCGGAGATTCTGAGCCCCGCCGAATACATCAGTTCGAGCATGGCCGCGTCTCTGATACCGTTCGATTCGGCGGGATTCGGCTGGACGAGCAGCCTTTCAACTTCGGAGCGGCTCAGTGTCCCGGGCAGATTCTTCCATATGTTGAATCTGTCCAGATTCGATGTGCAGTCGCTCTTGAGATGATTCTCGCGGTGAAGGAAGCGGTGGAACTGTTTGATTGCGGCCACGTGGCGCGCGATTGAACGGCTTGACAGTTTCCGGTCTTTCAAGATAAAGAGATAATCGACGATATCGCGGCGAGTGATCGCGGCGATGTCAGCGCCAACATCTTCCTGGATGAATTCGCGATACCTCTCGAGGTCGTACCCGTAGGAGAGAAGCGTGTTCTTCGAGAGTCCTTTCTCGACTCCGAGCCATGCGAGGAACTGAGCGATTAACCCCCGCATTGCACTGTCCGCCGTCACATCTCCCTCCGCCCCTCGAGCGCGTGGGCAAGCGTCGAGTTGTCGGCGAATTCGAGGTCGCTTCCTACCGGCACTCCCTGCGCGATGCGCGTCACTTTCACGCCGAGCGGCCTGACGACCTCGCGGATATACATCGCTGTGGCTTCGCCGTTGGTGTTAGGGTTTGTCGCCACAATCAACTCGCTGACGGATTTGTCCGTAAGCCTTGCGAGCAGCTCTTTGATCCGTATGTCGTCCGGCCCGATGCCGTCGAGCGGCGAGATCGAGCCGTGAAGGATATGGTAGAGCCCGCGATATTTGCCGCCCTTTTCTATTAAGGCCGCCTCGCTCGGCTTCTCAACCACGCAGATGACCGAGCGGTCGCGCCTCGGGTCGGCGCAGGTATCGCACGGGTCGGTCTCAGTGATATTGCAACACACGGAACAGAAGCGAACTTTTTCCTTTGCGTCGACGATTGCCCGCGCAAGCCGGAGGGCGTCATCTTTCGGAAGGTTCAGGATATGGAATGCCAAACGCTGGGCGCTTTTCGGACCGATACCAGGCAGCCGGCGGAACTCTTCCACCAATTTTGTTATTGCGCCGCCGTCACCGCCCATGTTCCCTGCTCTTTTCTTTTGCCGCTTCCGCCAGAGCGCGCAGCTTTTGTTCGAGAAGTTTCCGCTGGGTCTCGCTCACTCTGTCGGGGAAAAGCACTCCATTCAGGTGATCGATCTCGTGCTGGATAGCGCGCGCAAGCATGCCTTCGGCCTCGAGAGTCTGTTCCTCTCCCTCGCGGTCTACGTACGAAACCTGCACACGTTCGGCTCGTTTCACTTGTCCGAACACTTCGGGCAGGCTTAAGCACCCCTCTTCGGCCTCGATTTCGCCTTCGCGCTTGGTTATCCTAGGGTTTATCATCACATAGACGGGCTGATTGTCCTGGCGCAGGTCAATTACCAGCACCCGCTTCGACAGACCGACTTGCGGCGCCGCCAGCACGATGCAGTGATTCTCGTACATCACCGAGAACATCTAATCTGCCC
>CAYVDS010000060.1:0-12839 GCA_964450145.1 uncultured bacterium
GACCACAAAGAAAGTGACAGAGGACATTGAAGAGCGGTTCCATTTCAACACCGCCATAAGCGCGCTAATGGAAATGATTAACGCGATGTACACGATGGACCTCGAGAGCATAAGGCCCGTCGTGCTGAGAGAAGCTTTCGAGAAATTGATCGCGCTTCTCTACCCGATGGCCCCACATATTTCGGAAGAGCTCTGGTTACGGCTCGGACACTCAAAAAGCCTGTTACGGGCGCAATGGCCGGGCTACGACAAAAATGCAATCAAGGCCGACGAAATGGTGATAGTCGTCCAGGTGAACGGCAAAGTGCGCAGCCATATTACCGTTCCGGCCGATTGCAGCGAGGAAGACCTGAAAAAGGCCGTCATGAACGATTCGAGAGTTGCGAGTTATCTGAATTCCAAAAACGTGCAAAGAATCGTTGTGGTTCCAAAAAAACTGGTGAGTATCGTTGCGAAATAGAACAATTTACACGCCAAGAATTTCCGATAGTCCCATTTACCCCCTCTTTGCAAAGGGGGGAAGGAATCTGTCTTGTGATTACCCATCTGAGTCCGCCTATTGCAGGCGCCAATTTATTCGCATAAATTTTCAGACCTTTTATCATTTTTCCATGCGAATAAATTCGCACCTACAAAACTTCGGGGCAGATTCAAGGGGGCATAAACGAGCTTTCTCCCGCAAGAGCAGAGTATCTCCGTTTGTCTTTCTGGCCATCCTATTGAGCCTGCTTGCCGCGGCCCCCGCATTGGCAAAGAACTTGCCGCTTACTTCAATAGCCGTCAACGAAAACCCAAGGGGCGTGATTGTAACACGCGAGGGGGCATATGCCTATGTCGCCAACTTCGACTCAGACAACCTGAGCATCATCGACCTCGCCAAGCTGTCGAAAGTGAAGGATGTTTCGGTCGGTGACGGACCTTCAGCGCTCGCCGTTGCGAGCGACAATTCGTTCTTGGCGGTCGCCAATTTCTTTTCGCGAGACGTGTGGTTCATTGACCCGCGGGACGATACCGTTCAAGCGAAAGTGGAAGTTGGGGATGGCCCCGCGGCCGTGGGACTTTCGCCGGACGACAAGAAGCTCTACGTCGCCAACGTAATGGGACGAAGCGTGTCCGTGATCGACACGACGGAGAGGAAAGTTGCGGCGACGTTCCCGCTGGATGATTATCCACAGGCGCTGGCGGTTTCTCCTGACGGAAGTCGCCTTTTTGTTTTGGTTCGCGAGAAAGCGGCCGTTAAGGTAATGGATATTTCTGCGGAAAGAGTTATCACTACCGTGGAAACAGGCGGTTTCCCTCGCGCAATGGCTTTCTCTCCTAAGGGCGACCAACTGTTTGTTGTGGATTACCACAACGGAAGGCTGCTTTCGATTGATATGGCTCGACTTTCGGTCGCGCGCGAAATCAAGGTTGGCAAAGGGCCGATCTCGGTCACGACGAACGCGGATGGCTCGAAAATATTTGTGGTCTGCAAGGGAAGCGGTAGTTTGGAGATTGTTGACCCGTCAACGGGCAATCACTTGGCGGTTACGCTTGGATCGGCGCCAACACAGATCGCCGCGATCCCTGACGCCGCTGCATTTGTGGTGACCATAAGCGGAGCGAATCAACTCGTGATACTGCCGCCGGACTTTTACTTGCGGCCTGCGGCGGCCAGCCAGGCAGTCGAGCCCTCGATATCACAAGTTTCAACACCCACGGTTGAGAACTTGCCCGCGGGCCCAGGCTCCATCGCAGAGCCCTCGGGAACTGCGAAGGAGTCGGCCTCCCCCGAAGGTGCGGACGCGTCGGCAATACCTCCAAAGGGCGTGGACGAAATCGAGAGTCGCTCCGGCGAAAAAGAAGCCAGATGGGCTCGGCCCACTACTAAAGGAGTTCCAGCCGCCGCTGCAAGCTCGGCAGGCTCGCCACTTGCGGCTGCGCCGCTTGTCGCTGCGCCGTCTGAAGCCAAGCCGGGTAAAACCGGCGACGTAAGCGAGCCGGAATTCGCACGCGACGAAGCTGGTCGTGGCGCTGAGCGTTACGAACGCTTCGATGTCGCGCATCTTGTGCCGGCGCTCGAAAGAAAGACGATTGCTTTGGGCGAAAAGGTCGAAGGGGTGAGGCTCGCGCCCGACAGCGCCCTCATCGTCAATGAGGACAGCCGCGAGATATCGGTTATGGACACGCGAACGAACCAGATCGTTTCGCGGTTCAGCCTGCGGGATCGTCCCGAACAGGTGGCCGTGGACCCCAGAGGCCGGAATCTTTATATAACGGTGAAGTACAGCGATTCGCTCCTCATTGTCGACTCTAAGGCCGACGGCGCGGTCACGCGAGTGCCAGTTGGCAGCTCTCCGCGCGCAGTGGCCGTGCGTCCGGACGGTCAGGTTGTGTATGTCACAAACGACGCAAATTCGACGATAGCGGTTGTGGACGTGACGCAGACCAGTGTGGTTGCGAACATCAACGTCGGCAACGGCCCAATCGCGCTCGCTGTTTCGCATGACGGCACGCGGCTCTATTGCGTGAACGGGGATTCGGCATCGCTCTCGATTATTGACACTCGCATCAACCAGGTTATCTCGACTCGAAGAGTAGGCCATTCGCCGAACGCTGTTGTCGTGAGCCCGGATGACATTACCGTTTACATAAGCGACGCGATTGACGATCGAGTGTATGTGCTCAAGGCCAACACGGAAGTTGTCGGCGACGTGCAGGTCGGAGACCGTCCCGAGGCGATTGATGTTTCGCCCGACGGCAAGTATCTGTACTGCGTCAATTTCCTTTCGCAGTCGCTTTCCGTCATCGACACACAGACCTTTTCGCTCATTCGAGAGGTTACGCTGGGGAACGGGCCGAGCGGAGTCGCGGTCAGCCCGGACGGCAGGAATATTTACGCAACAAATCGTTTCGACAACAGCGTCTCAGTCATTAGCGCTGACAGTCTGAACATAATCAACACGGTACAAGTTGGGGGCGGCCCAACCAGAATCACGGTCTTTGCCGCCTTCGGCGAAGGTATTTCACGTTAACCTGATGGGAAACGTCGTGAAACCATACTGCCGGAACACGAGTGCCCATGCCGCAACGCGACTCTTCGCGGCGAGGCCGGCGTCGATGTTGCGGCCGCTTTGGCGTCCTGTGCTGCTCGCATGCGCAATGCTCTTGCTTCCTGCCAGCGCCTCCGCATGGGGAGAACGCGCGCACCGCAAGATTGCAGAGCTTGCGCTCGAGGAACTCCCTTCGCCATATCGCGCGAAAATTGTCCGCTACAAAGGCGACGTTCTTGGGGCCGCCGCGGAAGATAATTCCATCAGCCCGGCCCAGAATGGCGCGCCATCTGCCGACCCTACGGCCGACATTCAGTTGCTTATGCTTCTTCCGCACGATGGCAACGAGCTTTCTCACTATTACGCCTACCGCCTCGGGTTGCTCAGTCGAGCCGTCGCCGATTCGACGTTGCCGTTCTCCTGCTCGCCCGACCCTTCGGACAAGGTGCTTCAGGGAAAACTCGAGGAAGACATTGAAGGCGATGTTGATTCATTCAAGGTCCGCAATGTCTCCGCGATGTGTCTCGCGTACCCCGACAGCTACATCGATCGCAAATCGAGCGAGGCGCGGAAATCGGAGAATTACGTCAAGAACAAGTATCTCTCCGGCGGAGGGTATCGGGCGTGTAGAGACGAGGTGGTCGCCCCATCATTCAGGCGCGGGGTTGAGGCTGTCGTAAACGTGTGGATGACCATCCTGTCGAAAGAGCCCAAGCCGATGGCGATTCCTGCCCGCGACCGGCTGGACTATTACATGAGCCAGATACGGTATTCATCGGAGAAAGGCTACCTCGAGGACGTGCATGGCGCGCTGGAGGCGCTCGAACGGGAGGGCCGCCGGATTCCTCTCACTCAGACCCTCGTGGGGCAAGACTTCTTCAATCTCTCTTGCAGCGGCCAGACAAAACAGATATACGACCTTGCCAAACGGGTTGATCCACAGTCTGCCTCGATTACAGACCGCAAGCGCACATGTGACGACTATGTCGCGCGCCAACCTGAACCAGACGACAAGCAGTCCGTTGCAAAGCGTAAGGTGCCGCGCTCGCTTTACGGGAAAGAGGGGAAGAGTCCGAAGATTTTCATATATGAGCATAGTTCCGGGCTTCTGCTCCTCACGAGCAATGCCAAGGACGTCGGAGACGATTACGTCCTCATCAATTATGAACCGATAAAGAAAATCAAGAGAGAGACAGTCGTGAAGAAAGTCAAGGGCGAACCACAGACCGAGGATTTTGACCTTGAGGAGATTATTAAAATATATGCGCGCCAATATGGAGTATCGTCTGCGCTTGTCAAAGCGGTGATAAAGGCTGAATCCGATTATAACCCTTACGCCGTCTCATCTGCCGGCGCCCGCGGTCTCATGCAGCTTATGCCCTCGACCGCCTTGGAGATGCAGGTCGAGGATATCTTCGATCCCATACAGAACATCGGGGGAGGTGTTCAGTATTTGTCGCGGATGCTCGAGCTGTTCAACGGTGACATCGAGCTTTCTCTCGCCGCTTACAATGCCGGACCCGGCGCCGTTTTGAGATGCGGCGGCATACCGCCTTATAAGGAGACCAAGAACTACGTGCCCAAAGTACTGAAGTACTATGAAAAGTACAAGTATGATTCGAAACCTGTGAGGCTTACAGTCGCGCTGAACAAGAAGCCCGCCATGGATTATCTGCCGGAAATCGAGGTGGAAGAACAAGAAGAGATTGAGACCCGCGTGGTCGTATCATACCCCATGGCGCCAAAGCCTTCTGCGTCCGGCAACTACGTGACTATCTATCTAAAGAACGGCAACACCATGAGGGTGAAATCATATGAAAAGACTGCAGAAGGCGTTCGGCTGATACTCGATAACGGCGAATTTCTTATCAAAGAAGACCTTATAGCCAGATTGCCGTGATGGTACGTCCCGCACGCAGTTCCAATGAAACCGCTCAACCCCGAGTGACCTTCCCTGCGACTCTGTTCTGTATTGTCGTCCTTTTCCTGTTTGTACTCGTTCCTTTGATCGCGGTTTTCGGCTGCGGCCCCGCACAGAAGCCGCTTACCATCAAAATATGGGAGTGTCCGCGCTGGCGCGAAAGTCCGGATTCCGTCGACCGGTTCGCTTGGACAAAACGACAGATAGCCGAGTTCGAAAGGACTCATGCGGGCGTTTCAGTCGAGCTGACGGAGCTTACGTGGGACCGAGGCGAGGACAAGAAGAGAATCGCAATTGCGGCGGGGGTCGGCCCCGACATCATAACCGGAATGTTGCCGGTTCAACTTATCGAAGCGGGACTGGTCGAGCCGGTTGACGGATACATGGCCCCCATCGAGAAAGACGATTTTTTCGAACCGGCGCTCGAAGCATTTACGTATGACGGAAAACTCTACGGCTGGCCGTGGTACCTCACGGGCAGCGTCATGTTCTTGAATCTTGATCTGTTCGACGCATACGGAGCGTCGCCGCCAACCGAGAACTGGAACTATGGCGAATTCCTCGAGGTCGCCCGTACGCTCACTCGCGACGTCGATGGCGACGGCAAGACCGACACGTATGGATTCGGATTCCTTGTAAGTCCCGGCGACACGAGCGTGTGGCCTTTCCTGTTTCCCGACGGAGTGCCCTCAATATTCCGGGGACAAGGGGAAAATGGGGACAGACCCGAAACGAAGGGTCTGTCCCCATTTTCGCCTCACGCGAATGTCCCCCCTTTGGCAAAGGGGGGTATCGATTACCCCCGCGTCGGCCTCGAGCGGCTTCATAAATTGATTCACGAAGAGCGTGTCGCGCCCATCCAATGCGCGGCGTGGGACTCCGAGGCAATGTGGCAGCAATTCACGAGCCGGCGCGACATAGCAATTGCTCCCTGGGGGATTTGGGCGATTCCAAAACTCCGAGAAATCCCCGGTTTCAAATTCGATATGCGTCCCTACCCATCTCCTGACTCCTCGCATCCCGCCCGCGCCTTCATCGGGACTTCCGGCTTCATCATTCTGCGCCAGACCGACCCGGGAAAACGAGACCTCTGCATGGAATTCGCGAAATTTCTGGTCAGGGCCGAAGCGCAAAAGGACCTCGCACTCTACGGCGTGTTCCCCTCGCGGAAATCGGCGGGAAACATTTACGAGGGCGACGAGTTAATGGCGCGCGCGCAGGCGGTCATCACGGCCGGTCAAACGGTTCCGGGACATGCGGATTGGGCAAAGGTCGACGAAAAGCTTCAGCGTGAATTCCAACTTGCGCTGCTGGGCGAGAAACCGGTTGACGCAGCGCTGGCCGACGGAGTCAGGCAGATAGCGGAGGTCACAGGAAGGTCGTCGGAGCGCGGGGCAAACGCGCAAACAGCAAGGCGGCAAGATCGCATGGTCTTCATAATCTCAGCGGTTTTTGGGATGGGCCTCATACTTATGATCTGCGCGACGCTTCTTGCGCGACGGGTACGCGTTGTGAGAGGCAGAACGACGGCGGCATCCGCCTTCGCTTTCCTGTGCCCGGCATTCACCGTATTCGGGGTCTTCATGCTTTTTCCTCTATGTTGGGTGGCCGTCCTTTCGTTTCAAAATTATTCTGTTGCGCAGAATTCTTCTGGCTGGGCGGGACTACAGAATCTGCGGTCGGCCTTCCAGGATACAGCCTTCGTTCGGGCCGCATGGAACACGCTGATTTATTCCGCTGTAGTCGTTCCTGCGAACCTGTTCTCTGCGCTGGTCGTTGCAAGCCTTATCTATCCGCTGTCGCAAAGAGCGCGCACGCTCTTTCGCGGCGCATACTATCTGCCGGGCGTAGCGTCCGTGGTCGTTATCGCGATGGTTTGGCGTTGGATGTTCAACGAGAACTTCGGATTGTTCAATACGCTCGCGAACTTCCTTGGGCTGCCCGGAGTGCGCTGGCTGACCGACCCGCACGTCGCGCTCTGGAGCGTTATTCTGACGAGTGTCGCCCGGCCTCCGGGGGGGCCGATACTCACGTATTTAGCCGCGCTCGACGCGATACCGACGTCTCTCTATGATGCCGGTGAGATTGACGGGGCCGGGGTCTTCAGGAAATGGCGGCACATAACGGTTCCGCTGCTCAGACCCACGACCTTATTTCTTGCGCTCACCATAACCGTCGCGTCGTTTCAGGTGTTTGCACAAGTAATGGTTTTGACCGACGGCGGACCGGGTTACGCCACCGAGGTGGTTGTTCACAGGATTTATACCGCTTCGATTCGTGACTCTGCCTTCGGCGTGGCTTCGGCGATGTCGCTGATTCTATTTGTCGCCATCATGTTTGTCTCGGTGCTGCAATATCGGTTCTTCAAGTCGGAGATTGAGTACTAATTAAGGGGTTAGGCGTGCAATCCAAAATCCAAAATCCAAAATCCAAGATTACGCTTAGGAAGCCTTACTCAGCGATTGTCATCCTCCTTGTTGCCGGTGCTTTCATCTCCGTCTTCCCCACATTCTGGATGTTCTATACTTCGTTCTGGCCAGCCGACAAGCTGGGCTCGGCGCAGCCTATTCTCAACTCGAAGGGGCTTACTCTTTCTAATTATGCGCAGCTTTTCACGACCGCTCCCGTGCTTCGCTGGACTCTTAACTCGTTCATCATCTGCCTCGTAATCACCCTCGGCCAGTTGCTGTTCGACAGCATGGCGGGATACGCGCTCGCAAGAAAGGAGTTTCCGGGCCGAAGGGCGCTATTTTGGCTTATCATCGGAACCATGATGGTCCCGGCGCAGATTCTTGTTGTGCCCCTCTATATCATGATGGTAAGATTGCACCTCGTAGACACGCTTTGGGCGGCGATACTGCCCGGACTTGCCGGCCCGTTCGGAATATTCTTCATGAGGCAGTACATGTTGACCATTCCGACGGCGCTTGAGGAAGCGGCGAGGATGGATGGATGCAATGAGATGCAAATATTCATCCGCGTCATTGTGCCGGTTTGTGCGCCCGCCTTGGGCGTACTTGCGATATTCCTGTTCATATCGAATTGGAACTCATTCCTGTGGCCGCTGCTGGTGCTCAACAGCGCGGAGACGTATACGCTTACGGTCGGCCTCGCGACGCTGCAAGACAAACAGGCGCTCGATTATGGTCTGCTAATGGCGGGCGCCACCGTCGCGTCGCTACCCATGTTTGGCGTGTTTTTGATTTTCCAACAGATGTTTGTCAGAGACGTGAGAATGGGCGCACTCAAAGGATGAGACTGAACAAGGAGCGATACATTGAATTTTATCGATTTATTCAAGCTTAAACGTAGGTTGGCGCTGAGCTTGCCAATGGTTCTCATCGCGTTTTTCGTTGGCTCGTGCGCACGCCGTCCTGATCCCGCAAAAACTGTCATTGGAGCGCCGCCTTCTCAAAACGCGTTAGTAACTGCATGCCCGGTCGCGCCGCCGGAGGCAATCAAACCGTCCGAGACCCCTGCCTGCATGGCGGAACCCAATGCGCCGCCTCCGCCTGCAGAAGCTGCAAAACCGGAAGTTCCCAAGCCCGCGGCGATACAGGCGGAGAAGGAGACCCGCCGGGAGCCGGAACCTACAGCGACGGAGACGCAGGCGAGCATTCCCATAATTGAGCCCAAGAAGATTGAGCCGAGAAAGGAGCCGATGGAGCCTCCCGTGCGGGTGTTGATTTTCGGCGATGCCCAGTCGGTAAAGGTCAAGTGTGAGGGAGAACTCGTATTGAGCTTTGGCGATAACCTTATGCGGCTTGAGCCGGGCTCAGCCATCCAGTTCAAGCCCCGCAGCGCTCGCGTATCAGTCCGAATGTATCCCGTGGGAGTTGCCACGTTCACGGCCACCGAATATGAGAAGGCAATGGAGCATGCGGAGAAGTGGAGGAACGACGGTTATACCGTTAGGGTGATGAAAGCCGGAGGGCCTATCGTTCAGGCTGATGGGACTGCCGCCGACACCACCGTCTATTGGGTGGCCTTAGGCAGCTTCAAAGATAAGAAATCCGCCGAGGCGTTCAGGCAGAAGCTACTCGACCGCGGCGTATCGTGCTGGGTGATCGATGAGAGCGTGATCGCTCCGCGCGCCAATATCGAGTTGGTAGACGAGACGGGTGCGCCTCGGGCGTATGCCGATTCACGCGTGATCATCGCGAGCAAGGCCCCAATTAGAATCGCCAATGTCCCGTTCGGCACGGGATTCTGGAGTTCCGGCAACTACGAGGATCGGAGCTACCTGAGTCCTCTCGAAATTGTTGTCGATAAGAAAGGCGCTCTGGCCGTTATCAACGAGGTGACCCTCGAGGAGTACGTGAAAGGCGTCGTGCCGGTCGAAATCAGATTGAGCGCGCCTGACGAAGCCCTCAAAGCGCAGGCGGTGGCGGCCCGGACCGAAGCTATGGCGAAACTCGGGATTCAACACGCATTCGACCCATATGATTTCTGCGCCTCGCAGCATTGCCAGGAGTTCGGAGGCATGCAGCGCAGGACTGCGCGCACGGATGCGGCCGCTGACGCGACCCGCGGCGAGGTGCTCATGTCGGGAGGCTCCTTGATTGACGCTGTTTACAGCGCCAACTGCGGCGGCCACACCGAAAATAACGATAGCGTCTGGTCATCGCGGCCGAATTCCGCGTTGAGAGGAGTCCGCGACCTCTATAGCAACGCCGAACGTTATGATTTTCCCATTGGGCAATCACAATTGAGCAAGTGGCTGAAGCAAACACCTCACGCATACTGCGGCGACCCTCGAACCGGGAACATGGGCAACTTCCGCTGGAAAGTCAAGCGCACTGCGGCCGAAATGAACGAGATAGTCAACAGGAGCCTCAACGTCGGAACTGTAAAGGACATCAAGGTTTTGCGGCGCGGTGTATCGGGCCGGGTCCTCTGTATCCAAATCGTCGGCTCTCGCGGTACCGTCACGGTAACAAAAGAACTCGAGATAAGACGCGTGCTAGGCAGAATCAAGAGCTCGATGTTTGTCGTCGAGATAAAGCGAAGCGGCGGCAAGCCGGTCTCGTTCACCTTCTACGGCGGCGGGTGGGGACACGGAGTCGGCATGTGTCAGGCGGGCGCAGAGGGGATGGGCCTGCGCGGGTTCACTTATGACGAGATTCTCAAACATTACTTCTCCGGCGCCGAGATCAAGAAGCTGTATGAGTGATCATGAGATTCTTCGCTTTGGCGAAAGGCGAGAGGGAACAAACTAAGATTGCTTCGCTTTTGAGAAACTGGTCTTTGTTTCGCTTAATTCGGGGACATCCCGCCTCAGGCGGGACATCATGTCCCCGAATTAAGGGGAAACTGTATGAGTGACCAATCCGTGATGGTGAAGCTCGGAGTAAGCCGGTTGCTGGAGTCGGAGCGCGGCATTCTCGATCGCGCCCGCATCGGGCTGATTGCGCATTCTGCAAGCGCAAACGAACAAGGCAAGCCAACGCTTTCTCTGCTTACCAATGCCGGTATACACGTCGAATGCATCTTCTCGCCCGAACACGGATACAAGACCGATGTCGAGGCCGGCGAACAAGTGGCGGATTCGTTTGACGCCGATACAGGGCTTCCGATTCGCAGCCTGTATAATGAGTCGCATCAGCTCAGCGGCGAGATGCTCGAGGATATCGACGCCATTGTGTATGACTTGCAGGATGTCGGAGTCCGATGCTACACATACATTTGGACAATGGCTCTCGCTATGCAGTCGGCAGCGCTATTCGGGAAGTTGTTCGTCGTGCTTGACCGTCCCAATCCCCTTGCCGGTTTGATGGTGCAAGGCCCCGTTCTCGATCCCCGGTTCGCGAGCTTTCTTGGAATGTATCAGATCCCGCTGCGGTATGGGCTCACCATAGGTGAGCTCGCATTGCTGCTGAACGATTCATTCGGGATAAGCGCCAACTTGGCGGTGATCAGGATGAGCGGTTGGCGTCGTCGATTGTATTTTGCCGACACCGGCCTGCGATGGATACCACCCTCTCCGGCGATCCGCTCGCCCGAATCCGCGATTTTGTATGCGGGAACGTGTCTGTTTGAAGGAACAAATATCTCAGAAGGGCGCGGAACTTCTGCGCCTTTTCGACTCATTGGGGCCCCTTGGCTCGACCCTGATATCTTGAAGCGAGTTGACAGCCGATGGCTTGCCGGGTTCGCTCTTTCGCCACAGAAATTCTCTCCTGCTCAGTCGAAATATGCAGGGACGGAATGCGTCGGCCTGTTTGTGAGCGTGGATGATAGGGAGAACGCTGATCCGGTCGCTCTGTCTGTTGCGCTGCTCTCTGCGATTGCCTCGCGTCATTCAAGCGAGTTGCGGTGGGATCAGAAGCACTTCGATGCGGTTGCGGGCACGGACACCCTCCGGCGCGACATTTGCGCCGGTGGTGAGCCGGCCGAGATTATGGAGAAATGGAAAGACTCGCACCGCCAATTTGAAACGCTCAGGGCGAAGCATTTTCTGTATGAAGGATAATCATCGCTAGGGAAAAGCGGCAGGTTCGACGCGCCTAAACGGCGCGTTGCCGAAATAATACCTCCTCAGGTAAATTCTACAACAACTGTCATTCTGAGGAGCGAAGGGTCGCGGACCCGAGCGACGAAGAATCTCTATTTTTCGCATAAATTTGGGCTCATATGTAGAGATTCTTCGCTTAGAATAACAGACGGTCGCATCTTTCGAGCAACGCCGCAAGTGTGCTGAAGCGCCTGAAGTGTGACCGCAAAAGAGACAACGATGATGGCAAAACTCAAGGAACAAGTCGGTGAACTCTTCATGGTCGGCTATCCGGGGACGGACCCGATGGCGGCGAGCGAGCTCATCTGCCGCTACCGCGTCGGAGGAATAATCCTCTTTTCCCGCAACGTGAAGGACGCCGCCCACGCGCGCGCCGTCTGCGAAAAACTGCATGAACTCAGACGCAGCGTCAGTGACACCCCTCTGTTCATCGCGATTGACCAGGAAGGCGGGGCAGTCGCACGGATAACCGATGGAGTCACCGTCTTTCCGGGAAACATGGCGCTGGGAGCGACCGGGTCGGAACGTTTCGCTCGCGAGGCGGGACGCATAACTGCGAATGAACTCGCGAGTCTTGGAATAAATGTGAACTTTGCGCCGGTGCTCGATATAAGTTCGAATCCACGTAACCCGGGCGTCGGCGCCCGCTCGTTCGGGTCCGACCCCGCTCTCGTCGCGCGGCTGAGTTCAGCGATGCTAGAAGCAACACAGGAAAGCGGACTCTGCGCAACTGCGAAGCATTTTCCCGGACTGGGCGAAGCGCAAGTCGATTCGCACAATGAACTGCCCGCGGTCGACGCGACTGTTGAGGACATGCAACAACGCGAGCTTGTGCCGTACCGCTCCGCGATTGAAGCCGGGGTTGCATTCATAATGACCGCGCATTGCTCATATCCGAGACTTGATAACTCGGGTGCTCCGGCGACTTTGTCTCAGCCAATCCTGACGAATCTGCTACGCGAGCAGATGGGATTCAAGGGGATTGTCATAACCGACTGCCTCGAAATGGCCGCTGTGGAAAAGGCGCTCGCGCCGGCCCAGTCGACTTCAAAGGCAATCGCCGCTGGCGCAAACATGCTTTTGATTTGTCATACCCGCGAGAAGCAAGTTGCAGCGATAGAGTCGCTTGCCCGCTCAATCGAGACCGGCGAGATTCCCGAGGAAATGGTTCATGCGTCGCTGGAAAAGATTTCTCGCGTCAAGAATAGTCTGAAGAGTAGCCCCGCAGTCTTGCCTGAATTTGAGTTGCAGAAAGACCTCAGCGAAACTATAGCGGTCGAAGCGGTCACGGTTGTGAAAAACGAAGGGCTGGTGATTCCACTCAGACTTGCGGCATCCGATAAACTCATGGTTATCGCGCCGGCCTTCGACG
>CAYVDS010000060.1:12849-16431 GCA_964450145.1 uncultured bacterium
GGAGGAAAAGGCCGAACCGCATGGGGTGCTGCTCGCGGAAATTGAGCGCCGCCACCCGCGCGTTAAATACCACAAGGTCGGTGTGAACCCGACTCCAAATGAGATACGTGGATGCTCTAAAACGTGCGCCGATGCCGACGCGCTTTTGATTCTCACATACAATCTCCACCAATATCCCGCTCAGAAAGACCTCGTTGACGCGCTCCTCGGACTTGGCAAACCGACGGTGGTTGCCGCAGTACGCGACCCTTATGACTTCGTGTTCATTTCGCAGGCGCGCATATGCATAGCGACGTATGGTTTTCGCGAATGTTCGTTGAAGGCCCTGGTCAAAGTCATTTTCGGCGAATGTGAGGCGAAAGGAAAGCTGCCGGTCAAACTCAAATAGACAAAAAGGGGGGAAAGGGGGAAACGGTGAAAAGGAAGGAGAGGTTGCAGGTCGAACGCACGCCAAGAGAAATCTGTGGATGAAGAAAAGAAGAAATGAAACGGCTGATTGAAATAATGGGCCTCAAGAAACGGTTGGTTGTGGGCCTGATGTCCGGAACTTCCGCCGATGGCGTCGATGCCGCTCTTGTCGAGATCGAAGGGAATTGCCTCGACACGCAAGTGAAATTGCTGGCCTTCGAGACGGTTCCTTATCTGTCCGATACTGCGAACGCGGTGCGTAACCTTCAAAACGGCAGGACGAGGCATGTATGCGAGATGAATTTCCGGCTCGGCGAGATTTTTGCCGAAGCCGCTCTAAAAGTAATCCGGACGGCAAAACTCAAGTCCGGCGACGTCCATCTCATCGGCTCCCATGGACAGACCATCTATCATCTCCCCGATGCCCGGTCTTCATGCCGTTCGACTCTTCAGATAGCCGAGCCGTGCGTCATAGCCGAGCGCACGGGCATAGTTACCGTCGCTGATTTCCGGGTGCGCGACGTGGCTGCGGGCGGATACGGCGCCCCGCTCATCCCGTACGTGGATTTCATTCTGTTCAGGAATCCCGGAAGGGTCCGCGCTCTCCAGAACATTGGCGGAATTGCGAACGTGACAGTCGTTACGCCTCGTCTCGACGGCGTGTTTGCGTTTGACACAGGTCCGGGAAACATTCTCATAGACGAGTGTGTGCGAGCGATAACGGGTGGCGAACGCCAGTACGACTGTGACGGGGCTCTCGCCCGCACCGGAAAGATTGACCATGAGGTTCTCCGCGAACTGCTCGAACACCCATATCTCAGTATCCCGCCGCCGAAGACAACGGGCCGCGAGCTTTTCGGGGGCGAACTGGCGCGAAAACTCATCTCCGCGGTGCCAGCGGACCACCGTGTTGACATACTCGCGACTCTTACTGCGTTCACGGCGTATTCAATAAAGCAGAGTTACGATCTCTTTGTTTTTCCGAAATTCGATGTCGAAGAAGTCATTCTGAGCGGAGGTGGCGGCTGCAACATTTATTTGGTAGAATTGCTGCAAAAGCTGTTTGCGCCTGTTCCAATCCGGCTGTCGGATGAATTCGGCATCCCATCGGATGCAAAGGAGGCCATCGGGTTCGCCATCCTCGCAAATGAAACTATCAGCGGGAACCCATCGAATGTTCCATCGGCGACAGGGGCCTCGCATGCGGTCGTGCTCGGCAAGATTGTGCCTTAAATAGGCGAAAGGGCAAAGGCGAAAGCGAGCCAAAAAGCAAAAAAGGCGGAAATGCCGGGACACAACTGATGCCAACTGAGCCAGATGCTTTTCATTTTAGACACTTTAGCTCACTTTAGGCGCTTTAGACACTTCCAAAAGGAAATGATGAATGATGAGTGATGAATGATGACTCAAGAAACCTCACCAACCCATAATGCACGGCTTTGTCGAATGCCGAGCGCACGGCGACGTCGCCCTTTCGTTTTTGTGTTCCTTTTACCTTTCGCCTTCCTGTTTCTTTTTGTTGCATGCACTCCAAGGCCAAAGGCAGTTCCCACCGAACCGCCGGTCGCGCTTCCTCCGAAAGTTGAGCCGCAGCCGCAGGTGACACCTCAGGCCGCCCTCGACTACGGCCAGTTCGCACTGCGGCAACTGCCGCCGGAAATCAATCTTGAGGCCTTGAAAGGCAAACGGATCGTGATTGACCCGGGTCACGGCGGAATATTCGGCGGCGCGGTCGGGTCGAACAACCTCCGCGAAGCCGATGTCAATCTGGGTGTGGCGCTGTATCTGTGGGGGATGTTGACCAACGCTGGAGCCGAGGCTCATCTCACGCGCATGGCTGACGCGAACGTCTATCAGGGCGCAGACATCGACCTAAAAAAAGACTTGCAAGCGCGAGTGGATTTTGCCCGCTTGCACAAAGCCGACCTGTTCGTGTCGGTCCATCACAACGCCGATGCGATTTCCAACAGAAAGAAGAATTCTCTCGAAACCTATTTCAAGTTGAGCGATCCCGGGCCGTCGCTCGATCTGGCAAAGTGCATTCACCGACAACTGGCCCTCAGTCTCAAACAGCCGGACAGCGCCATCCTGCCGGGCAATTTTCACGTGCTCAGGGAAAGTCCGGCAACGGCTGTGCTCGGCGAGCCTTCGTATATTTCGGATGCGGACAACGCCTTCAAGCTCGGCCTCTCGCCGATGCAGCGCGTCGAAGCGCAAGCATATTTTTTTGGTATCGCCGAATACTTCTCGAGAGGCGTGCCGAGAATTGAGGATATGGAGCCGAGGGGTCTTATTCGCGATGATCCGCGTCCGCTCTTCACCGCGAGGGTCATCGACGACCGTGGCGCTCCGATAGACTCCCAGACGGCGGCGATGTTCATCGATGGCAAGCCGGCTCAGCCGAATTACAACAAAGCGACATCTGTTGTCAGTTACCTGCCACCTCGGCGTCTGAGCAACGGGAAGCACACCGTCCGACTCTCAATTCGAAATGTGAACGGGAACTCGGCCAGAGAGGAAAAGCGCGAAATCGAGATATCGATGCCGCCCGCCCACATCTTCGTCGAGCCGAATTTCGAAGCCGTGCGCGCCGGAACCGCGAAGCCTGTTCGCCTGTCCGTCACGGTGTTCGATGCCGATTTGACGCCTGTTGCTGATGGAACGGTGGTAGACTTCAAGGCTGTGGGTGGCCGAGTTTCTCCATCCACTGCGGTTACGCGAAGCGGCGAAGCCATAGCGTTCGTGACTCCTTTGGGCGGGCCCGCTGCGAGTGGCGCGGCAACAAACGGCGAAGCGTCCAACAATAAAGCAGTGCGCGAGATACCGGTGACGGTAAGTTCGTCCGGCGTGACCCAAACCGTACGGTTGGCGGTTACGAAAGGTGCGCCCGATATCTTCGTCGCGACTGTGCGCGACGCCAAGACAAATCTCCCCGTCGACTTGGCGCTCGTCGAGATCGGCGGCAGACCGGCAGGCTACACCGATCGGACCGGATATTTCGCCATCGTGAATGATAAGGTCGAAGGCTTGGGCGTCAGATTCTCGCGGGCGGGCTACGAGGCTCGAGAAATCAGCTTTGTCGAGCCGGATGGCGTCGAATATGTGAAACTCGAACCAGTCGCAGGCGGGATTTTTTTCGGGCAGAAATTCGTGATAGACCCACAATTCGGCGGG
>CAYVDS010000060.1:16441-24756 GCA_964450145.1 uncultured bacterium
CCTTCGCGCGTCAGACTTGAACCTGCTTGTGGCGAGTTATCTCGCGAGACTTCTGCGCGCGGCGGGCGCCGACATCGTTTTGACCCGTGAATCCGACGAGACCTTAAGCGCGCTTCGCCGCGTGGAACTCGCCGAGAAGGCAGGCGCCCAGTGGTTCATATCCATTGGTCACGGTAGTCAGAATGCCGGCCCGGCGCTTGTAACGGATCAGTTGTATATCGACCAGCCGGCGGAAGATGTCTGCGTTATGCATTACGCCTCAAGTGAGCGGGGCGGGCGTCTTGCCGACGCGATTGCGACCGCGTTGAAAGAGGAAGGTGTAGCCGAAAGTGTATACGTCGGAACGAGTTCGGCCATGGTGGTCACGCACACATCGGGTGTCGCCGTCATCGTGCTTGGGCCTGATCCGTCTGCATGCGAAACGGAGGGTACGCTAAGGCATCCAGAAGCTGCTCGTAAAGAGGCCGACGCGATTTACCGAGGCATTCTGGCGAGCTTCAGTTCAACCGAGCGGGAATCAGAGAATGTAACAACCATGGAAGAGGACCGTTAGAAGAGTTGGCGGGCCGAGGCTCAATCTTTTTCAAACCAGAAACCCCGAACTCGAAACCCGGAACCGAAGCTACGCTTCGCCGTATTCCTCTCTCATCACTCGCTTGAGAATTTTTCCCGCCGGATTGCGAGGCAGTTCTTCCACGAATTTGACCGACTTTGGGATTTTGTATTTCGCAAGTCTTTCCTTACAGAATTCCTGTATTTCTTCAGCCGTGAGAGTCTGCCCGGGCAATGGGACAATGACTGCGCGCACGCTCTCGCCCCATTTCTCGTCGGCCACGCCAATGACTCCGACCTCGCCCACCTTCGGGTGCGCTATGATCACTTCCTCGACCTCGGCGGGGTACACGTTTTCCCCGCCGGTTATCAGCATGTCCTTCTTCCGGTCGACGATATAAATGTAGCCCTCTTCATCTGTTTTCGCGAGGTCGCCCGTGTGGAACCAGCCATTAGTGAATGATTGCTCCGTCTGCTGTGGCAGATTCCAGTAAGCTTTCATCACGACCGGTCCGCGCAGAACGAGTTCGCCGATCTCGCCCGGCTTCGTATCTTTGTCCTTTTCATCCCAGACGCGAGCGTTGCAGTGGAACATCGGCTTGCCGCACGAGCCGACTTTTCGCTCGGCGTCCTCGGGGTCGAGCACGATCCCGGTGCCACTGCTCTCCGTCATCCCGAAACCCTGACGCATCATCACGCCCCGACCGAGGTAGGTGCGAAGAAGCGGCAGCGGGACCGGCGCCCCGCCGACAAAGATCGATTCGATGGAACTCAGATCGTACTCTTTGAAGCTGGACACCTGCGACATGAACAAAAGCATCGCCGGCACCAATAAGGACGCCCGGATTCTCTCGCGCTCGATCAACCGTAGCGCATGCTCCGGGTCGAAATAGCGCTGAAACACGATAGTTTGTCCGCGATAGATTGTCGGGAGCGCCTGCGACGTAAGACCGGCCACATGAAACATGGGCACAGAGATGAGCACGTTGCCTGCAGTCCCCATGTGTTGGATCGCATTCAACGAGGCGAACATAGCGTTGCCATGGGTGAGAATGGCGCCCTTTGGGCGGCCGGTTGTGCCCGACGAGTACATCACGATGAGGGGGCTGTCAATACCTGTCGACGCGGTTTCGGGCTCAGAATCAGATGCCTTCGCAAGGAGTTCTTCGTAGTCTTCGACTGGCGTAGTCGCCTCGCCGCCGACGCAGATGTATTTTTCGATTCCGACTTTCTCGCGCAACGCCTCGTACACGAACGAAAACTCCTGTCCATAGACCAGTATGCGCGCGCCGCTGTCGTTCAATATATATTCAAGTTCCGGAGGCGCCAGCCGGTAATTGAGCGGAACGATTATCGCGCCCAACTTCGCGAGTGCAAGGACGGTTTCGGCGTATTCGTTCGAGTTGAACAATAGCGCGGCTACCCGGTCGCCCTGTTTGATTCCCATGCTCGCAAGCGTGTGCGCGAGGCGGTTCACGCGCGTGTTCAGTTCGACATACGAGAGCCGCTTCTCGTCGGCAACAACAGCCGTCGCATTGGGCTTCCGCAACGAATGTTTATAGACCCACTCTCCCGCGTTAATCAAGCCGTTTTCCTCCACGAACTCGTTTTACCGCAAAGACGCAAAGAGCGCAAAGAGAGAATCGAATCACTGCTGTCCAAGAAAGAAAAAACTGAACCGTAGAGGGGTCGCAGACCCGAGTCGCAGACAGTCGCAGAGGAAAGACATATAAGGCAATACCCTCCGCTCTACTATCTTGGACAAGAGTGTTCTAAGATATCTGATTTTTCCTCTTCCCAAATCCGTGCAATCAGTGAAAATCCGTGGTTCCCGTTGCCTCTTCTTTGTTTGGTTGCTGTTACGCCGCACTATGGATTCCCACTCTTCTTTTAACCAGAAACCAGGAACCAGAAACCCGAAACCGACCGCCTTAGCGGTTAGCGGGAAGGTGCAGGAATCGAACCTACCCAGGACTGCTCTCGCAGCCCCTAACCCGGATTTGAAGTCCGGTGCCCACACCAGCAGGCCTACCTTCCCTTCGCTTTTCTTCAAGCCGCGTTCAATTATAGGTACAACCCCCACCGAAGTCAAACACCACACCGACTAGTATCGCGTTTCGCAAGTTCTGTTTGGGGAAGCTGAAGCATGTTTTCCATTGTCATCCTGAAATCTCAGTCTCAATGCAAGCCATTGCGGTACAAGAGATTCTTCGCTCCGGTCAGAATGACAAGTATTAACATGGTTCCTGCCTGAAGGTTGTGGAATATTACTTATAAAACGCAACACTAGCACAAGGTTCACTGGTGTGCTAAGATTCTCTGCAAAATGCCAGTGTGACTTTCGTCATAGGCGCAAAGCAAGCATCGGTGGTATATTACGACTATGAAACGGCGAAAGGGAGCCAGGAAATGCTAATGAACAAAAGGAAGATAGTAAGCATAGACGCCGAGAAGTGCACCGGCTGCGGCGCTTGCGTGATTCCGTGCGCGGAGGGCGCAATCGAGATTGTCGGCGGAAAGGCGCGCCTGATAAGCGAGAAGCTATGCGACGGCGCAGGCTTTTGCCTCGGAATTTGTCCGGAAGGCGCAATTGTCATCGAGGAACGAATCGCCGAGCCTTTCTCGTTCTCGGCAGTGGAGGAACACATGGAAAAAAAGTCGAACGCCCCCGCGCTCGAATGCTTCAGGTGCGGCACGCCGGAAAGCGAAACCGTTCTCATCCCGTGTCGCAAGGACGGCGAGAGCCTATGGGTGTGTGTGAGGTGTCTCCCGCCGCTTATTCACGGAGGAGGCCACTGAGAAACAGTCCAAGGTTCAAAGTCTAAAGTCAAAAGTCTGGTTCCTGACAAAGAGTCCAAGGGCCAAAGTCTAAGGTCTGATTCAATGCTTCTGACGAGTGCGTAGGTGCGAATTTATTCGCATGTGTTCTATTCATGCCGGAGATCATTTGACATTATGACGACTCCATCAAAAGAAACCATAACCGCCGAAATGCGGAAAGTGTTCGGCAGCGACCTGAAGAGGATTTCTCACGCCCTCAGCGTTCTTTCCTTTGCCGAGAGAATACTCCGCGACGAGCCCGGCGATTCAGCCACTGTGATAGCCGCGGCGCTCCTTCATGACATCGGGATTCAGGAGGCTGAGCGAAAGCACGGCAGCAACGCAGGCCGCTACCAGGAAATCGAGGGGCCGCCCATCGCGCGTAAGATTCTTGAATCGCTCGGCGCTGATCCGCCGCTCATAACGGAAGTATGCGACATCATTGCTCACCATCATTCCCCCCGAGAAACTGAAACCCTGAACTATAAAATCCTTTACGATTCCGACCTGATTGTCAATCTTCGCGACGATCTCAGCCCATCGAAGCGAGCGGGCATGAAAGAGAAAATCGAGAGGATGTTTTTCACGGAAACGGGCCTGAATGCAGCGCGTGACACCTTCTTCGGAACATGCGGATGACTTTTCCCAAGAACGCGGAAAGACAAAAGGAACAAGACGAAAGGGAACCGTGCGAAGGGGACGGGGTTTCGAGTTCTGAGTTTCGACTCTCGAGTTCCCGAAGGTGGGTTGCCTCCTCGCAATGACTGAACAGAATTGCCTTTCTGGAGTTCGATCATAAACCATGAACCCGAAACTATGAACTGAGTTTCTTAGGAGGAGGGATTCTCTATGGTTTCCGCCAGACTCAAGTTTCTCGCCCTATTCTCTTTCATCGCCGCAATGGCCGTGCTGCTTATCGGCGGCTACTTCACCTCCCGCCAGGTCGCGCCCTATCCGAAGGACTTCGTGGTCAAGGATGAGGCGATCACCGTCGCCGACGGACAGGCGGTCAAGCGGGGCCAGCAAGTGTTCCAGCGATACGGGTTGATGGACCACGGAAGCGTCTGGGGGCATGGCTCACTGCGCGGCATGGATTTCTCTGCGACGTCGTTGCACTTCATCGGTCAGCACATGAGGGAATATTATGCCGACTACCTCTACGGAATGGCGTTCGAGAACCTTCCTGCTCGCGAACAGGACGGCATAAATGCCGTCGTGATCGACGACATAAAGTCGAACAGGCACGACCCGGTCACGGGAACGCTCTCCCTGATGCCCTCCCAGGTGCACGCTTTCCGGAAACTCTCGGAGTATTGGGAGCAGATGTTCGGCGCCGGCGACAAATCGTACGGCTTCCTCCCGAACACAGTCCCTACCGCCGAAGAACGAAAGGACCTTTCCACGTTCTTTTTCTGGACGGCGTGGGTGGCAAGCGTGAACAGACCGGGCGCAAATTATTCCTACACGAATAACTGGCCGCACGACTCATCAGTCGGCAATGAGATTCCTGTCCAGGCGATCATCTGGAGCGTGATGGCGATTGCGGCGCTCCTGATTGTTCTGGGCATGGTGATTTTCATCATTCACCGTTACGCTTTTTTCTACGGAGAGCCAAAGCTCGGGAAAATGGCCGACGTGCTGGCGCATTCGCCCATCACAGTCAGCCAGAGGAAGTCGGCGAAATTCTTCCTCATTGTCGGGCTGCTCTTCATCCTGCAAATAAACATGGGCGGCCTGCTCGCGCATTACACGGTCCACCCCGGAACATTCTATGTGCCCGCCATAGCGAAAGTGATTCCATATAGCTGGGCGAAATCGTGGCACCTGCAACTGGGCATCCTATGGATTGCGACCGCATGGATTGGATCCGCGCTCTACATCGCGCCGCTTGTGGGCGGACGCGAGCCCCGCGGGCAAGGACTGCTCGTCGATATTCTCTTTGTTGCGGTGGTCGCGGTCGCGTTAGGAAGCCTCTCCGGCGAGGTGCTCGGTATCAAGGGGAAGCTCGGTGGCGCGTGGTACTGGCTTGGACATCAAGGATGGGAATATCTCGAACTTGGTCGGCTGTGGCAGATTTTGTTATTTGGCGGTTTGCTCGCATGGCTCGTGATCGCCTATCGCGCTCTCAGAGATCGGCTCACCCGGGAAGGCGGTTTCAGCGGACTCACGCACCTCTATGTTTACGCAGCCGTCCTCGTTGTGCTCTTCTTCGGCTTCGGCCTGTTCTATAATCGGTCGACTCACTTCACTATGGCCGACTACTGGCGCTGGTTTGTAGTACATATATGGGTTGAGGGAATGTTCGAGTTCTTCGCGGCCGCTGCAGTTGCGTTGCTGTTGGTGGCCCTCGGACTCGTGACGAAAGTGGCCGCCCTGCGGGCCGCTTACCTGACGGCGATCCTGATTTTCTGTAGCGGGATCATCGGGACGAGCCACCACTTTTTCTGGTTCGGGGCCCCTTCGTTCTGGCTCGGACTTGGCGCAGTTTTCTCGTCGCTCGAGCCCATCCCGCTCATCTTGCTGGTTGTCCGCGCATGGATGGAGCATAGGCCGCTGAGAACAGCCGGACCGGCCTACCCATATCGCTGGCCGCTCATGTTCCTTACGGCTTCTTCTTTCTGGAATTTCCTTGGTGCGGGCGTGTTCGGCTTCATCATCAACACCCCCATAATCAACTACTATGAGCATGGCACCTACTTGACCTCGAACCACGGCCATACCGCCCTTTTCGGAACTTACGGAATGCTGGCGGTCGCGCTGCTCCTGTTCTCGTGGAGGGCCCTCGTGAAGCCGGAGAGCTGGCGCGAAGGATATCTCAAGCTCTCATTCTGGGGCCTGAACATCGGCCTCATGGCGATGTCGTTCCTCGCGTTGTTTCCCATCGGGGTTGCGCAGTTAAAGGTAAGCGTCACGAAGGGCCTCTGGTACGCCCGGAGCGCCGAGTTCTATCAGGGGTCTACGGTGCAGACTCTCGGGCAGATCAGAATCATCCCCGATCTGGTGATAATAATTCTTGGCGCTCTGCCGTTGCTGGTCTTCTTGCTGGTGACGTTCGCGCACTTGAAACCTGCAACCGTCAAGGGCGGCGAGTCAGTCTTCCCGGAAGGCGCGGAGGAACTACCAATTTAAGGAAGGGGAAGAGGGAAAACGGGGAAAAGGTAAAAAGGGGCGGAAAGATAGGGGGAAAAGGTTAAAAGGGGCCGACCTACGGGGACAGTTTTAGAAGGGAAACGGGGAAAAGGCGAAAAGGGGAAAAAGTGCGATCTGTATCTTTTCTTTGTCCCCCTTTTCGCTTTTTCCCCGTTTAACCTTTTCCCCTCTGTTTTATTCCCCTTCGCCTTTCGCCGTTCCCCTTTCCCCTTGATCAGCGGCTGCGTCGGCCAGGGTGTATTTGCCAAGGACCGAAACGAGAGCCACCTGGGCCTCTTTCCAGTACTGTTGAAGGGCGCAAGAGCCGCTTTTCTCGCAAACTCCGGGGGTATCGACGCACTTGTTGAGCGCCATCGGCCCATCAATCGCTTCAACCACTTCGAGAATTGTTATGTCTTTGGCGGATCTCGCGAGCACAAAACCCCCATTGCTTCCCCTGAACGAATTCACGATCCCGGACTTCGCCAGATTCTGAAAGATTTTCGAGAAGAAATACTCGGGGATTCCTTCAGAGGCGGCTATCTCGTTTGCCATTACGAGCTTGGTCTGCCCCTGCTGTGCTAAATACACAAGACCCCGTAGTGCGTAATCCACCCCGCGCGTCAATTGCATTTCGTCGTCTTCGTCCTTTAAGTCGGAGGCAATCCTTTTGAACCTGCTTTACGCAACCATTCTAAGCAAACGGTCGCGCAATTGTCAATCCCGCGAAAAGACCTTCTAAGAAAATTGGTTCAGAATTCAGGGTTTAGGACCGTATTGCTTCTTGTGCGAAGGCGCGATATATTTATGCATAGTCGCCAAGGCGATCGGCCTGGCCGGCGGCGGGCTACTTATGGGAGAAAGGCTCCATATGCCATGGTCATTACGAGCAAAGGGAATCCATCTCTTTGTTTCCTCGGTTCTTCCCCTTTCCCTTTTGACCTTTCGCGACTAACCCCGCTGCGCAGGGTCGGTTTGTAAAAAACGAGATGGCCGTCGTTATGAAAATGAATTCCGGCTTTCGCGGGAATGACGTAAGGTTTTCAGGTCTTAACGGCGTGTTGCCCAAATGGTGATAGCCAGTTGTCATTCTGAGCGAAGCTTCGGGGACAGTCCCGATTCTACGGCGCAAAGCACCCGTAAATCTTGGGACAGTCCCCTTCGCAGCGCGTCAAGCTATTTATGAGACAGTACACTAGGAACAAGGAACTGGTTTCTTAGAAGGAGGTTCCCATGAAGAGCATAGTTCTCGATGAAAAACAGATCATGGAGCTCGAGCAAATTGCAACTGACCGGGACGCTCAGGCTGCCCTTAAGTTCGTCCGCGACCTAATTGAAAAAGCCATGGCAGACGAAAAGCACCGGTCCTGTGATCAGAGCGCACGCCCCTTCTGAACAGCCGACCAACGCCTACGGCGGGTTAAGTGTGCGAGAAATCGCCCCTAATTCGGGGACACGATGCGGCATCGTGTCCCCGAATTAGGGGCGCGTCGCATCGTGTCCCCGAATTAAGGAAAACAGCAGATTAGCCGCCGGAGGAAACTGGAAAGTTGAACTATCGCTATTTGTCATTCTGAGCGAAGCGAAGAATCTCTATTCATGAGCCCAATTATGCGAAAATGAGAGATTCTTCGTCGCTTCGCTCCTCAGAGTGACAGATGTTGTAGGATTGCCATAGGAGGAGTTCTTTCAGGAACGCGCCGTTGGCTTTTGACCTTTGAGCTTCGACCTAGACCGAAAACTGTAAACCGTAAACCTGCCTTCTGAGACTATCCCGTAATTGGCAAACGAGCGCAGGATTCTGTAGGTGCGAA
>CAYVDS010000061.1:0-24389 GCA_964450145.1 uncultured bacterium
CACGGCGGGGCGTGGTTAATTGTGAAAGAAACAGCCCTTAATTCGGGGACACCTTGCGGCAAGGTGTCCCCGAATTAAGGAAAACAGTCGCTGGTTTCTTAGGAGCTGAAAGAAAAGAGATTGTTTCATGATAAGTAGAAGCAAGCAAGGCATAGAGAGCGAGCGCGACATAATCCTCGACAGTATTGCCGACGGCGTGTTTACAGTGGACAGTGAGTGGCGAATCACTTCGTTCAATCGCGCCGCCGAGGAGATAACCGGCATATCCCGAAAAGAGGGGATCGGAAGTCGCTGCTGCGATGTGTTCAAGGCGAGCATCTGCGAGACCGACTGCGCGCTCAAGCGCACGCTCGAGACCCGTCGTCCCGTCATCGGAAAAGCTATCTTTATCATCGACTCCGAGGGCAACAGGGTTCCGATAAGCATTTCTACGGCGATATTGAAAGACAAGAACGGGAATGCCATCGGAGGAGTCGAGACTTTTCGCGATTTGAGCGTTGTCGAAGACCTCCGCAAGGAACTCACGCGCAAATTCACCTTCGGCGATATAATCAGCAAGAACCACAAGATGCAGCTTCTTTTCGATATCTTGCCCGAAATCGCCGAGAGTGAGAGCACGGTTCTCATCGAAGGAGAGAGCGGAACCGGAAAGGAACTCTTCGCGAGAGCAATCCATAATCTGAGTCTCCGGCGAAAGAAACCGCTGATAACGGTTAACTGCGGCGCCTTACCCGATACCTTGTTGGAATCGGAACTCTTCGGCTACAAGGCGGGAGCGTTCACCGACGCAAAGAAGGACAAGCCGGGACGATTCGCGTTGGCCAAAGGCGGCACTATTTTCCTTGATGAAATTGGCGACATTTCCCCGGCTCTGCAGGTCAGATTGCTTAGAGTTCTGCAGGACAGAACATACGAACCCCTGGGAGCGACGGAGCCCGTCCATGCGGACGTGCGAATTGTCGCTGCGACAAACAAGGATTTGTCCAAACTTGTCGACGAGAAACGTTTCAGGCAGGACCTTTACTACCGAATCAACGTGGTTAAGCTCACCATTCCGCCCTTGCGTGAGCGAATGGATGACGTGCCACTGCTCGTCGAGCGTCTGGTGGCGCGGTTCAACCGGCTTCGCGGAAAGGAAATCAGCGGTGTGTCGCCTGAGGTATTGGCTGTGCTCATGAATCACAATTTCCCCGGCAACGTTCGCGAACTCGAAAATATCATCGAACACGCCTTCGTCTTATGCCGGAACGGGCTGATCATGCCGGAACATCTGCCGCAAAATATGAGGCCCGAGGTGGGCAAGACGATTGCCCCATCGGGTATGCCGACAGTGCGGGAGATAGAAGCGCATTTCATCAGAGAAACCCTGCGGCGACATTCGTGGAACCGGTCGGCCGCGGCGAGAGAAATCGGCATTCACAAGACCACGCTTTGGCGCAAGATGAAACGGATGGGAATACGGCCTCCGAGAAATTCCGGCTAAGAAACTGTCCGGTCTTCAGAATTTGCGTCTGCGCCGATTGTTCTCCCTTAATTGGGGGACACGATGCGGCATCACGTCCCCCAATTAAGGGCTGTTTCGCGCTATTGGAGGCGCGAATCTATTCACATAAGATTTCCGGTCTTATTTTGGCCGAGCTTCTGCGAATGAATTCGCACCTACGGAATTACGGAACAAGCTCTTAACCCATCTTCAGAGTCTCGACGGTAATGTTCTCGTTTGTGTAAACGCAAATGGAGGCGGCGGCAAGGAGAGATTCTTTGACGATCTGCTCGGCTGACAGGTCGGAATGCTTAACGAGGACACGCGCGGCGGCAAGCGCATATGGGCCGCCTGAGCCGATCGCGATGATGCCGTCATCCGGCTCCACAATTTCTCCCGTGCCCGAGAGCAGCAGCGAATGGGTCGCATCGCACACCGCGAGCAGCGCCTCAAGCCTTCGCAAATATTTGTCAGTGCGCCAATCCTTTGCAAGTTCGACAGCAGCGCGTTGAAGGTTCGCCTTGTATTCGGAGAGTTTCGCGTCGAACCGCTCGAAGAGCGTGATTGCATCTGCTGCGGCGCCTGCAAAACCGGCAAGCACCTTTCCGTCAGCTAATCGCCTTATCTTGGTGGCGTGATGTTTCACTATCGTATTGGACAGGGTTACCTGTCCGTCTCCTCCCAGCGCCACAAATTCCTTGTGTCTCACGGATATTACAGTCGTACTCCTGAACATTTTCATGACGCCTCCCTGCTTCAAATACTTCACACCGAAACATGAGTGTTAAGGTACAAGGCCTCTTATTTTGGATTTTGGATTTTGGATTTTGGATTTGAAACACTTGCGGTTTTCTTCGACTTGGATAGTTGACTTGGAACCCGAAACTCGGGACTCGGAACGGGGTTCGCTTTGTTCGGTTCGCTTTCGCCTTTCGCCTTTCGCCTTTCGCCTTCCATGTATCGCGCGTGCGGGTGCGCCTGATCGTAAATCGCTCGCAATCGCTCAACGCTCACGTGCGTGTAAATCTGTGTTGTTGAAAGGTTCGAGTGGCCGAGAAGTTCCTGCACGTCCCGTAGGTCTGCGCCTCCATCCAGCAAGTGAGTGGCGAAACTATGCCTGAGCGTGTGCGGGCTTACCGATCGTCTGAACCACAGTTTCTCCGCATACTTTGTGACAACCCTGTGGAAGTCCCTTTCCTGCAATGGACGCCCATTGCGACTCAAGAAAAGCTTTCTCTCGGAGACTCCTTTATCCAACCGACGCCGAGCGACAAGATATTTCCTGAGCGCGTCGACCGCATAGCGCCCGAGCATGGCCATGCGCTGTTTGCGGCCCTTGCCGGTGACTTTCACCGCGCCTCCGAGCAAGTCTATGTCGTTGAGTCTGATTCCTGCAAGCTCTGCCACGCGAACGCCCGTTGAATAGAGCGTCTCTAGAATGGCCCGGTCACGTATTCCTTCGGGGGTATCGGCAGGGGGGGATTCAAGCAACTGCTTTGTTTCTGCGACGGAAAGGAATTCCGGGAGCGTCCGTGATAATCTTGGCGTTGAGACGTCGTCCGCAGGGTTGGCCTCGATAGCGCCTTCTCGTTGCAGAAAGTTGAAGAAGGTGCGGATCGCCGAAAGTTTTCGAGCGATACTGCGTTTGGATGCGTTGTGTGCTTGGAGATGGGCTAGGTAGGCCCTTATTTTGAGGCGGTCGATATCGGCAAGGGCGATTGCCTCGGTCGCAGTTTCAGATTCGCCGGAAAAGCGTTCAGCGATGAAACACAGAAAACTCCGCACGTCGCTGCGATATGCGCGTTGGGTGTGCTCACTTGCGTTACGCTCGGTCTGAAGATGTCTCTCGAAAAGCGCCAGATAGTCCATCTCGCCTGTCAGTTCGCGGCCTCTTCCTTTGCATCTTCCTCTTTGACTTCTTCTTTGTATCGGCAGCCCTTCTTCGGGCATTTCAGCGTAAGCCTGCCGTCTTTCGAGTATTTCTCGACAACGAAATTCCCTCCGCACTCGGGACAGTTTTGTGCGCGAGGTCTGTCCCAACTGGCGAACTTACAGTCCGGGTACCGGCTGCAACTAAAAAAGACCTTGCCCTTCTTTGACCGTTTTTCGACCACTTCGCCGCCACAGCCAGCCTCCGGACACGTGATACCGATGCCTAACGACATCGTCGTCTTGCACTCCGGATACTTCGTGCATGCTATGAAGCGGCCAGTGCGTCCCGTCCGAAGCGCCATCGGACTTCCGCAATTAGGGCATGTCTTTCCGGCTACGAGTTGCTCTGCCTGATCCCAGGGCGCGTTGTCATCCGCCTTGAGCTCTTTAGTATTGCGGCATTCGGGATAACCCGTGCATGCGAGGAATTTCCCAAAGCGCCCCCATCGGATGACCATAGGTTTGCCGCATTTATCGCAGACCTCGTCTGTCGGGATGCCTTCCTTCTTCACGTTACGCATCGAATGGGTGGCCGTGGCAAGCGAATCCTCGAACGGGCCATAGAAATCGTGAAGCAACTGCTGCCAATCCACTTTACCCTCTTCCACTTCGTCGAGTTGCTCCTCCATCCTGGCGGTGAACTCGACGTCCATAATCTTCGGGAAACTCTCAACCAGAAGCGAGTTTACTGTGCAACCGAGGTCTGTGGGCTCAAGACGCCCTTTCTCTCTGTGCACGTACTTCCGTTTCTGAATCGTTTCCACAATAGTCGCATACGTGCTCGGACGCCCTATCCCTTTTTCTTCAAGCGCCTTCACGAGGCTGGCGTCGGTGTAGCGTGGCGGCGGTTTCGTGAAATGCTGCTCCGGCTTGACTTCCTCACATTTCAACGCGTCGTTCTGGCTCAGCGGCGGAAAAGCGCCAGCGGGTTCCTCGCCGTTTCCGTTTTCCTCGGCCTCTTCTTTGTAAAGAACCAGAAAGCCTTGCGACTTCAATATGGAACCCGTCGCCCGCAGCAGATACCCGCCGCTGGCTTCGATGTCAATAGTTGTTTGATCAAAGATTGCCGGCGCCATCTGGCTCGCCAGAAACCGATTCCATATGAGTGTGTAGAGCGCCATGTGCTCTTTCGAGAGATGCGACGCAAGCCGCTCCGGAGTCCATTCCATCGAAGTGGGCCTTATCGCTTCGTGGGCATCCTGTGCGTCCCGCTTATTCTTGAATACGTTCACGTGATTGGGCGGGTAGTATTCCTTGCCATATTTTTGCAGAATGTATTGCAGAGCGGCTTCCTGCGCTTCCTTCGAGATGCGGACCGAGTCGGTGCGCATATACGTGATGAGCGCCACGTTGCCCTCGCCGGGGATTTCGATGCCTTCGTAGAGGTCTTGCGCAACATGCATCGTGCGAGAAGGGCGCATCCGCAGTTTCTTGAAGGCCTCCTGCTGCAGCGTACTTGTGATGAACGGCGCATAGGGGCGGCGACGGACTTCCTTCGTCTCCACACTCACTACGACGTACTTCGCGCGTTTCAGATCATCTGCAATCTTCGAGGCCGCGGCCTCGTTTGGTATTTCCGCCTTCTCACCGCGAATCTTCGACAACTGCGCCTCAAAAGGCGCGTAGCCCTCTTTTTCGAGCAGGGTTTTGATAGTCCAATACTCCTGCGGAACGAAATTCTTTATCTCTTCTTCGCGCTCGCATATTATTCTCACCGCGACCGACTGAACGCGTCCGGCGCTCAGTCCGCGTTGCACTTTGTTCCACAAAAGGGGGCTAAGTTTATAGCCAACGAGTCGGTCGAGGACGCGCCGCGCCTGCTGGGCGTTGACGAGCGCCATATCAATATCGCGAGGCTTGCGGATGGCATCAAGAATGGCGCCCTTGGTTATTTCATTAAAGACAATCCGTTGAATCTTCTGGTTGTTCCCTCCGCCGATAGACTCCTTAATGTGCCAGCCAATGGCTTCCCCCTCGCGGTCGAAGTCTGGCGCGAGATACACTGCTTCGGCGTCCTGCGCAAGCTTCTTCAAGGTGCTGATGATTTTCCGCTTCCCGCTAAGGACGACATAGCGCGGCTTGAATCCGCCGTTCGTCTCGACACCAAGCTCTTTCTCGGGCAGATCGCGCACGTGCCCCATCGAGGCCTCAACCTTGTAGTCCTTTCCCAAGTATTTATTTATCGTCTTCGCCTTGGCGGGCGATTCAACGATCACGAGTTTCTTTGCCACGTGCTACATCTTTCCTTTCTTGAAGTAGTTAAGCCATTCATTTACATCGATAGCCGCAAACTCTTCATCGTGCGTGCGGCTGTTCGGTCGCTGCTCCGGCGGCGACTCGAGTTGCCTTGCAAACTCGTCGGCCGACACAACGCGCGCTTTCCTGCTCTTCGCACATCTGCGGATTTCATTGTCCGACGAGACAATTGTTAACCCCTTTGGGTTAGGGTCCTTCTTAATCATTTCGATTATGACGGCGTCTGCAGAACTCTCGGGTCGGGCGAAAATAACACTCAGCCCGCGTGCTCTTCGCCGGGGGACAAAGTCTGCAGCTGTTCCCTTGTCGAAAACTACTATGACCTTCTGATGATGATAGCGCAATTGGTTGGCTAACATATCGACAAGTTTTTGCTCGTCATCGCGGTCAGCCAGCGAAATCGACGACATCTTCCCGATCAGGTTGTGTCCGTCAATTATCACCGGCATTGCAGGTCAGTTCCTGGTTCCTAGTTCCTGGTTCATGGTTGAAAGAAACAAATAAGCAACGAGATTCTTTGCTTCGAGCTCCGGGTTCAGGATTCAAGGTTGACCTCCTGAAAAATCGACCTTCTCTGGTCATTGCGAGGAGCACATCGACGAAGCAATCTTTATGTTTTACGCAGATTGCTTCGCTCGGGCCTACGGACGTCACTTCTTTCGGAACCAACTCCGTGCAGAGGGTGGCTTCCGTCTCAACGCGAACGATTTGCACCACCTTGGGCAATGACTGAGTGATTATAGTCTCACCTAAATACCTTGTCAAATGCGCCACCATGTGTCAAGTAGCGTCGGCAGGCGCAATTGCGAGAGGACAGGTCTCTCTCTAATTTCCCGTGTGCGTGAAGATTGACAAACTAGAACGCATATGATATATTCTTTTTAGAATATGCGGCTTCGGGACAGGGTGAAATTCCCGACCGGCGGTATGTTTCGCTCGTGAAAGGGGCGGAACGAGCCCGCGAGCGCGTCGTCGTTCTCAAGAGACGGCGGCGTGCAGACCCGGTGAGAGGCCGGGGCCGACGGAGAAAGTCCGGATGGGAGAAGGCCGATATCAAAAGTCGAAGTGTGCTCATTGTGTCCCGAGATGCTTATGCATTTCGGGCTTTTTGTTGAGCGCACAGATGAGGTGTCCTGCATTTCCGCCCTTCTCCTGTCTTCAACGACCGAATCTCGGGATCGAACTTCTAACACACCGTACTGTGTAGGTGCGAATTTATTCGCACGGGCGGGACGACAAAAGGCCTAAAATGTTTGTGCGAATAAATTCGCACCTACAAGGGGCTGAGTCAGGTTCTTGATCATGGGACGGTCGCCCGTCAGACCGCTGACTTTGGCAAATGCAGGACCAGATATTCGCAGGGATGAAAAAACGAATGTCAGATAATCCGCGCACACATATGGAGCGCGCACTCGAACTGGCGCAAATGGGCAGAGGATTCACCAGCCCGAATCCCATGGTGGGCGCCGTTGTTGTCAAGGACGGCCGGATTGTATCCGAAGGATTTCACCAGAAATTCGGCGGCCCGCACGCCGAGATTGTCGCGCTTGAGAATGCCGGTGGGACTGCAAAGGATTCGACAATTTATGTCACGCTCGAGCCGTGCTGCCACCACGGCAAAACTCCTCCATGCACCCGCGCACTCATCAATGCAGGCATAAAAAAGGTCGTGATGGCGATGGAAGACCCGAATCCGCGAGTCGCCGGGAAGGGCCGCGCCGAGTTGGAGCAGGCGGGAATCGAGGTCGAGTCGGGAGTTCTCGCAGAATCCGCGAGAAAGCTGAACGAAGCGTTCGTGAAATACATAACCACAGGGATGCCTTTCTTCATTGTCAAGGCCGCGATGACGCTCGACGGGAAAATTGCCACTCGCGAGAAAGATTCCCGCTGGATAACGGGTCAGGAGGCTCGAAATTACGTGCATTGGCTGCGAGCCGGGGTTGACGCGGTCATGGTCGGCAGCGGAACAGTCGAAGCGGACGACCCAATGCTGACAACACGTTTGACATCGGGCAACGGCAGGGATGCAGCCAGGGTCATTGTTGACGGCGATGCGAGGGTCTCGCCGAACCGGAAGGTGTTCAAGATTCAGTCTACTGCCCCCACTCTCGTTGCTGTCAAGACATCTTCGCCGTCACATCGCAAGTCTGCTCTCCGCGCAGCGGGAGCAGAACTAATTGAGGTGGAGCCCAGGAACGGCAAGATAGACATGGTACGCCTTGCGAGTGCGCTCGCCAAGCGCAATATTGCGAGTGTTCTCATCGAGGGGGGCGGCGGATTACTCGCGGCGGCCTTCGAGGCCGGAATAGTGGACAAGGTTATTTTCTTTGTGGCCCCGAAGATTTTCGGCGGAAAAGACGCGCCTACCCCCGTTGAAGGGCTAGGTATAGCAAAGGCGGACGATGCACTTAGTCTGCACGACGTCTCCGTTCGTCAAATAGGAGACGACATCCTCGTCGAGGCATACGTGGTGAAGTGATATGTTTACAGGTATCATACAGGAAATAGGAACGATTCTGCGGATTTCGCCCGGTCAGGCTTGCAAGATTGTGATTCGCGCAAAAAAACTCCTGAAAGGCATGGAGCTTGGCGATAGCGTGAGCGTGGATGGCGCTTGTCTCACGGTTACAAGGTCCGATAAGGAGAGCTTTCATGTGGACGCCATGCCGGAAACCATCGAGAAAACCACCCTCAAGTATCTGCAAGTTGGCAGCAGGGTGAACATGGAATCTTCGCTCAAGGTAGGCGACAAAATGGGCGGACATTGGGTGACCGGGCATGTTGACGGGACAGGGAATATTCTGAGCACGCAAAAGGTTGGGAATTCGGTCATTTATGAAATATCGCTTTCGCGAGAGCTTTCGGAGTATTTGGTTCAGAAAGGCTCAGTGGCCATTGACGGAATCAGCCTCACCATGATCGATTGCGGCCACGAAGCGTTCACAGTGGGTTTGATTCCACACACACTGCAACATACGACGCTCGGCGAAAAAGGCGTCGGCGATTATGTGAACCTTGAAACTGATGTGATCGGAAAATATGTGCGAAGGTATCTGAAGGGCGCTTCTGAAGGAATCGTCACGGAGAAGCTGCTTCGCGAATCCGGCTTTCTTTAGTAAGGAGGAACTGTATGTTTAGCCCAATTCCTGAAATTCTCGACGAGGTAAGAGCGGGGCGAATGATAATCCTCGTTGACAATGAGGACCGAGAAAACGAAGGCGACCTTATGATAGCCGCGGAGAAGGCGACGCCGGAGGCTATCAATTTCATGGCCAAGTACGGCCGGGGGCTCATTTGCCTGGCGCTCACCGGTCAGAGATGTGACGAACTCAAGTTGCCCATGATGGTTTCGAAGAACTCCTCCCGGTTCGAAACCGCTTTTACGGTTTCGATTGAAGCGAAAAGGAATGTTACAACCGGCATCTCGGCTGCTGACAGGGCGACGACCGTATTGACTGCAATAAATCCGGCCAGCGGACCGGACGACATCGTCATGCCGGGCCATATCTTTCCTTTGCGCGCGCGCGCGGGAGGCGTTCTTGTCAGGGCGGGGCAGACCGAAGGCTCCGTCGACCTTGCCCGCCTTGCGGGGCTGTATCCCGCAGGCGTTATCTGCGAGGTAATGAAGGACGACGGCACCATGGCGCGGGTGCCCGACCTGATAGAATTCTCAAAACGGCATGGCGCGAAATTGTGCTCGATTGAGGACCTCATCAAGTATCGGCGCTTGACTGAAAGACTGGTCCGGCGCACGGTCACGACCAGGATTCCGACGGGCTATGGCGAGTTTCTGCTCCACGTGTACGAGACTTCAGTTGACAACTGGCACCACCTTGCCTTCGTGAAAGGCGATATCGCAGGGCGGAAACGGATTCTCGTTCGCGTCCACTCGGAATGTCTTACGGGGGATGTATTCGGCTCTAAACGATGCGACTGCGGCGCGCAATTGCACAAGGCGCTTCAGATGATAGAAAAAGAAGGCATGGGCGTTTTCCTTTATATGAGGCAGGAGGGCCGCGGCATCGGCCTCCACAATAAGCTCCGCGCCTATGCGCTCCAGGATCAGGGACTCGACACTGTCGAAGCGAATGTGAAGCTTGGTTTCAAGCCCGACCTGCGCGATTACGGCATCGGCGCTCAGATTCTTTCTGATCTCGGCCTCACCGAGATTCGACTTATGACGAACAATCCGCGGAAGATAATTGGGATCGACGGGTTCAACCTAAAGGTTGTTGAAAGAGTTCCTATCGAGATCGCTCCGACTGCGGAAAATGCGAGCTATCTCGAAACGAAACGCGAAAAGCTAGGGCATATGTTGAATCTTTAGTGTGACGGTTTCCATTGATACAATCGGGTGCATAATTGGAAGGAGACGGGTCAATGCCGAAAATTTTCGAAGGTCAGTTGATAGCAAAAGGCAAGAAATTCGGGATAGTGGCTTCGCGTTTCAACGAGTTCATTACAAACAAATTACTCGAGGGCGCGCTCGATGCCCTCAAACGCCACGGCGCAAAGGACGAAGAAATAGAGATCGCGTGGGTCCCCGGTTCCTTCGAGATTCCATATGCAGCGCAGAGAATGGCCGAAAGCAAGAAGTACGACGCGGTCATCTGCATCGGCGCAGTCATCCGCGGCTCGACGCCTCACTTCGAATATATTGCAAGCGAAGTCACGAAGGGGATTGCGCAGACGGGATTGAAAACAGGAGTGCCTGTCATTTATGGGGTCATAACGCCGGACACGCTGGAACAAGCAATAGAGAGGGCAGGCACGAAAGCGGGCAACAAGGGCTTTCAAGCCGCCATGTCAGCCATCGAGATGGTAAACCTGTTCGATAGGATTTGAGGAACATCTTAATGGGTACGAGACGCAAGGGACGCGAAAAAGCGCTTCAGATATTATTTCAGATCGACTTCAAGGACGATGACATTGAAGCAGTGTGCAATGAGTTCTGGAAGCGCCAGCCGACGAATCCGAAAACGCAGGAATTTGCCGAGAAGCTCGTCAGAGGAACACTCGCGAACCGAGAAAGCATCGACCAGATGATCGCATCGACCGTCGAGAATTGGACCATGGCGCGACTTGCTTCGGTCGACAAGGCGATATTGCGCTTCGCCACATACGAGCTCATGTACATGCCTGACGTCCCGCCGAAGGTCACGATCAACGAGGCGGTTGAGGTGGCCAAGGCCTATGGGACAGACGACTCTGGCGGCTTCATTAACGGCGTATTGGACAAAATCCGAGAGAAGATAGGGAAATCGACGGCCTCACCCCTGACTGAGAGCGGAGGATGCAAGGGATAATGGAACGCTTTGTCGACCTCCACGTGCACACAAACTACTCCGACGGTTCACTTTCCCCCGAGGAAGTTGTAGCGCACGCCAAACAGTGCGGGTTCACCGCCATTGGCATAGCCGACCACGATGAAGTCGCCGGTATTACCGAAGCTATATGGAGGGGGCATCCCCACGGGATCGAAATAGTGCCAGCCGTCGAAATCACTTCCGGTTGCGACGGCAAGCAAATCCATCTGCTCGGCTATCTGATCAACCACAATGATCGTGAGCTTCGTGAACGTCTTAAACATTTTCGCTATGACCGTTTCAAAAGGATGGAACGGATGGTCAAGAAGCTCAGGGGACTCGGCTTTAATATGTATATGGAGTTGGTTCGACGTATTGCTGGGCGCGGCAGCCTCGGGAGGCTGCATCTGGCGCGCGCAATGTTCCAGGAAGGAATGGTTAGCAACGTTCAGGAAGCCTTCGACCTTTACATAGGAAGGGGAAAACCCGCGTACGAAGAAAAACCGCGTGTGGAAGCGGGAGAGGCCTTCAGCCTCATAACCTCCGCGGGGGGCATTCCCGTGCTGGCGCATCCCAAACTCGTACACGTCGACAAGATGATTCCCGAGTTGGTTCGACTGGGCCTTCGAGGGATCGAAGTATTCTATTCGAAACATACTCCGGAGGACGTCGAGCGATACTTGGCCATTGCTGAACGAAACAACTTGCTGGTAACAGGCGGTTCGGATTGCCACGGACTTATCAAGAACTCGATGCTGCTCGGAACAATAAAGGTGCCTTACCGGTATCTCACCTTGTTGCGCGAACACGCAAGCCGCGTTGCACATTAACGGTGTCAGCCGGTTGCTCATATTGCCTTAGTCTGGTAGAATACACTGTAATGGAAAGGGCGAAACTTCGGCGGGTCTGCGGGAGACAGACAGATAGGGAGAACCGCTAACGGAGTGGGGGAGCATACAGAATGGCGGAGCCAATTGACGAAAAGGTGTTCGATGCCGCCAAAGAGCGGTTGCTTAAAGGGTCCGGGAAATACGCTCAGAAGGCTAATTACCGGTTGAATCCGGATCCTGAAGTTGTTGGCACCATAATCTCAGGCCTGGCTAAGAACAAGTTCAAGTACGGCAGGGCTTACTGTCCGTGTTTCTTCATCTCGGGGGACCCCGAAGAGGACAGGAAGCTGATTTGCCCCTGCGAATACCACCGCGATGACATTGAAAAGCATGGCAAATGCCACTGCGGCCTCTTTGTGAAAAAAGAGCAGCGTCCTTCGTCCTGATAAAGTGGCCAAGAGAGCCTTCATTAAATCCTTTGCAAAAGTCAACCTCTATCTTGACGTTATTTGCAAACGTCCTGACGGCTATCATAATATCGAGACCATATTCCAAACGGTGAGTCTCGCGGATTCGATCGAGATAGAGCTCACTCCTTCCGTCATAAGAATATATTCCGATCATCCGCTCGTGCCGGCGGATGAAAACAATCTCGCATTCAAGGCCTTCGTCGTCTTTAAGAAGGCTGTGGGTTACCACGGTGGCGTCAGAATATCACTTTGGAAAAGAGTTCCACCAGGATCGGGGCTGGGTGGGGGGAGTTCGAATGCTGCCGCGTTGATTGTCGGCCTCAACCATCTTTTACGCGCGGGTCTCACTGAGGAGCATATGCGCCGGATCGGAGCGAGGATTGGCGCAGATGTTCCCTTTTTCATCTCAGGTGGTCTCGCTGCGGCTTGGCGGCTCGGCGACAAACTCAAATTGCTCGTTCCTGAGTCGAGAAGCTACATCGTAGTTGCAATTCCACGCGGCGTCGCAGTATCCACTGTGGCGGCCTACAAGATGGTCTCTGCTCCCAAGTGCAATGGGACCGCGCCGAGGTCGCTGTCTCAATGTAGCGACAAGTTGAAAACGTTCGTGAGTGCGCTTGGCCTGCGCAAGTCGTTGTCCGAAAATGAGGGAGTGATTTCGTTGCTTCGCAACAGTTTGGAGGGCCCTATTTTTGCGCGTCATCCTGAAATCGAGAGAGTAAAGAATTCTCTCCTTAAGGCCGGCGCAAGAGGCGCTCTCATGACCGGTTCCGGCAGCGCCGTTTTCGGTTTGGCCAGTTCGTTGGCACATGCGCGGAAAATCAAGAAGACAGTTGAGAAATCGCGCGTGTGTGATTGCTTTGTCACACGGACCACTAATTCGGGCTCGGTGTTGAGTGAGAACATCAAAATAATAAAAAATGTCCACTTCATAGCTCGACCCCGCTAAGTATGACAAGCTCAAAGGAGATGTTCACCTGGGAAGATAGGTGATTTGTTTACGAAATGTCCGAAGATAATCTGGCGGCCCTTTTTGGAGTAAGATAAATGGTCGTTGAAAGAATCATAGCGGATTTTCCGGGTTTAAAGGATAATTCTTTCTTTGCCGATCTTTCCGACGGCGAAATCCAGGAACTTGTCAAGGTGTGCACTGTTCACACGTTCAGACCGGGCGAATACGCGCTGCGCGAGCATGAAGAATCGCAGCATATATTGATCATCTTGACGGGCAAAATACGAATCGGCAAGACGCTATACGCGGGGGATGAAAAGGAACTGGGATTCCTCGAGGCGGGCAATTTCTTTGGCGAAATGGCCTTTATCGATGAGAACCCGCGTTCCGCGAGCGCATTATGCGTGGAAGAAACGACATTACTCAAGATAGAAAGGGATTCCTTCGAGAAGCTTGCCTCGAAGAAACCTGTTGTGGCGTATAAGGTCGCTATGAAGATTGCGCGCTCGCTTTCTCAACGGCTGCGCGCATCCAACGACGTCGTTGAGGGGTTCTTCTCGAATCCCAACAAGGCGATTGTCGAATTCAAGACACGCTTGATGAAGATTCAGGCCATGCTAATGCGATAAATATGTGGCTTTGTTGCGCCGCCGGAGTGACTGCGGAACGCAATGCGGACTCGGAACCGACTTTCCCTCACGCTAATTTTCATTGCAATATTCTTCAGCGCGCTTGCAAGCGCTTCTCCGCCTGACGCCAGACATTATTTCAGCGAAAAGTATCATCGCCCTACGAACGTCAAAACCGAATCCTTCTTCTCTCGGATTCTGAATCGGGAAATCAGATACTCAGTATACTTGCCGCCAAGCTATTTTCGGGAGCCTGATCGAGAATTTCCCGCCATTTACTATTTTCATGGCTTTGATGTGAGGGGCACGGCTTATGAGGACTGGCTGAATTGGCATTTGGATGAAGCGCTTGACGCCTTAATTGGAAGCGGGGAAGCACAGGAAATGATCGTCGCCATGCCAGAGTGTTTTTATACCGGCATTGTGGTGAATTGGGGTAAGCCCGCTTCCGGGAAACTGCCGCCGTTTCTGACATTTCCATTCAGGGTTAGCCGGGGGGCGTTCCGCTCTGCCGTCGAACCGACCTATTTGGGGACTTACCTGTTCCTCCATCAACGCGACATGCAGCCCGCGAGTTACGCCGATTTTTTCAGGGACGAATTTGTGCGACATATCGAGACGTGTTACAGAACTGCCGACGGCTCTCGGTCGCGGGCGCTTTGTGGGTTCTCGACTGGCGGATACAGCGCGTTGTCAATAGCGTTTCAGAATCCCGACATGTTCGATTCCGTGAGTAGCCACGCCCCGATGCTCGTTCTGGGTTCTCCGTTCTCTCCTAACTCGAAGGAAATATTCGTTGAGTTCGATCCCGAGAAAAATAAGTTCGTGCCTCAGCGTTTCACAATAAATCTGCTCAGAAGAATCTTTGTGGAGGAACAGACGTGGCAAGAAAACGACCCTGTTGCGCTTGCGCGCAGACGGGACTTAAGTAAGTTGAAAATTTATGTCGACGTTGCGGAACAGGACAAGCGCAAGTATGATTTGGGGGTGCGAGAGCTTGTCGCTGTGCTCGAAGAACGCGGGATATCAGTGCACTGCGAGTTTGTACGAGGGCTGCCGACTATCTCCAGCCACACGTATCCCGGCTTTCTTAATGGGAGGCTAATTGCCGCGCTCGCCTTCGGTAAATCGGAAAAGGAACTTCGCCGAGAGTTCGGTTGGAATAATTTGAGGACGCTCCTCAATCCGGAAATGCAGCAAATTGCGCACTCGCTGAAGTTCCATTCGCGCGAATTCTCGGGCGAATGAGATTTTGGCGCGCGCTTGCGCCGGTCACTGGTTGAGCCAAACCAGCAGCGACTTGAGCGTTACCGCCAATACCGACGCGACAAGGATAATGACGAGGAGGAAGAACCCGGCTGTGTAACGGCTTTGCTCTTCTTTGTGTTCCTCTTTCATACTGATAATCCTTGTGAAAACTTTCCCAATCCCCTTTATGTGGCTACCCTCACTGCAAATTATACCATGAAATTCCTCTCTTGTCAGCACCCCTTTTCAGTTGCCGAATACTCTTGTCCTGAATCCAAGCATTTTCCCGAGGTGCTCAAGCTCCTTCACCCAATTGCCATACACGGCATGGCCGTGATTCGACCCATACGCCTGCACGACTTCCTGCGGATCAGCATTGGCGCTGAGGTAGGCGTGAGGCCACAGCGGCGTGGTTTCCTTGCAGCGCTCACGGTCAAAGTACTTGAACTCGCCGGGGATTATGGCCATCCATTCGCCATGAGCATCTTCACAGAGACGGGCGAGCGTAACCTTTCCTTCCTTGCACACGTACTGCACATGCGCGCCGCCGGACGGATAATACTTGTCCACGTGGAGCAGATGAATGTCCCGCAAATCACGTGCATAATAGACTGATTGCGAGCCACAATTGCAGAAAATGAAGTCTGCGTGCTCGGGGCTGTAGTCCCTGAAATCCATGAAGAGCGCGGGGATGCCTGACACACCTTGCAACAGGCGCATGGTCATTGCGGCGCCCATGTCAGCCTCGCACGCGCAAACCATCGGTTCTTTTCGGCCATGCCAGTCGAATATGCTATTTGAGAATGCTTGATTGAGGCATGGCACGGCGAAATCAGTGCCTTCGCTGAGTTCCGGCTGGCATTTTATTCCGTAAAAATTAATTCCCTTCTCGGCGCAGATTTTCTGAGTCGCCTCATACAGGCGTATCTGATTCTTCAGTTTTTCTTCGGGAACCGAGGGGTCCACGTAGCCTACTTTAGACGTCAGCCATTTGAACGCGCGGTCCACTACTTTCCCATCTATCTTTTTTGCTTCTTCGAGCACAACCGCCTGATCTATTTGTTCAACATCCACGCCGTATCTCTTTATCCAATCATTTGGATCACGCACGGCGGTTCCCATTCCCATGCTTCTCCCGCCGAAGTTGCAATATGTTTCGCCGGCGAGCGAGTGCGCGACGCCTGCCGCCCGCGCCCAACTTGCCAGTTCGGACTGGACCCTTTCCTCTGATATATCACCTATTATCCTCGGATGATAAACTCCCATTTTGTCGAGCGTGCCTCCGCTGCATAACAAGCCCACAAGGGCCGGGCGAGTTGGGTCCTGATTTGTATGTCCGGCGACGTGCCCCCCAAAGACCCTTGCAAACATCGCGGCCAGGCGCGCAAAAGTCCACATCGTGTGAACCATGACCACGCCTGCAACGTCCTCGGCCCGCATCCGTTTTGCGACGCTGACCGCCTCATCCATCGTGTGGATGATAGTCTCATCCACTACCATGTCAATTTCTTTATAAGGCCTGAGGCGGGCCTTCATCTTGTGCAGATACGAGATGTTGTGCTTCTTGTCAGGCTCGTGTATCGCTGGCCTCTCGTCCGATATGGCGACCGCGCCGATTTTATATTTTCGCATGGCTTCCTCCCTCAGTATTCTGCCATCATGGCCCTATGTTCCGTGTGGTATTTGTACATCTTGCGGAATATCGCATACTTTGTATCGTGGTATTTGCAGGTGGAAGAATCCGGGCGAATCGTTTTCCCGTTGTGGCCCATGGCCGCCATTCCCTCAGGCACTGATGAGTAGGCGCCGGCCGCGACTGCGGCGAGAATCGCCGTCCCCAACAGCATCGCTTCGGGTTCCCGCGGAAGCTCGATATCACAGCCGGTGATGTCGGCGTGCTCCTGCAGCCAGATCGGGTTCTTTGTCCCGCCGCCGCAGGCGTGAATCTTCCTGATGGAGAGGCCTTTTGCGTTCAGCGCCTCAATGATATGGCGAGTGCCATAGGCGATTGCCTGGACCGTCGCATAATAGCGAACAGCAACGTTTTCAAGCGATCTGTCGAGCGAAAGTCCATCAACCATGCCGCGAGCATAGGGGTCGGCATGCGGTGACCGGTTGCCGTGATAGTAGGGCAACACGTGAATATCTTTTGTGATTTCGGGGCCTTTCGCTCGGGCTTTCTTGATTCGCTGGAGGATTCCGTTCAGAATCTCATACGTACTTCTTCCGCTCTTTCTCGCGAGAGAAGTGAGCTCAATTGATGACGCGGTGTCCGCAATCACGTGGTCGATAAGCGAACCTGTTGCGCTTTGACCGCCTTCGAGGAGCCACATGCCGGGAATCATCGCTCCATAGTATGGTCCCCACACCCCTTTGACAAATACGGGCTTCGTCGTCGTCGCCATATGGCAGGAAGAAGTGCCCCCAATGAGCGCCAGCACATTCTCGACGGAACTACCACTAGATGCCCCTTTAAACGATGAGCCGAGGGCGCCTATTCCC
Source organism: uncultured bacterium (assembly GCA_964450145.1). Classification (GTDB taxonomy): domain Bacteria; phylum Abyssobacteria; class SURF-5; order SURF-5; family SURF-5; genus JACRIR01. Next base: position 17,609 of record CAYVDS010000061.1, read on the forward strand.
CCCGCGTGAGCGTCGATGATGCCTACGCCGACCGCGATGCCCTCGCGCAGACCCAACGCATGTGCGGCTTCCTTGCTTAAAGGGCTGGCGTAGGTTCCCATCGGCCTCACGGACGCGCCAGCCCTTCCGTCCTCAAATAAATCCTCAAGGCCTATCTGCCGGAAAAACGTGATATCCCATCGGCCATGTTTCCGCTCATGTCCCATGTACGTCCACTTGCAGACGACAGTGCATAGGCTTCTCACATCATTGCCGCAGGCTTTGTATACCATGAAGTCAGCGAGATCGAGGAATTTGCGGGCGTCTCTCCATGTGCGGGGCAAATTTTCTCTTATCCAGAGAAGCTTCGGAGGCTCCTGCTCAGGCGATAACTTGCCGCCGACATATTTGAGCACACGATGACGGGTGGCGTTAATCCTTTGAGCCTGTTCGATCGCCCGATGGTCCATCCAGACGATGATGTTTTGATTGGAATTGCCGGTAGGGGAGACCGTGACTGGCTCGTCATTGTCGCCAAGAGCGACAAGCGAGCACGTTGCGTCGAAACTCAGACCTGCTACGTTTTCGGGTTTTGCGGCGGCGCTCCGCAGACATTGCCGAATCGCAGGGCCCGTGGCGCGCCAAATGTCTTCAGACGATTGTTCGACAAAATCTGGCTGCGGGCGGAAGATTTGGATCAGGTGTTCACCGCTTCCGAGCATTCTCCCCCGGAGGTCGAACAATCCGGCGCGGACACTACCGGTTCCCACGTCGACGCCGAGAGCCAGATTCGATTTAGCCGAAAGCGCCACTCTGTTGTCCCCGCCAAAGCTACATAGAACAGCATAAATGGTTGAGCATACTTAACACACTGGTCATCTTGGATTCCCGCCTTCGCGGGAATGATAAATGATGCTTGGACTGCCGCACCCAGGAACTTTTGACGCCGCGCGTACAAGCTTTCGCTTACGCTGGCGCTATTCTAGCAATACCGCCGTGCAAAAATCAATTCGCTCCAACGAAGCGGTTGACTCTTGTGGCAAGAACCTTTGCAACTATTTCTTGGATGTGAGCGCCCGTTCGGCCCACTTGATTGCGGCGGACGTTCGTGGAAACCCGATGATGGTTATCATCTGCAAGAGGGCGTGGTAGACTTCATCAGGTTTGGCGCCTTCCTGCACGGCCATCACAGCGTGTCTCTCGACGGCAGTTTCCTGATTGGCGGTTCCGGAAATTGCAAGCTTGATGAGTTCGCGCGTCTTCCGGTCGAGCGGCCCGCAATCGGCGGCTGCTTCTGTCAATTGTTGATGGGCTTTCCAAACGGCAGGGTATTTCTTCACAAACTTCTTGAAATGTGACGGCAAGGTTTCCTTCATTGTAACCCTCCTCTGGCAGCGAGTTCCCAGACTTGTAATGGAACATTATTATCGACATTATGTCCTAAAGACGCGGGTTGTGATAGTCATTGCGCTATCTTTAGAGGCCTTCGATTATCATGTCGAGCGGATGGGCGACAACGAACTCGACGACGATTTCCTTTTTCGCTCCGGGGGCGAGAGAAAGCCGCCATTTCACAATTCCCTTGTCGGCGTCGCGCTCTCCCGGCTTTTCGCTGAACTTTATGTCGGAGACCACGATATCCTCGTGCTCGGAGACCGGGATTTGGTCAACCAGAAGAAGCTCTATCGGAGTGGTTTTGTGGTTTTCAACAGTAAGTTTGTCCTTGAATCTGCGCTCCTTCTTTTTGCCGAGGATGCGTGTCTCGTCCTCTTTTCGGACAAGCTCCTCACGCTTGACTTTGATGCCTTCGTCAATTCCCATGTCGAGGTCGCTCTCCTCGTTCGGCGCGACGGGCTTGATGCTTGATGTTCCGATGTAATCGCCGTTAACAAAGACACTCACATTACCTGCCAGCCACTGCGCGCCTGTCGCGTTCGTGACTTTTGCGGTGAGATACGCGTAAGGCGAAAGTCGTGGCGTCGACGTATATGAGAGTTTCGCCGGCAGGTTTTCCGACAAGATAGCCGCGCGATGAAAGGCGTTATCGCTCGGAATGTCCATCTTTCGCGGTATCTTAAATTGGACGGATGCGCCAAGCTGGACGACTTGCGCGAGCGCCATTTCAGCAGGCGCCGCGATGGAAGGAGCGGTCTCCATGCCCCTCAGCATTATTTTCCCTTCGAGGGCCTCGGTTTCATAGACTATGGGTGGCTGGGGGCGAAGACGCCAAGGCTGGATTTCGGGCATCTTTGCACCGACCGCCGGCTGGGCGGTCGAGAGGGAAACCTCCACGTCTCTCCAGTCCTCGCCGGTATTTTGGCGCACGTTACCAAGGTAAATGAATTCGACCTTTCCCTCTTTCGTGTTCGCCCTCGCGTCGTAACTCGGGTACCAACCAGCGCCGTAGATGACGCAGGATAGGAACAGCTTGAAGTTTCCCGGAGCGGCTGCCGAAAGCGCCAACCTCACTTCCTGTGATTCACGCGCAGACTGCCCGCGAAGTTCCTCAAGCTTGCGCAACAGGGCATCGAGCGTCCGGTTCAGGTCACGCTTCTGAATCTCCGTCTGACGAATTTGTTCGCTTATGCGCGCCATATTGTTGCGCTGGAACTCGACCATGGCATTCCATTCTTCGGGCCGAGGCTGACGCGTTATGAATTCCTTCGAGAACTGCTGGCCCGCATAGACTCCTATCGAGCGGACGAGCTCGCCTTCTGCCTTGAGGTTAGCCAGACGCGTGTCGGCCGAGGCAATGTCGTCGCGAACGCCTTCGATCTCGGCTTCAAGTTTCTTGATCTGCTCCTCGCGAGGCTGTTCGAGAACGACGCGTCTTGATTCTATTGAGAAGATGCGGACACCCGCGTCGCCTTCGCCCTTTGCGCGAATCGAGTTTATATCGATGTTTGCCGGCAGATTCGCGAACATAACGACGTGTTCTCCTTCAGTCAGTGTCAGCTCGGCAGTGCGCGTAACCAGGGCTCGGTCGGGGTAGACCACAACAGACGCGATTACAGCTTCGGGTTTGAACTGAGAGGCTGCTACCATTGAAGTGACGGAAGTAACGAAAAAGAGCGGCAGGATGAGAATCGAAAGCATTTTTTTCATGAGCTTTCTCCGTAGTCGGCTGTGCCCTGAACCGGTAGTGTGCGACTCTTGTTGCGCTCTCCCACTAACTTTTTACCAGTACCGATAATGCGGAAACCAAGGATCCCATAACAAAGGCCCGTGGTAGGGATAATAATAGTAATCTTGTACGAACGGACCCTGATCAGTTCTGATTTGCATCTCTTTATAACGGACCGAGTCAAGATCGATCTCCATGCCCGCCCCAATCTCGCGATAGGGTCCGACTCTAAGCTTGCCCGTTACAGTCAACGGCTCACCCGCCAGTCGCGCCTGTTCGACCAACTGGTAGGCCTTGTCGATTGTTGAGGGATTGTAACCCTCCTCACTCACCATGATTCTGCCTGTGTCGCCAGATGCGACAGTAAAACTCCACGTGCGGTATTTGTCGCCCTTGGGCGCCGGATTTTCGATCACGTAGGCCGTGATTTCCACTCGTTGGTTTTTGAATTGGACAGGATTCGCCGTAATTGCGGAGAGATCAGTCGCAATGGGGGCCGAGGCGCATCCAGCGAAGGCCGCCATGGCGACAATCGGCGCGAGATACCTGAAGTTAATCATAGTTACACCTCGCTTCTTCCGTAAAATCAGAAAAGCCATGTTTCTCATGCTAATTGTGCGGTTGAAAAAGGAAGTTGGCAAGAAGCTGTGAAGCTACGAGAGAACAATAAACGAAATGCCCCGCGCCGTTCGAAGGCTGGGCGCGGGGCTTGAAAGATCATTCGGCAGGCGTGGCGCCTTTACGCTTCCGGAGGAGTCCGACTCCCTCCGGCCGTCCCGCTTCCGGCGAAACCCGCGCTTTCTGCTTAACTACGTCTCTCACGCCGCCCCGTTCGATCAGGATCGAAATGATATTGGGCATTTCCGAGGGCACGAGATAGAAGCGACCGCTCGTGTCGGAGTAATCCACAAGCGGATTACCCTCAACTTTTTCACCGTCAAAGAAAGTGACCTCAAACAGTTCGCTCGTGTTTATGCGCTCTCTCGGGATACCGGGTCGCGTTCCCGAAGAATCCTGCATGAAGAACACGGCCTTGAGCTCGTTGAAATTGACCACGGAAATCTCTTCGGCCGTCTCCTCGGTTTCCGGAGCGTCTGTTCTCAGCAACTCGAAACCCGCAGAGCCGATATCCCACGTCACGGGCGTTCCTCGCATCGTCCGCCCATCAAGGAAATGAACCACGATTTCCTTTTGGGCCTCGGGGTTGGAGAACAGCAGGATAAAGTCACCGATCCCGATCAGGTCCTTATCAGAAAGGCGTGTCTTCTCGAGAATTTCGACGTCATTCACCTTGATGGGACATCCCTTGATCGGGGCAACCGTAACTTCGACCTGTTCACCGCTCGATTTCGCCAAGAATCTGCCGTGTATCGGAGAGACCGACGGATGACCGAGCCGAATGTCGGATTTAAGCGAGCTCCCCATGACGAGCACGTCTTTTCCATGGAGTGAACCGATGCGTTTGAGGTTTATGTTCTTCATCTTGGAATCGGTCGGGTCTTTAATCACGACCAGTTCGCCGACAAACAACTCGCTAGGGGGCCGCATTCTGTAGAGCAAGAGGATGAGCGCGATGGCTATGGCGCCCAGAACGGGGAAGAAGATATAGCGCGACTTCAGATTGGAATACAGACTGCGAAGCGTTGATGACACCGGACCAGACTCTTCGGCCTGCGGACCCTTCTCCAGCGTTTTAGTCAATTCCTCGAAAGTCATCCCTCTTGCTTTGACCTGTCCGACGGCTCCCGTCTCCGGAAGCAACTTTCCGCCCCATCGCACGCGATCAGGATTCAAGGTGACGCTGACCGGTATGTAAACGGGAAGCACCTCCACTCCCTTTTCGGATGACTTGAAACTCATACTGCCATTGTAAGTGTCGCGCAGCAGAGATTCTTCGGGAATCCGCGCGGTCGCGTCTACGGAAACTATGATTTCCGCCTCTTTCCGCGTCCCCCTTCCAAAGACTTCGCTCTCAACCGTAAATCCCTTCGGCAACTGCAGCGATAACACATGCGTGATCGTCTTGGGATCAACTTCTTTGTTGAGGTACAGCGTTATCATTTTGCTGTCCCTCTTGCCGGGGTCAAGGGGACCAAAGGTGAGCGGCCTTTCAGGTCTTGTAAGTCCTGGGGGGCGGTCCTCGGTCGCGATAATTCCCTTTTCTTTCGCGCTGCCAAGGAGCGTTTCGGGTTTAGGCGCAGGAGCAATCGGCTCGACCGGAACGACCTTCGGCGGGGCTATCATCGCGGTCATAGTTATCGACTTTGGTTGCACGTCAAGCGGAGCGCTCGATTGGAAGGATATATTCCCTTTGTACTCGCCCGGCTCTCCGGCAAATGCAATCTGAAATTCCTGTTGCCATGACTGGCCCGACGCGGTAAGGCGTTTCGGGGAGAAGTTTACGGGCAATCGTTTGTCAGGATTCTTGGGGTCAGTCACTTCGGCCGATACCGCAAACTCGAGACCGGCCGCCCCCGGGTGCTTGGGTTCAAACGTCAACATAACCGTCTTCTTTACGTCTTTGCTCTCGAATGCTCCAAGGTTGACGCTTGGCTCCTTGATCGATACACCATAGGTCGTGCGACGCGCCCACGTGACAAAATCCACTAGGTTTTCGTTCTTCACTTCGCTCAGTGGCGCGTTATAGTCGAACCAATCCTTGCCGGGCTCGAATCGTTTGTGCTCTTCGCGGAGCTTGTCGTATGTAAGGAAGTTCTTGCCGAGTTCTTTGGGCGGATTGTCTTTATCGTCGCTAAGCCACACCAGGACGCGTTCGCGGTCCGGATTTTTTTCGAACAGGTAGCGTAGTTCGGCAAGCCCTTTTTCCATGCCGCGACTTATATACGTGGCATATTCGGTCGGATATAGTTGGTCGATCTGTTTTTGTATGTTTTCGATATCCGTCGGGTTGCGGATTTCCATGCGGGAAAGGAGAATCGCCTGCTCGCCGAACGTGATCAACGCAACATTGTCACCTGCGCTCGCTTCTCCTATGGTTCGCTTGGCAATTTGCTTCACTTCGTCAAAGATGTCATCCATGCTGGTCGAGACATCAATGACGATCACATAGTCCTTTGCGGGGTCGGCAAGCGAGTGGTGTGGCAGGCACAACATAAAGGTGAGGATGAGTGTGAGGACTGCAAAAGCCGAAGCCAGTCGCCTCATCGAAATTCTTTTCTTCATGATTCCAACATCCCCCACTCTTCAAACGTCGCCAGAATGCTGTCGTGTTACAGTTTTCTCGCTTCTTGATTTCACTCTTGTAAACGAACCCATTGCTGCGGGCGCCGGACAAAAACAGCACGCCCAAAACGTCCTATTGGGGGACAGACCTTCTTGATTGATTTTATTTTATCATAGCAACCCCCCTTTTGCAAGCAAAAGGTATTAGCAGATAAGGAGTTAAGCAGGCATATGCGTGGCCAAAAACATCAGCCATCGTTATGCCGCCGAAAAGGTCTTGGCAGCCTTTGCGCTTATATAGTGGCTTCAGGTATTCGCTTGAAGATGGAGCGAGTCCCGTGCCAAGAACGGGATTCCAGAGAAAGCCAGCGTCTACGCGTTGCCTGGTAATATGTCCGGAAAGAGTTCTCGTGACGCGGCCGCGCTTTCCCCGGCGAGGTAACCCGTAGGCGCGGCAACAGCCATTGCGGACTTATCGCCAACATAATCATACTC
>CAYVDS010000062.1:0-24234 GCA_964450145.1 uncultured bacterium
GCGCTATATTGAGATTGGAAAGAAAGAAGCTCGTATTTTTTTTTTTCTTGACATCTCGCGCTTGGGCGAAGGTTATTTTGTGGGGCCGGCCATTTTCACCGATGTTCATCCGAGGTCGGCGCTCGCGCAAGAAGAAATCTTCGGGCCGGTGCTTGTGATTCTAAGAGCGAGGGACTTCGAGGAAGCGCTCCGCATTACGAATGATACGCCTTTTGGCTTGACGGGAGGCCTATACTCGAGGACTCCCGATCATATTGAATGGGCGCGACGCGACTTCATGGTGGGCAATCTCTATATTAACCGGAAGATCACAGGGGCCATAGTGAAGCGGCAGCCTTTCGGAGGATTCAAAATGTCAGGCATCGGCTCGAAAGCGGGCGGGCCGGACTATCTGATCCAGTTTATGCTCCCGCAAACGGTGAGCGAGAATGTCATGCGGCACGGATTCGCTCCGCTGGAGGAACCTTGATTCGGGGACACGATGCCGCATCATGTCCCCGAATTAAGGGACTGTGTACCGTAAACTAATGCGCAAATTCAGAACGCAGAAAAGAGAATAGTCATGTACAGCGAGACCGTCGAGATAACGGGCCATATCATCGATTCACTGCTATTACCGAAGATACTTGACGATATTGTGCGAAACGGGATCGAGTTTAGCATCGAGCGCCTCGAAGTCGGCAAGAAGAGGGAGGACCCGAGCTACGCGCGCATCCGGTTGACAGCGAAGGACGCCGAGAAGCTCGAGAATGTGCTCAAAAGGATACGGCAGCACGGGGCGACACTTGTGGATGAGCAGGACGCCCTTTTGGAAGGGGTCGAAAAAGACGGCGTCTTCCCGGACAATTTTTATTCGACCACGAACCAGCAGACGCTCGTGAGGTTGAACGGCCGCTGGATTGAAGTTGAAAGACCGGAGATGGATTGCGGCATATGGGTTTCGCCTGACCGCAAGCGCGCCGCGTGCGTGGCTTTTGGCGAGATTGGCGCCGGCGATCTGATTGTGGTCGGTCACCGAGGGGTCAAGGTAGCGCCTATGCCGCGGCCTCCAAAGGAAGACGCGTTTGCCTTCATGTCGAGCGCGGTATCCACTGAGAAACCGAAGGGCGCTGTGGTCAAGGATATCGCGCGTTGCTTCCAGGATGTTCGTTACCGCGGCCAAAAGGTACTCGTGGTCGGGGGCCCGGCCATCGTGCATACGGGAGCAGTTCCGCACTTCGTTCGCTTGATCGAGTCGAATTATGTTAATATACTGTTTGCCGGCAACGCGCTCGCCGCGCATGACATTGAATACGCGCTGTATGGAACATCGCTCGGAGTATACTTGGACAAGGGTATCCCGGCCGAACACGGCCATGAGAACCATATGAGGGCGATCAACACCATCAGGAAACACGGCGGAATCAAGCAGGCGGTCGAGGCGGGAGTCCTCACAAGAGGAATAATGTATGCATGCGTCAAGCGCGATGTTCCTTTCCTGCTAGCCGGCTCGATAAGGGACGACGGACCGCTGCCTGAAGTAATCACTGATGTTGTAAGAGCCCAAGCGGAAATGAGAAGAATGCTCGGAGGAGTAAGCGTGGCGCTCATGATCGCCACGACGCTTCACTCGATAGCTGTGGGGAACTTGCTGCCGGCAGTGGTGAGAACCATTTGTGTGGACATCAACCCTTCTGTAGTGACCAAACTGACCGACCGCGGCTCGTTTCAGGCGCTCGGCATTGTGACCGATGTAGAGCCCTTTCTGCGCGAGCTCTGTGAAGAACTGAGGCTCTCGACCGCGTGATATCTCGCAAACCTCGATATAAATGAAGCCCTCTCTCGTCATGTGTGCGCCCGACCATTTCGGTATCGAATATGAGATAAATCCATGGATGAGCTTGAAACGGCAGGCCGACCGTGGGCTCGCGAGGGAGCAATGGGAGGCGCTCTATGGATTTCTTTCTAAGGAACTGGGCGTGGACGTTCAACTCATTGAGCCGGTTGCAGGCTTGCCCGATATGGTTTTCACCGCGAATGCCGGGCTTGTGAGAGATCGGAGATTTATCTTAAGCAATTTTCGCCACGCAGAACGCAGGCGCGAAAGCAAGTATTATGAAGCATGGTTCGGGCGACGGGGTTATTCGATTTACAGGCTGCCGGCAGAACACTATTTTGAAGGCGAGGGCGACGTGCTGTTTGCCGGCGCCACCGATGCGTACGCGGGTTATCTGATCCGGTCCGATGTCTATTCACACGCGGCCGTAGCGGATTTGCTCGAGGTACGAATTGTTTCTCTGGAGCTCGTCGACTCGAGGTTCTACCATCTCGACACGTGTTTCTGTCCCCTGGGCGCGGAAAGCGTCGTGTATTACCCGGGCGCATTCGACTCGTATGCGCGCGAGGTTATCAAGGCCAATTTCCCTGACCGCATCGAGGTTACGGAAGAGGAAGCTGTCCAGTTCGTATGCAATGCGATCGTTATCGAGAACCATTACGTTCAGGCTCGCGGGGGAAGAGAGAATCTGAGGAGGGCGCTCGAAGCGAGGGGATATAGCGTGCACGAGTTCGATATGTCCGAGTTTATTAAAGCGGGTGGGGCGACCAAGTGTCTTGTGTCAAAGCTTGTGGATACACCGAGGCCAACGAGGGGCTACAGATGAGTGGGATCATTTGGCGAATTGGGGAGAAGAACTATGACAGAAAACCAACAAACTAAGAAACAGAGATCAGTGTTCCAAAACAAGGTAAGCGGCGTCGGCGCAGGCATAGCCATAATCGCGCTGTTTCTTACGATTTTCTTCCTTGCGCTTGACCTGCTTTCGGGCGGGACGAGCCTGTACACCGGTATTGTCACCTTCTTAATATTGCCCATAATCCTCATCATCGCCCTGCTTGTGATTGGAGTGGGCGCCTTGTTTGAGCGGAGAAGGCGACATCTCAAGCACCCTGAGTTTGTCCCGCGGTTTCCCACAATCGACCTGAACGCCCCGCGAGAGAGGCGCACGATTTTGTGGGTTATAACCCTGTTCATCGGATTCCTCTTGCTGAGCACCGTAGCCGGTTACAGGGCATACCATTTCAGCGATTCCGTGGGTTTCTGCGGCAAGACCTGTCATAAGGTCATGGAGCCCGAATTTACGGCTTACAGCAACTCGCCGCACGCGCGAGTTGATTGCGTATACTGCCACATCGGGCCGGGCGCCGGCTGGTTCGTCAGGTCGAAGCTTTCCGGAATGTATCAGATATATGCGACGACGTTCAACAAATATCCGCGGCCGATTCCGGTGCCCATCAAGAATTTGCGTCCTGCGCAAGAAACGTGCGAGCAGTGCCACTGGCCGAAACAATTCTATGGCGCTGTGCAGAAAGAAAACCACCATTTTCTGCCTGATGAAGCGAACACTCCCTGGACGGTCAAAATGCTGATCAAGGTCGGCGGTGGAGACCCCACCTTCGCACAGGTGGGCGGCATCCACTGGCACATGAGCATCGAGAACAAGATCGAGTACATCGCGACCGACAAACAGCGCCAGAAAATTGCGTGGGTGAGAAAAACAGACGAGAACGGAACGGTCACCGTTTATGAGTCGGAGGAGGAACCGCTGCAAAAGAGTCCCGAAAGCTATGAGATTCGCAGGATGGACTGCATTGACTGTCACGATCGGCCGACCCACATTTATCGCTCACCGAGCACAGCCATCAACCTTGCGCTGCAGACGAACAGGATAGACCGAAGCCTGCCTTACATCAAGGCCAAGAGTGTCGAGATTCTTTCGAGAAACTACGATTCCGAAGCCGCGGCCCTGCAAACAATAGCAGATGAGATAAAGGCGTATTACAAGGCAGACTATCCGGCTCTGTACGAGGAAAAGAAGACCCTCATTGAGGCCGCCATCGACGAGTTGGCAAACATCTATCGGAACAATTATTTCCCTCATATGAAGGTGCGATGGGACGTTTACCCCGATAACGTGGGGCACTTGATATGGAAAGGCTGCTTCCGCTGCCATGACGAAAAACATAAGACTAAGGCGGGGCAGATGATAAACAAAGACTGCAACGCCTGCCACATCATTATAAGCCAGGGCACGGCGGAGGAAACAGCGGTCGACCTGAATGGCCTCGAGTTCAAGCATCCCACTGAAGACGTGGGAGACGCATGGAAGGAAATGAACTGCAACGAGTGCCATACAGGCGTGAATCCGTAACGCAGAGGAAATGGGGAATGGGGACAGACCCGCAGCATAGGGTCTGTCCCCCATTTCCTCCGGGGAGCACTATGAAAATTCGGGGACACCATACCACATGGTGTCCCAGAATTTCGTGTCAAAAGCGCATGATGTGTCGCCCAAAATGCGCGACACTCGTGTGTCATTCTGAGCGAAGCGAAGAATCTCTGTTTCCGGTTGTAAAACTCATAGAAAATGACAGATTCTTCGCTTCGCTCAGAATGACCAATGGCTGTTACCTCTTGGACAACACGCCGCAGGCCTTAACCATTTTATCTTGCAAGAGTCAAGGTTTTCTGTCAATATTAGTGTAGGTGTTGGAGCACGAATCAAGTTGTAGGGAGAAGGCATGAGACTGTTTGTCATTTGTCCGGACAAAATTGTCCCGAGGAAAGCCGAACCTTTCTGCAAGCTTTTCGACGATAACTATGCGGGCCGTTTCATCCGACACATCGTGGATGACCCGAGCCTGTGTTTGGGCTGCGCGGAGAAATGTGATCATTGCCGCTACGGTTATCGGATTGATTTCTCGCGGAAGCTGGTGGGCGTATTGAAACTCCCCTCCGAATTGCCGCTCTTTGCGGATGACTCAACCAAATATCTGCCGCCGAGTTTACCCGAGCACGATGTGACAATCGCGATCAACGTTCATGAGGATTTACTGACGGATATCCCTGCGCTCGCCAAAAAGGCGGGTTCAAAAGCGCTCATCGCGCCCGCAGAGGCGCCGGAATGGGTCAGCCGCGGGTGTCGGAGGCGGCTGGCGGAAGTCTGCAAGGAAATTGACATGGAGGTCGCGTTCCCGAAGCCATTCTGCGCGCTCGAGGAGAAGTCGGACCAGCCGACGATAAACGAATTCATCCGAACTTTTCGCATAGGCAGGCCCAAGCTGAAGATATTCGTGCATGATGGGCAGATTGTGAACACGCAAGTGGACTGTTGCGCCCCATGCGGCTGCACGTATTTTGTGGCAAAGAATCTGGTCGGAAAGCCGGTGACTCCGAGTATCAACGAAGATCATACAGCGAAGTACTGGCATAGTTATCCGTGCGTCGCCAGCATGCAGATGGACGCTGAGCTTGGGGACACGATCCTTCATCGGGGCGGGTACATCCATTATTCCGCAGTGGGCGGGGCCGTTGAAGAAGCCAAGAAAAGGGAACGATCCTGAAAACGGCTCATAGCTTTTGGAAAACCGGCGGCGATTCGTGCTTCATGTGGGAATAAATGAGTTGGAATATCCTTTCGTGGGTCTCGGCGTCGAGGCCTGCGAATTCCGCATGAATAAGATACTCTCCGGTAACGTCCCTGTGGGTCACGTTAAGAATTTTGCCTATCACGGGAATTTTGGAATCTTCTCCCTCGGTCGGCAGTTCGAGGTACACCAGATCGTTGGGACGGAGCGCCGTGCGGACGGCGAGAGTGAAACCGGCTCCGCTAATGTCAACCACATAGCCGTGGAGGCCGGGATGCCCTTCATCGACGTGGCTGGAATCCTTGCCTGCCGTCTTATCCAGCTCCTCTCGAATGACTGGTATTGCTACAACGGGCATTGAGGTGACCGTGCGATGGAAGTGGCGTCTCTGAATCCGCTCGACGTCCTCGACATGCTTGAAGATAGTTATGAGCAGATGCATCGCTGATTGCCCTATTGCCTCAGACTCAAAGTGGTAACTCGCGTCGCGGTCCCGCCAAAAGTAGATGTCAAAGCGCTCTCCCGGTTGAATTTCGAGGTTCTTATCTTTCAAACGCGGGGTGGAAACGAGCAATCCGCTTGGACCCGCCTCGATGACACGCGCTGTAAACACTTCCCCATCCGCCAGCCTCTTCAATTGCAGCCATTGATTCGGCCTGAGCTCTCGGGTATTTTTGATCGGCGGCATTTTCAACCGTTCACCGAAGAAAATGCGGTTGCGGATGATTCGCAGGCGGGTCACTGCCGATTCGCTCAACGGTCCCGCGGACAGCGGCCCCTTATCGCGCAGACATCTATTGAACAACTCAAATGACGTGAAAAGGCGGTCGGGGTACCTTATCTCGCAGAGGTCCGCCAGTTGTTTGAGCAATTTAACTTCGTCAGCCGCCAATTGGCATACGAGCGCGAGTTGATCGAAATCGATTTCGCTTCTTCTGATCTCGCGCCGCACACGAACAAGCCGGGCAGCCGCTTCAAAGAGCGCGAACACGAGGACGGCGCAGAGAACCGTCGCAAGCATCCACCATATCGTCGAAGGGCTTGGTTCAGGGAGCCGTAAATACTTCAGGATGCCGCTGTAACTGGGGTCAAGTGCGAGGGGAAGAATACACATCTTAGATACCCATGCGCTGCTGCTGGCGCTGCTCCATTCGCGATAAGTCCAAAATGAGTTCCGAAAGCGAGGAGAGCCGCTTCCGCGGTTTTTTCTCAAGCATTTTCATGACTATGCGGCTTATTTCCGCGGGCACTTCGGGATTGATGGTGGAAGGAATTTCTACGATGCTCATTTTCATGTGTTTCTGCATGATTTCGGGGACCGAAGTGCCTCGGATCGGCATGATGCGTGTAAATAAATAAAAAAGAACGACACCAACGGAATAGATGTCGCTCCGCTCATCTAATGTCTTTTCTTTGACTTGCTCGGGGGAGAAATACTTGACGGTCTCGACGCTCGGGTAACCGCGTCGCTTGCGCCATCTGTTGTAAAACTTTGAGAAATAGAAGTCGCTCAACTTAGCGTTAAGGTTTGCATCCAGAAGGACGTTGGACGCTTTGAGGTTCTGATGCAGCAGTTTGAAATGGTGGAGATACTGGACGCCTCTCAGAATCTGGAGCGCAACTCGAAGGAGTTCAGGGAACGGGTGCGTCTGGTTGTCCACGTAGAATTTCAGGTTCGTTCCCTCAACATACTCGGTAAGAACAAACGATTCGCTGAACTTGCCCAGAAGCTTGTGGTAGCTCACCAGGTTGGGGCACTTGAATTGGGTGACCTTGTCAACCAGCAAGCCGAATGTCTTGAACTCGCGCTCATTGTCGAAGAAGTCCATGGGCAGCGCTTTAAGCGCAAACTTTTTTGCCGTACCCACTTCCTCGACGAGGAAAACTCTGCTTTCCTGGGGATTCCCTACGACGCCGATGACATTGTAGTTGTCAACTTGTCTCTTCATTTATTCTCTCCGACCAGTAGAGGATAAATCTCAAGAAGGCTCCCTATCACCTCATGCTCATGGTGCGTGCCACCGCGCCGGTCAAGCATGATTCCTCTGATTCCCGCTTTTCTGGCGCCCAAAACATCGGTTTGATACGTGTCACCGATATGGACAACGCGTGAAGGCTCTTTGCCTGCGCGCTGCAAAGCCATCTCGAAAATCATGGGAGACGGCTTCTTCGCCCCAGCTTCTGCCGATGCGAGGACGAAATCGAAATAGCCGGCCAGATTCAGGCCATCGACAATCTTTCGAAGGCTCGAGTTCCAGTTGGAGACGATCGCAAGCGAAAAATCTCTTGACCTTAGTTGAGTGAGGCACTCGAGCGTATCGGGATAGAGCTCCCATGCGGAAGGATTCCCGAAAAAAGCATATATTTCATCAAAGATTCCGGCGTGCTTGTCGTGCGGAATTCCCAATCGCTTGAAGACTTCGCGGTCGTAGTTCCACCACCACATCCGATCTTCTTCGTCAGAACATGAGAAGTCGGCGTTCGGGTCGTTCATTTCGGGGATCACTTGTTCGACCCACACCTCGCGCATGGCGGCGACCATCTGTTCGACCGTGACCGTGGCTCCGTGCCGCGCGCAAACCTGAAAATAGTATTTCGGGGGAGACGGGTTTGCCGTAAACAGCGTATAACCGGCGTCCATGAAAATGACATCGTATTTTCCTGTGGTTCTCAAATGGGGTCCCTAGTCGAGCCTTTTTGCAATCTCTGGGGAGTGATGATACGGCGAAACCTTTTTAGTCTAGCAGAATCTTGCTTTGCAAGTCAACGCGAACACGATAGGCGGGCCTGCGACATAAAAGAGGGAAAACTGTCATCCGGAGCGAAGCGAAGAATCTCTTCTTGTATGCGCAAATTCGGGGACACGATGCTGTATCGCGTCCCCGAATTCAGGGAAATGAAATCAGTGGAATCTGCGAACATGAATCTATTGCACGATCTCGCGCAGTTTCATGCGCTGAATTTTGCCTGAGGGGCCTTTTGGAAGGTTTTCGAGAAACTTTATCAATTTAGGGGTTTTGAATGCACCGAGCAGTTCATGACAGTGATTCAGCAGTTCTTCTTCAGTGACCTGAAAGCCCGGCTTCAGAACCACGCAGCACATGATCTCCTCGCCGTAGTGCTTGTCGGGAATACCCACTGCTGCGCAATCCAATACGGCGGGATGGCAATAGACCGCTTCGTCTATTTCCCTTGGGGCGATGTTCTCGCCGCCCTTGATGATAAGCTCCTTGATGCGGCCGGTGACAAAGACGAATCCATCTTCATCCATGTATCCGACGTCGCCCGTATGCAGCCATCCATCGGGCTCGATAGCTTTTGCCGTCAGGTCCGGCGCTTTGTAGTATCCCTTCATTACGTTGTCGCCCCGCACCATGATCTCGCCCTGTTGCCTACGAGGGACCTCAGAGCCTTCCTTATCGGCAATCTTCGCTTCGTTGCCGACGGGACGCCCGGGCGAACCGCGTTTTCTCATTGATGGGTCGACTGGATTGGAAAATACGGGAGCGGCTGTTTCGGTCAGCCCCATTGTTTCAATGATAGGTATCTTGAACTTCTCCTCGAAAGCTTTGTGAAGGGCGGGTGGCAGAGCGGATGAAGCCGACCGGCCGAAACGCACGTGTTCGAGGTTGAGGTTCTTACCATTCAGGTCGGTCGAAGTATGCAAATATGAAATGATTGTAGGCACAAGGCTGAACCACGTGCACTCATACTCGGAGAGCAGTTGCCAGAAGTTTGAAACACTGAACCTGTGGGGCATGACAACGCTCCCGCCGCTCACCAGCGGCGCAACCACCGTTACAACAGCGCCGTTGATGTGATAGAGGGGGAGCGAGCAGAGGGCTCTGTCTTGGGGCCCGAGTTCGTGAGCCATAGTCGTATAGCGGCCACCGGCAATCAGGTTCTTATGTGAAAGGACTGCGCCCTTCGGCGTGCCGGTTGTACCGGACGTATAGAGCAGAAGCGCGTCGTCGTCTTCATACACATCGGGCAAGCCGGCAACCGCGAGGTCCTCTCTCTCGCGGACAATGGCCTCCGCATCGTTGTTTATCTCGACGAGGTTGATGCTGCGGCCCACCGATGAAGCGGCCTTTTGCACCTTCTCTTTCTGGTCTCCCGTGAAGAATACAAGCCTGGTGTCTGAATGTCCGATGATGTATTCAAGCTGAGACGGCTGCGCCATCAAGTTGAGTGGAGCAACTGTGAACCCCGAATACATGGCGCCGAGAAAGATTTTCACGGTTTGATAGCCGTTTCCAAGCATGAAGGAAAGTTTATCGCTCTTATTGAGACCGAGCTTCGGCAGATATTTGCCAAGGTTAATTGAATCTCGCTTTAATTGGCCGTAAGTGAGAGTCAGGCCGGGCTCGGGCGCAACAAGAAAGACCTTTTCCGGATGCTGCTCGGCCTTCTCATCAATTATCTGTCTGAAGGTGCGGTCAGTCGACGTAGTCATATCCGATTTGAAACGCCCTGCGGTTCTCATCATGGAACTTAGGCATGACGCGAAGAATACTTTCCAGAACAATGTCTTTGTCCAGGATATCCACAATCTTGGCGACTGCTCCCATAACGACAGAATTTGCAAAGAGCGGGCTGTCGAAATTCTTGACAGAAAGTTCGTTTGCCGGGACCGCCTTTTGCGCGCACTTCATTTGGGGGTCAATTGCGTCAACGAAGGCGGGATCGTATAAAATCATGCCTTCTTCCGTCATCAGACGCTTAAATTGATTGTATGCCGCACTCGACAAAGCTATAAAGCAGTCGGGGATTTCACAGATGGGACTATCGATGACCTCCTTGGAGAGCACCACTTGGCTCCTTACGTATCCGCCCCGCATCTCGGTGCCGTGACTCTTAAGCATCGTGACGTGAAGGCCTTGTCTCACGCCTGCCTCTCCAATAATCTGGCCAAGCCGGACGACCCCCTGTCCGCCGAATCCGCTCGCGAGTATTTCAGTGCGCTCTTTCACGGCTGTGCCTCCTGCGAATCTCCTCGACCTTTTCGCGCATAAGCTGCGAGAATTCGGGCCTTGAGTTGCTCGCGTCCAGATATATGCCGGTCCGCCAGAAAGCGTCTTCTTTCTCGGACCCCAGCGGCGCAGCATGGCTCTTTATCCATCTGAATATGTCAACCGGCTTCCGCGATCCCAGCGCATTCTTGCCGAAGTTGGTCGTGCAAGGATAGATGACATGGACTAGCGAGAAGCCGGTGTTCCGAAGGGCCTTCTTTAGCGTCTCGACGAGAACGGCGCCCTCCATGCTCACGTGTCTGGCAAGAAACGTCGCCCCCGCTTCCTTCAAGATCATAAGCACATCCCGGCCGGGCTGAACCCAGTTCGGCTCAAACATGCCGTAGGGGCTGCTGTCGGTCACAACACCGGGCGGAGTGGTCCATCCGTACTGCCCGCCCGTAGATTGATAGCCCAGATTGTCGCAGACCATGACGGTCATCTGCGCATTTGTTCTGACCGCGTGCAGGAGATGATTGAAACCGATTCCAAATGCGTCTCCGTCACCCACGGTGAGCACGATTCTCTTCTCTGGCGCCAAGGCGAGCCGGAGCCCGCGTGCGATTGCGTACACGCGGCCATGAGTTCCGGCAAAACTATCTCCCTTCCACGTGGCGAACGTCTGCCTTCCGGCACATCCGATAGAAGTGCCCCAAATGATATCGTTGCGCTCGTATCCGACGTCATCAATCGCCTTCACAAGCGCCTTATGGCATTGCCCGAGGCCGCAACCCGAG
Source organism: uncultured bacterium (assembly GCA_964450145.1). GTDB lineage: Bacteria > Abyssobacteria > SURF-5 > SURF-5 > SURF-5 > JACRIR01. Next base: position 11,156 of record CAYVDS010000062.1, read on the forward strand.
CAGGCCGTGCTTGGAATTTTCCGAGAGCGCAGGTATTTTTCCGCCAAGTAGTCCATTTACCACGCCTCCGTTTCCCATCCGCGACGCTCAAGAGGCTGGCCCTTGAGGAGTCTATCGAATACCTCGTGCAGTTCCGCGACGGTCGGCAGTTCGCCGCACTTGCCGAAGAAATGGACTTCACTGCCGGACGGAATCGCCCTTTGGACCTCTCGAACCATCTGGCCGTCATAGTTAAGCTCGACGGAGAGGTAAGTGGCTTTCGTCTTAAACAGTTGCTCCGGGAACGGCCACAGCGAGATAGGCCTGATCATGCCGATTTTTTGCCCTTTCTCGCGCGCCCGTTTGACAGCGGTTTTTACCACGCGAGACGGTGTTCCATAAGCAACGACAATGATTTCCGTTTCGTCATCGAGAAAAAGCGTTTCCCAACGGCTGACGATGTCCTTATGGCTGCGTATTTTGTAAATCAGGCGATACGCATGCTTGTGCTGGGCTTCGACGGTCTCGATGTCATAGCCTTCTTCGGTCGGAGTCCAATCGGAGCAGAGGGCGCCAGCGCCTTTGCCGAGAACGACGGGCGGGATATCAATTTCATCCGTCGGAGGATAGAAATCCGGCCCCGGATGTATTTTCCTCTCCGCGAACCTGAGCCCCATCGCGCGCTTTTCCTCGTCCGTTTCCGGAATGCTCAAGTCTTCCCAGCCGTCTGTAATCAGTTGGTCAGCCAGTATGGTCACAGGTGTTCTGAATCTTTCAGAAAGATAGAAAGCCTCGACGGTGAGCGCAAATGCTTCCTGGGCAGTTCCGGGCGCGAGCACGATCGTCTCAAAATTTCCGCCTTGTGTGACGTAGCGGCTTAGGTAGAACTCACCCTGACCGGGAGCGCCGGTGATTCCGCTGACTGGCCCAACCCTCTGCGCATTAAGCACGACAAGAGGGATTTCGCAGCCGATGGCCCATCCGTATGGGTCAGCATATAAGATGAAGCCTGGACCGGAGGTAGCGGTCATGGCTTTCATGCCGCCGAGGGACGCGCCGATTGCCAGGTGCATTGCCGCCGTTTCGTCCTCAGCTTGCACATAGTAGCCCCCCATGGTGGGCAAGAGTTTCGACATGGCCTCGGCTATCTCAGTCGCAGGGGTAATCGGGTAGCCGCAGAAGGCGCGGCAGCCCGCCATGATCGCCGCCTGCGCCACGGCAAAGTTTCCTGTTTCCAAATAGCGTTTCATCGTGTTCTCATCCTATTTCTTTTCGATAACATCTATAGAGAAGTCGGGACAGGCAAAGAAGCACAACATGCATCCCACGCATCTTTCTTGCCGTTTGGCGAGGACAGGCTTGTAGCTGCGCTTGTTAAATTTCTTGGTAAGCTCAAATACGTCCATCCCGCACACTTCTATGCAGTAGCCGCATTCCTTGCATCCTTCCGAATGCACATCGATCTCGAATTGCCTTGCGTCGCAACTCCTGCACCGTTCGGCCTCTTTGATTGCCATTTCTTTGCGCAATCCCAGCTCGACCGGCTGGAAGCCTCGTGTTCGGTCGGTCAGGGGGACGCAAGGGATGGATAGTCGGGGTTCAACCTTTCCCTCGAAGTCCATGACGATTACTTCTTCCTCCGGCGGCGCCAGGACCTGGTCTATGACGCCCGTTCCGCTGAGAAACTTATCTATGGATGATGCAGCTTTCCTCCCGTGGGCAATAGCCTCGATAATAGAGGCCGGTCCGGTCACGATGTCGCCGCCCGAAAAGACGCCCGCACGATTCGTCGCTAATGTTTCAGGGTCAACGACAATATTGTTCTTCTGGTTCACTGTTATGCCCATGCCGTTGGGAATATCAGGTATCTGGCCGATAGCCACAATCACGGTGTCGAACTCCATCATGAACTCACTGCCCTTGACGGCAGCAGGACTCCGGCGTCCAGTGGCGTCGCGCTTGCCCAGTTCCATGCGAACGAAAGTTACCTGCAGGACCGAGTCCCCCTTCGTCCCCCTGTGAGAGACTGGGAGAGAGATGGATTTCACGATATTGACCGGGGCAGCGAGGAATTGGAGAGCCACTCCCTCGAGAACTGCGCTTCCAACCTCTTCTTCGTACGCGGTCATTTCGATCTGCGATCTGCGGTATATAAGAGTGACCTTCTCTGCGCCAAAACGGATTGCGCAACGGGCGGCGTCCACCGCTGTGTTCCCACCTCCGATTACGGCCACGCTGTTTCCCACGCCAATGCGCTTGTCCTGATTCACATTTCTGAGGAATGAGACACCATCAATAACTCCCGGCAAGTCTTCACCCGGGATGCCAAGCTTAACGCTCTTGTGCGCCCCACACGCAACATAGGCTGCGTCATAGCCTTGTTGGAGAGGCTGATCGATTGATTCGACCCTCTTGCCCGTAGCTATCTCCACGCCGATTTCTTTCAGATAGCCAATCTCTCTTTCCAAAGACTCTCTTGGCAATCTGTATTTCGGGATGCCAACGCGCATCATCCCGCCGGGCTCTTCGAGAGCCTCCAGAACCGTTACTTTGTGGCCAAGGGTCGCGAGGTAATACGCAGCCGTCAGACCACTGGGCCCTGAGCCTATGACCGCGACACTCTTACCTGTGGAGGGCGCTATCTTCAGACTTTTCCGCCAGAGGTCGCCTCCGCTTTCAGCCGCTGTCCTTTTGAGTGCGCGAATAGCGATTGGGTCACCAAACTGGCGGTTTCCGCATTTGGCCTCACACGGGCTGTAGCAAGCGTAGCCGCATATCGAAGGAAACGGAATCCGTTCGCGAATAACTGCCAAAGCCTCATCGAATTTGCCTCGTTTGATGCAGCGGATATAGCGAGGGACATCGATCCCCGCTGGACAGGCTTCTCCGCAGGGAGCGACAACCAGTTGTTCTCGGCCGACACGTTTCTGTTTCATGAGCTTCTTTGCCTCTAATCTGATCATGATTGAGTAATAATTCCAGAAGATATATTACCACAAATCTGGGGGGCGCAACCATCTTATTGATCGAGCGTTTTCATGAGGTCGTCCGCCATGTCTTTGACCTCTTCCTTGCTCAAGGACAGCTTCAGTTCGACACCGCCGGGGTGATGGAGGCGGAGTTCGAAGCCGTTCTCGCTATGCTCGATTTTCCAGCGTTTGCCTTGAGGGCGTTTAACGGGCTCGACCATGTGGTAATTGGGGCCGAACTGACAAAGCTGGATTAGAACGCCAAAAGTGTCCTTGGGATGGATGAACAGTTCTGACCAGAGGTCCGGGATTTCATTGAAGCCGAAGTACGGGACGCCTTTTTCTTCCAAGCGTCTCTTCGCCTCATGGATATTGGGTGTTTCGAGAGTTATATGATGGATTCCGCCGTCTTTCTTCTTCAGGAAATTCTCGAGGAAGCTGGGTTGTCCGGAAGGGGTGATCAATTCCACTCTCGACATGTCTCCGAGCGTGAATACGTGCCATAGGTAATTAAGGTTCGAGTCTTCCATCGAGGCGACCGAAACAGCGCCCAAAACTGTTTCCAAGAAAGCCCTCGCTTTTTCATAGTTCTTTACTGCGATTCCGATATGATCCACCCTTGAAATCATAGTCCTTCTCCCGTATATATCTATGTCATCCCAGCCGGTACAGGTTGTTCAAGTAGTCGACGGCGAAGTCGCGAGCCGTGGAGCGATCGGGCAGCGAAGCCATCATGCCATACATTACGGCCTCATCCGACAGGCTGGAAGGGTCGATGTTATCCACCTGTTTCGCGCATTCGGCCAGATCGGCGAGAAACTTGTCGGCTATCTGCGCATGAAATGGCGAAACTGTCAGGTGCAACGACGCGGGAAGATGTTGCTTTTCCAAAACCCAGCCTCTCTGCTTGAGCGCATCTGAAAGCGCGTAGACATTGATTTCGTCGCTGGCTATTGCGAAAACAGTCGCGACCGGCTTCCCAAGGACTTTTAGTTTCGGCATCGCGTTCACGCCCTGTATCAGCTTCCGAGTCGTCTCCATGGTAAGCTTCGCCAGACGCAAGTAACCCTCTTCGCCCAAGTAGTTCATCACTGCCCATGCGGCGGCGATGGGTCCGCCCGGCCTCGCTCCAGTGAGGGTAGACGTCGCATACACCCCGCCCGGGAAATCCGCGTACGCGAAATACTGGTAGCGGCGGTAGTCGCTGTTTCTGTAGAGCACGGTCGAGGCGCCCTTAGCAGCAAAGCCGTATTTGTGCAGATCGGCGGACATGGAAATCACTCCCGAAACTTTGAAATCGAATGGCGGCACGTCGTACCCAAGTTTTTCGACGAACGGCAGAATGAGACCGCCCAGACAAGAATCGACGTGGAGCCAAATGTCGTTCTCGGCAGCGATCTTCCCAAGCTCATCGATCGGGTCTACGATGCCGTGAGGATAGGTCATTGCCGAACCGATCATCATGATTGTGTTTTCGTTTATGCAATCGGCCATGCCTTTCACATCGGCCCTGAAGTCGTCACCAACGGGAACGGCTGTGATTTTCAGCCCGAGGTAGTGCGCCGATTTGTCCCATGCCGGGTGCGCTGTAACCGGCTTGATCATCTCCGGCGCTTTCACATTGGGACGCTCCGCGCGAGCCCAATCGCGGGCTGTCTTAACGGCCATGAAAATGCTCTCTGTGCCTCCGCACGTGAAGCTGCCCGCGGTCTCTGCGTCTCCGCCGAGCAGATTGGCGGTCATCGCGATGACCTCGTTTTCGAGCTTTTTCAGGCTGGCAAACGCGAACGGGCTCAGGCCGTTCTCCATGAAATAAATGTTGAACGCTTCCCTCGTAATTTCCCTTATCTCCTCGCCGGCGTTGTAGATTAGGCTGAACATCTGCCCGCTCCTCCAATCGACATCCTCGGATTTCATTGACTTAAGGGCCGTAAGCACTTGGTCGCGGGACATGCTTGACTGCGGAAACTTCAGCTCTCTCATCCGGGTACTCCTCCTAAGAAACCAGTTCATGGTTCCTTGTTCCTGGTTAAAACCAAGAACCCTGAACGCGTTACGTCATTCCCGCGAAGGCGGGAATCCATTCTTCTTCTAACCGAAACATTTGGGCAACACACCCTTGCGCGCTAACCCACGTTTCTTACACAATTAACCCCGCGGAGCGGGGTCAGGCGCTCTAAGGAAGGCGAAAGGCGAAAGGTCAAAGGCGAAAGGGAAAAGCCAAGAAACACAGATTGCTTCGTTTTGCCCGCAATGACCTTTGCCGATAAACCCTTCCTTTCACAATTAATCACGTCAAAGGCGTGGTCAGGCGCTCCTAAGAAAATAGAAAGACAAAAGGAGCAAGACGAAAGGGAGATTCTTCGCTACGCTCAGAATGACGGCCTGTGAGCAAGAGTATATCAGAAAAGTAGGCTTGACTTCTCACATCCACAGGGTATATTCTCGAAATTGCAGTTGATCGCCCGAAGGGCAAAAAGTGGCTGCAAAGGAGTTTGTCTCATGATAAGCCATCTCGTCCTGATAGTGATAGCAGTTTTTCTTCTCGCTTTTGTTTTTCAAGGCCGCTTCCTGGCAAGAAGATTGAACGTGGATGACCCCTCCCCCACGCCTGCCTGCCGGATAAACGACGGCGTCGATTACGTGCCGGCAAAGCCTGCGTTGCTTCTGGGCCAGCATTTCTCTGCGATAGCGGCGGCCGGACCTATCGTGGGACCGATCCTGGCTTGTTTGTGGTTTGGCTGGTTGCCCGCGCTTCTGTGGATTATCTTGGGCGCGATTTTTGTCGGTGGAACTCATGATTTTTGCAGCTTGGTTTCTTCTCTAAGGCATAAGGCTGCCACTATCGGCGAAATCGTCAAGAAGCATATGTCCCCGACTTCACACCGGTTCTTCCTTATTTTTGTGTGGCTGACATTGCTCTATGTAATCATCGCATTTACTGATATTACAGCTCATACATTTAAGACAATGGTCGGGGAAGTGGCTTTTGGGCCTGCGGTGGCCGCCTCTTCTTTTCTCTATCTTATGGTCGCCGTCGCGATGGGTATTCTGCTGTATCGGTTCAAGGTTAGTCTGTCCTCTGCCACAGTTCTCTTTCTGCCGCTTACCCTCTTTGTCATCTGGGTTGGCCCACATTTGCCGGGGCCGATTCTCTCTTTTCTCTCGACGGTTTCCGTAAAGCAATGGAACGCCGTCATACTTTTGTATTGCCTGATTGCCTCTCTGATTCCTCTGTGGCTGCTGTTGCAGCCGCGCGGATATCTGGGCGGTTGGTTCTTGTACCTCGTGATCATCATTGGTCTGATGGGAGCATTGTTCGGCGACTTCAAAATGGAATATCCCGCCTTAAATCTTACCGGATTCAAGAGCGCTTCAAATGGCAAGATAATTTTCCCGCTTCTGTTTATCACGGTAGCTTGCGGCGCATGCTCCGGATTTCACGGTGTCGTAAGCTCTGGAACTACCTCAAAACAGATAAGCAAGTATAAGGACAGCCTGGTTATCGGTTACGGGGCCATGTTACTGGAAGGTCTTGTGGCTGTTTTGGCTATGGCTACAGTGATCATGTTCCCGAGAGGCTCCGATATCTTGAAATCGGACCCCAATCTGATCTATGCCAATGGCATCGCCCAGTACCTGGGCATGGTCAAGATAGATTATCAGGTGGCGCTCGCATTTGCTCTACTGGCGTTTTCCACGTTTGTATATGACACGTTGGATGTGTGCACCAGACTGGCGCGGTATATTCTTCAGGAATTGACCGGGTGGCAATCAAAAGCGGGCAGCTTCATGGCCGCCATCATAAGCCTTGTCATCCCGTTCGTTTTTCTGTTGCTGACCAAGGAAAAAGGCTATCTAGTAGCTTGGCCGATTTTTGGAGCCAGCAATCAGTTGCTGGCCAGTTTGACGTTGCTCGCGATTTCGGTGTGGCTCATCAAGACGGGAAAGAATCCGATTTACACCATTTTGCCGATGCTATTCATGTTGTTCATGACTATATGGTCATTAATCAATCTCAGTATTCCATTCATAAAATCCCTTTCGGAATTGACCACGGGCACAATCCTGCCCGATGTTATGATTTCCGGCGTCTGCGGAATTATACTCCTATGCCTAAGTCTCGTGTTGGTCTGGGAAGCTGCAAAGACTTTGCTTTTTGAAGGCGGGAAGAGGAATGGTGGTTCGACGACTCGACTGAGCTCGCAAAAGTCTGATCTAGCCGGAGTTGCGAATACGAGTGAATAACACTAATGTTTCTTGATTTCGTCGGTAAGAGCTCGACACCCCTATGATCGGGAAAACGATTTCCCATTACAGAATCCTCGAAAAAATCGGTGAGGGCGGCATGGGCGTAGTCTACAAAGCCGAAGACCTCAAGCTGAAACGCCATGTCGCGCTCAAGTTCTTCGCTCCCCGAAGTCTCGGAAACCCCGACGAGAAGACGCGTTTTCTTTACGAAGCGCAGGCCGCCGCTGCACTGGACCATCCGAACATTTGTACAACATATGAGATCGACGAAGCGGAGGGCCAAACATTCATCGCAATGGCCTATGTCGAAGGCCAGAGTCTGAAGGAAAAGATACAGAGCGGTCCCCCGACGTTGGAAGAATCGCTCGACATCATCACTCGAGTCGCCGAAGGACTCCAAGAAGCGCACGCCAAGGGTATAATTCATCGCGATATCAAGAGCGACAACATCATGATAGCCGAAAAGGGCCAAGCCAAGATTATGGATTTTGGGTTGGCTAAATTGGCCGGGCGGACACAACTTACCAGCGCGGACACGATTATGGGTACCGTGGAGTACATGTCTCCCGAACAGGCGCGAGGAGAAACCGTTGACCAGCGAGCCGACATCTGGGCGCTGGGAATCGTCCTATACGAAATGTTGACAGGGAGACCCCCTTTCGTCGCATCGAATCCCGCCTCTCTCATTCATAAGATTATTCTTGAGGACCCCACGGACGTCAGCGAAATAGTCCCTCACATGCCAGCCGGACTGGGAGCGGTTGTGGCGCGAGCGCTCGCAAAAGACAGGGAGAAGCGATACTCGAGCGTTTCTGAATTCTTGGACGATATCCGCAACTACCAGACCATCGGGTCAAAACCCAGTGGCGTCACCGGGAGACGCACGCCGTCAGGAACAGTTGTTTTATCGATGCGTCCGGCTTTACCACGTACGAAAATCGTGACTATGGTCGTTTTTATCGCCGTTGTGATTGGGATTATCTTCGCAGTTTTGGCGCTGGGCCGTAAGCCCCAGATTCTTTATCACGTTGCAGGCGACCCTGCCCGAGAAAAGGCTTTGTCCTCGATCGTCGTCCTGCCCTTCGCGGACATGAGCCCGCAAAAGGATCAGGAATACTTTTGTGATGGTCTCGCGGAAGAAATTATCAACGCGCTCAGCCGCATCAAGGGACTTCGGGTGGTTGCCCGGACGTCGGCGTTCTCGTTTAAAGGCGAAAAGGTCGATGTGCGCGAAATAGGCAAGAAACTAAACGTGGATGCTGTGCTGGAGGGCAGCGTTCGACGAGCAGACAGCAAGCTGCGGATAACCGCACAGCTTGTAGATGTGGCCGACGGCTACCATCTATGGTCCGAACGATACGATCGCGACATGGCTGGCGTTTTTGACGTTCAGGATGAAATCACGCTGGCGATAGTGGACAATTTACGAATCGAGCTCTTGGGGAAAGAGAGGGCCGAGCTCGCCGGCCAGGATGCACCGGATTTCGACGCCTACAATTCATACCTGCAAGGCCGCTATTTCTGGAATAAGATGACCGAAGAAGGTCTGAGGAAAGCGGTCACGTATTTCGAGCAGGCGATCGAGAAAGCGCCCGACTATGCGCCCGCGTATACAGGGCTCGCCGATTCATACATGAACCTTCCTCTTTACAGCGCTTATTCCCCGCAGGAAGCCTATCCTCGAGCCAAACAGGCAGTTATGAAAGCTCTGGAACTCGACGACACCCTTGCCGAGGCGCACGCCTCATATGCGTGGATCAAGGTGAATTATGAGTGGGATTGGAAGGGCGCCGAGAACGAATCCCGTCGAGCCATTGAACTCAACCGGGGTTACGCGGCCGCGCATCGCTGGTACGCTTTTGATCTATTGTTCATGGGCCGCTTCGAGGAAGCCATCAAGGAGGTGCTGCTCGCGCAAGAGCTAGACCCGCTCTCTCTTGTCACGAATAGAACCGTAGGGCACATATACTACTACGCTGGGCAGTACGAGAAGGCTTCACGCGCGATCCAGAAAACAATGGAAATGGACCCGAACTTCGCCTATGTTCACCTCGACCAGGGGCTGGTGTATCTTGACCAGTCCCGAAACGAAGACGCTCTGGCCGAATTTCAGAAAGAACGGGCTCTTGCGAAAACGTGGAACCCGGTTGTCGAAACATGGATCGGAATCGCGTGTGCCAAATGCGGCAAAGGAGATGAGGCTCGGAGAACGCTCAGCGATCTGATCGAGCGCTCGAAAAAGGGCTATGTCCCGCCGTCTGGAATAGCACGGTTATACATCGTTCTCGACGAGACAGAACCGGCCTTCGAGTGGCTGAACAAAGCGCTCCAGAAACGTGATTTCTTCCTGCGATATCTCAAAGTCGAACGCACCTTCGACCCCATCCGCTCGGACCCGCGATGCGCCGAGATGCTGAAGCAAATGGGACTGCACGAGTAGGCGCAAAGTTCCCCTGTTTAATCCGCGCAAATCTGCGCAATCTGCGGATTAAGAAATCTACGATTGCTTTGTGTTGCTTCGTGATTCGGGGCGCGAGTTTGAGGCCAAAGGGGCCGGGCTGACCCCCATCAGCTATTCGTGCCGCGCCTAGCACGATTCGTCTCATTCGTGTTCTTCTCTTTGTTTCGCGGGATGGCTGCGGAGTGTGTTCAGCAGTTTATAATAGGCGGGTTTCTGACGATATGACCTGTCAAAGATGAGCGCCGAACCCCATCCCGGGAAAAAGTCGGGTATCCATGAATAGCGGTCGGTGAATCCCCAAAAGGAGAAAACTCTGCAATTTTCGGCGGAAAGGCACGCCTCGAGCATTTGGCGATATATGCGCGACTGCGCAAGAACGTCCTTCCGATTCGCAGGAGTTCTTACCTTCACGTCGATCTCGGTCACATGGGTTTGCAGGCCAAGGTCAGCTAATCTGCGCATGTTGGCGGCCACTTCCTCCGGCTCCGGATACCAATCAGTTCCGACATGCGTCTCGAGACCGACGCCATGTATCGGCGCGCCTTTTTCGAGGAGGCCGCGCGCGAGCGCAAAGATGGCATCCGACTTTGCCCCCATGTCTTCGCCGCCGTAGTCGTTGTAAAACAAGAGCGCCGACGGGTCTGCCTCGTGCGCCCACTGAAAAGCCAACTCGATATATTCGGGACCAATTCCGCGCAGCCAAATTGTGTCCCTGAGCGAACCGTTGTCATCTATCGCCTCGCTCACGACATCCCACACGGTGACCCTGCCCCGGTAACGCCCGACGACGGTAGTGATATGTTCGCGGAGAATACCGACTAGCTCGTCGCGAGTCCAGTGGCCTTCCGTCAGCCACGGGGGCAACTGTTCATGCCACACGAGCGTGTGACCACGCACCTTGAGTCCGTGAGCTTCCGCAAAATTCACGATTGCGTCGGCATCACGAAAATCGTACTCGTAACGGGCAGGATGCGCCGAATCGAACTTCATGGCGTTTTCGGGAGTCAGCATGCTGAATTCGCGCGCCAGAGTCTTAGCATAAATGGGGTCGTTGGCCAGCGGATCGGCTGACACGGCGGCACCGATATCGATTCCGTGGGGTGCGCCGGAGGAGCGCAGGGTCGAAATCGTCGCCGGAGCACACGAGGCCGCGACCGAAAGGAGGAGCAGGCCGGCTAGTACCTTACGAACCACCATGTCTCCTGGCTGGTTTCAATTTCGACGGGCGAAACGCTGAGGTCGGCGCCTCGCACTCTCCAGTAGATTCTCTTGTTCTTGGGAGTTTTGTTCCATGTCGTGGTGGAAACTGGGAACGAGGAAGTCGTCAGCACGGGCGTCGTTCTCACCGTGGTCGCGAAGGCGGCATCGTAGGAGAAATCGACGACGAAGCTGCTATTGCAGCCCGGATTCCATGAGAACGTCGGCCGCGCGGAAAGATTCGAGCCCTTCGGCGGCCCGAGCAGGTGGATATTGGCGCAGACGTTGAAGCTGTCTTCTACCCATCCGGTCAGCGCATAGCCCAATATATAGGTGTCGTCGCGAAACTCCAGCGAATAATCATAGACGCCTGATTCTGCGCCGGGTGGAATCTGCCATTGGAACTCGAAGACCTCCGGGGTTCCGGTTGTCGTTGGGAAATATCGATGAATATCTTGCGATGGACTGGTTTGGTGACTTTCGTATATCAAGGGCGCCAGCCCGCTGTCAATGTCCAGGTTCAACGAAAGGATGACATTTGCGTCCTCGCCGTTATTGTGTGCAAGCACCCTGACCGTTGCGGTCTCCCCTTCGTCGAACAGATTATTTGCGCGCGGATTCCCGAGGTCGTCGAGGAATTCCACCGATTCTATCACGATGTCGGGCAACGGAAAATCGGAGTCCAGTTTTCTCATGAAAAAATCGTTGGGGTGAGCCGGGTCATAATCCACCGAGACACCGTTGCTGTCGGGGTCCGCGGCCGGATGCGGGCCATAAACGTAGACTCTCTTCAGGTCGAGCGGCTGAGCATATCGAGTTTCGCTTACGCCTTGCCAGGCGGAAACCGCAGTCAAATAGCCATAGCGCGCAAGCAGTTGATGAATTTTGGCGTCATCGTCACCGGCGCCGTATGGGTACGAAAAAGAGGTGGCCAGTATACCGCCCTGTGAGTACAAATCCTGTTGAGAGCCCAGAAGCTCGGATTCCAACTCTTCGTCTGTCAGGGTGGTCAGGTCGCGATGCGTTCTCGTGTGTGAGCCGAAGAGCATGCCGTCCTGAGCCATTTCGATTATCTCGGGCCAGGTCAGGTGAGGGTTCCACTGACCCTTGATGCCTTTGAAAAAAGAACTGTATCGCCGTGCGAGGGGGGAAGACTCCGTCGAGCCAGTTACTATGTAGAACTCACCGAAAAGGCTCTCCTGTAACAGGACGGGGTAGGCGTGAGTATACATGTCCTCGTATCCGTCATCGAACGTGATGACTACCGGCTTTGGGGGCAAGGCGCCACCACTGTAATTGTAGTTGAAGATATCCTCCGTTGAAATTGCCTGATAACCGTAAGCAACGAGCGCCTTCATCTGGGATTCGAACTCGTCGCGGAGAACCCAGTATTCGTTCTCAGCCGTGTCGTCCACCCTGTGATACATCAAGATTGGAACAGAAAGGTTGGGCGCGGAAATCGGGCCTATCGTGAGAGGTTCTTCGTAAATCTCACTGAGAGGCTCGGCGCCGATGCTTCCCGGCTGTCCTCTCCACGCGCGATATTTCAGCCTGTAATTCCCCGGGATATAAACCCATCCGGTAACGCTTTTGCTGAGACAATAGTTCGCGGCGTAGCGCACAACAGCGCCGGGAGGAAGAGCGCTTCCCTGCGATTCCCAGTATATCAGCCCTATGTTTTGAGTCTCCGGATCGATGAAATCCGTGTGACTATTTTCGATTTTTGCGCCGGAGGGTTCGTGAATGCTGAGTTCCACCCACACGTCTTCTATGGTTGCGTCTCCGGTGTTTTCCACGGACAGCGAAAACTCTATTATCTCACCGGTCATGGCCGCGTTGGGCAGAACACCGTCTGGATAGGCGACGCCGCCAGGGGTGGCTTTGGCAGTAGTCGCCGCGCACAAAACAAGCGCCAAAAGTAATGGAACACGAAAAGAAAGAAGAGGCGCAACTCTTTGAAGAAATCGGGAGGGATTCATATTCAAGGTCTTTCTGTCCGGACCACCTATTGGGAGAGACAAGCCGGCTTCGCGCTGGCAAAAGCTCGGCGCAGTCGATGATCAGGCGAGACGGGCTATTTTCTGTATTAGTAGTACTATTGCACAATATTGGCGCGGTCGTCAAGTTTGCTTCTCGAAAACCCCGAGTCCTGAAGCCGCGAATAGACGCTGAACAGGATATGATATAGTATAATTCGCACCCTTTGCGGGAAACATGGGGAA
>CAYVDS010000063.1:0-23653 GCA_964450145.1 uncultured bacterium
AGGTTGCTGTCCGCGTCCAGATTCCCCACGGCTCCGTCAATGGCGAACTCGAACTTGATGTTCTTCTCGGAGGCGAGCGCTCTGACGGTCTCGTATACCTCCTGAAGAGCCAGGTCAACGCGGAACTGAGAGACGATCAACTCCATCTTCCCCGAGGTCGCTTTCGCGAGCGTGAACACCTCGTTTATGAGCTGATGTAAATGCTTCGCGTTGCTGACTATGTCTTTCAAGTAGTTCCTTTGGTCGACGTTTAGTTGCTCAGTTCCTTTCTGCAGCACAGTCTCAGCCAGGCCTATTACATTGAGGACCGGGTTATTCAACCCATCGCAGATATCCGCCAGGAATTGCGACTTAAGGGTACTGGCTTTCATGAGCTGCTTGTTCACTTTCAGGAGAACCCCTCTTTGGGATTCGAGTTTCTTGTTGGCCTCGAACAGTTCGGCGGTGCGTTCCTCGATTTTCTGCTCCAGATTTCCGTGGGTCTCTTTCAGCTTTTGGGACATGCTGTTGATTTCGTCGGCCAAAAGCTCAATCTCGTCGTTCGTGTGAACCTCAACCCGGCGGCCGAGGTCGCCCTGCGCAATGTACTGTGCCTCTTCTCGGAGAAGCCGAATCGGCATGACTATCCAGTTGGTGGCGTAAAACCCGAGCACGCTGAGGATCAGAACGAGCCCGAGACCCAAAGCGAACAGTTTCGAGGCCATGGCCGAGATTCGCGCGTAAGCTTCGCGTACGCCCTGATAGAAGAACACATGCCACTTCCCCCCGAGGAAACGAGCCTCTCCGTCGATGTCCCTTGTATCAACGACCGCGAATCCTACGACGTTCTGCGCGTTCTTTCTGTCGACCGCGTTGGTCCATCCGTTACCCTCCTTCACGATCTTTCGCCAGAAATCTTCCGAAACCCGGTCTATTTTGTCGGAGGCTGACGCAGCGAGAAGCTTGCCGTCAGACGACGCTATGAGACCGGCATAGCCGCCCTCCTCCATGCGGAGAGTGTTCACGGAGTGGAAGAGATAATCCGTTTTTACCACGACCTTCAACACGCCCATCACAGTATTACTTGCCGGGTCGCGAACAGGCACCGCGATTGTGATCGAGTTAACTTGCGTGCTCTCATCGAACACTACTCCCTGCACGATGTTGCGCCCGTTGCCGTTGTTGAATGCGTCGACCCACCAATCCTCATCTGCCTGATAAAAATCCGTCGTCTTGCCGGTCGCTCCAACAAGCGCCCCCTTCTCATCCGTGACAAATATCTCCGTGTATTTGTTGGCGCGCAACTTAAGAATGTCCTGAAGATATCGTGACACGGGATTGGAAAGATACCCGCGGATCATGTCATTTATACCCGGGAACGACTGCCATTCGCCGTCGATACGCGTTATTTCCGAAAGGATCGCTTCGTGTGATTTTTCCTTATAGGATTCGTTGGCGCTCGTAACCGCGTTCAGAAGAGTCGGTGTGAGCGCGAGGCCCTTTGCCTCCGATATCTCGGATGTAAAATTCACCTTGATTTCGTCGGACATCCATTCGGCGAGAGTCTGGAACCTTGTGCCCACGTAGTACTGTCGGATATCGGTTCCTGCGAAGTATGCGGCAAGAAGCGTCACCGCGAGCGGCGGGATGCCGACTATCAGGAGTGCGAGGAATATTTTCACACGGAGACTGATCTTGGGTCTCCTTTTTGCCGACGCCTCATGATTCATCTTTCGCCCTTATCCACGCGCGTGCGCCGTCTTTGTTACCAGTTTCCCAAAGTTTTCTATGATCTTAAGACCCGCGGATTGACTCTTCTCAGGGTGAAACTGCGTGGCAAATACATTCTTGCGCCAGACAGCCGAAACGAAGGAAACCCCATAGTCGGTTACACCGGCCGCGACCAATGGATCTTCGGGAACGACGTAATAGGAATGGTCAAAGTAGAAATAGCTTCCGTCCGGAATGCCGTCGAAAAGCGGGCACCGGGCGCCGTTGTCGCGTCCTGCGGAGGGGTACCTTACTCGGTTCCAACCCATGTGCGGAACCTTAAGTTCTCCGTTATCAAAGCGTCTCACATTACCCGGGATCACGTTGAGTCCCGGTGTGCCAATGCTTTCCTCACTCGATGTCAAGAGAAGCTGCAACCCAAGGCATATGCCGAGAAAGGGGCGTCCCTCTCTGATGTACTCGAGTAGGGGCTCAATAAAGCCGCGCGATTTGAGCTCCCGGTAGCAGTCTCCAAAGGCGCCAACGCCGGGAAGCACAATACCCTCAGCGTCTCTGATAAGTTCGATTCTATCGGCGATGATTGCCTCGAACCCTCTATTCTCGAATGCCTTCTGAACGCTGCGAAGATTGCCCATCTGATAATCTACGATTGCGATCATACGTACTACAACTCCCCTTTGGTGGACATTACCCCTTCAATGCGGTCGTCAAGGCGGACCGCTTGTCCGAGCGCGCGACCGAGGGCCTTGAACATCGCCTCTATGCAATGATGGGCATTATGCCCATACAGAAGATTGACGTGCAACGTCACCTGAGCCGAATTCGCAAAAGCCTGCAAGAACTCGCGTGCGAGCTCGACGTCAAACTCGCCTACTTTTGTTCCGGGCAGGTTTGCGTTGAACACCATGAAAGGCCGAGAGGAGATATCAACATCAGCTTCCGCAAGCGCCTCGTTCATGGGGACGCGGGCGGTCCCATAGCGCGTGATTTTGGTTTTATCTTCGAGCGCTTCGGCAAAGGCCTTTCCAAGGCACAGACCTACGTCTTCGACCGTATGGTGACTGTCGACCTGCAAGTCACCTTTGGCCTTTATTGAGAGGTCGAAGAGACCGTGGCGCGCCAGCAATGAGAGCATGTGGTCGAGAAACCCAACGCCGGTTTCGATGTGATAATCTCCCCGGCCGTCTATGCCGAGAACAACCTCGATATCAGTTTCAGTTGTCTTACGGCTGATCTTTGCTTTCAGCATGGAATCCTCTTTCCGTGAAGGCCGATAAAGGATCGGCTTTCACACGCCCGCAATCAGCCTCTCAGCGAGATAAGTGTCAAGCCCCGCTTTCTCAACCTTCCTGGCGCATCTGAGGACGTCATATTTGAGCCTGAAAAATTCGACGGTCATCTGCTCCGAATCGAAGATACCGAAGCAGGTGCGCGGGTCCCCGTCGCGCGGCTGACCTAATCCGCCGAAATTTACGAGATATCGATTGTTCGCGTCAAGCGTATGTTTGCCATATTGGTCGAGGTCGTGATTGAAGCCGCGGTAGGCAAATAGCGCGGGGAGATGACTGTGCCCGAAAAAGCACATATTCACGGACATCTTTTCCATAACAGCGAATTGACGCATTGCGTCCATCCAATCAAGAATGTAGTTGTCGCGGTTCTCAGGAGAACCATGAGAAAGCAGAAGCGTTTTGTCGAGCACCAGCTTCTCGGGGAGATTGCGGAGGTATTCCTTCTTCTTGGGGTCCAACTTGCTGCGCGTCCAGATCACCGCCTGCTTGGCAGCCGAGTTAAACCACAAAGGATCATCCAATCCGCAGGCAGCAGCGTCGTGGTTCCCCATTATCGAAGTGATATTCTCCGCCATGAATATCTCGACGCATTCATTCGGGTTTGAGTTGTACCCCACGATGTCTCCCAAATGAACTATGGTGTCAACTTTGTTCCGCTTTATCTCAGCGAGCACTATCTCCAACGCTTCAAGGTTGGAGTGAACATCGCATATGATCGCATACCGCATCGGTACTCCCCATTTACTCCCTCTCATCCGGAAGGCGCCCGCGCAACTAACCGGGCCATACTCGTGTGACCGAATGAATTGAGTTTATTGAATGAATCCACTCCACACAAAAGACGATTATAACATACAATTAGGCGAACTCAAGTCTTGGGTTTGCTCACTGCCGTCTTTTTCGGCATGTCGCCTGCGGGTATGGCACGCATTTGCGCAAGCCGAATGCTGGGATGATGAATAGATAATATGAAGAAAGTTCTCTCATTATCAATGAATGAGGACATATGCTCATCCGTCTGCGCTCTTGCGCCCCGTCCGTGACGGCGATTATCTTATGTTCCCATGCTCTGCACCTCCTTCAGAATTTTCTCTATTTTTCTGATCTTCTTTCTGGCCTTATCGTGTATGGGGTCGTCCTCCCCTATTTTGTCGAACTCGGCCTTTGCTTCAAGATACTTCCGCGATTTTATGAAATTCACTCCGCGGTTGAAATTACAGATGGAAATCTTCAGGGCCAACCGCTTGTCGTTCGGGTAGTCGTGTTTCACTTTTTCATATTCAGTAAGCGCGGCATCATAGTTCTTCATCGAGAAATAGAGGTCACCCATCGATTCGTTCTGGCTGAGAGGCGCTCTGCCTTTTTTCTCGGTTCCGGCAATAGTGATGGTTTCTTCTTCCTCAAGAAAGCAACCCTCCTTGAATCCCTCCATCTCGATACCTTTCAGCGCCGACCTTTCGACGAGCACGCTGATTATATTACCCTTGCCCTCGCTCGGAACAATGAAGAGCCTTTGACATGAGGGGTCGAAACGATGTAAGGTTCGACCTTCGAGTATTTCGCCGTCCTGGAAAGCCACCTTAATTTCCTGCCCCTCGGCCGGATTATCCTGAAGGGCGTCCATCGGATCGAATCTACCTTCAAAATCTCTAACAAAGTGGATGTCCTTCAAGTCTGAGAAATACACGAACATACGGTCCTGCGCGCCTGCAGGCTCAAGGGGCACCAAATAGAAGCCGAGTGATTGCGGGTCAAGCTTGTATGTTGTTCCAGTAACGGTCTTGCCGCCACGATAATGGACTGCCAGTTTGCGACCGCTCCCCGGTTTCCTGGCGACGCTGGAACGTGCAGCGACTGGCGGAGGCGAGGGGGTCTTCTTTTTTCCGAGCAAGTTTCCCAAAAGCCCCTTTTTGACGTCAACGCTCGACGCCACCCTCGTCTTTTCACACTTAAGGCAAAGGTTTTCTCCTTTCCCTTTAGCCACCAGGCAACGGTCACATCCGAATGCGCCGCACTCGGTACAGTAACCAATAACATCCTTGTCGCTATGCGCAGGACATTTCATTATACGCCTCCGCCGGAGATATCCGTCACGCGAGTGCTCCGAAACTCTCCTAAGTACTTTGCTGATAATTATCTTACCACGAAGCTGTTTATTAGTCAAAACAGTATTCTTGTCTTCAGGCAGGGTCTTTCGACGACGCGGCGGCGCATGCTCTTGAAAAAGGTGAGTCTCTCATGGTAGACTTCACACGAGCCTGAAAGACGCTCACACCGACTGAGTTGCAGCTCGCCGAGCTTGGTTTTGTCTTGTGCGCTTCAGCTAGCAAACCCCTTTGTTTATGGACGAGAAGGCGCCGAATTTCGTGCAATGAAACATTCTCATTCTGGACGCGGCCACAGCGAACAGGCGGTCCACATCATAACGTTTGGCTGCCAAATGAACCAGCATGACAGCGAGATAGTCGCGGGTCTGCTGCGGAGGGCGGGGTATGCCATGGCGGAGAACGCCGAAAGCGCTAACATAATACTCTTCAACACATGCTGCGTGAGGGCGCACGCGGAGCAGAGGCTTTTCAGCAGGGTCTCACAACTCAAGCCCTTGAAGGCAAAGAAGCCTCATCTTATCGTGGGTATCGGCGGTTGCGTCGCTCAAAAGGAAAAGGCTGCGCTAACGAAGAGATTCCCATTCGTGGATATCGTCTTCGGCACCAATGCGATAAACGACGTGATTCCCCTACTCGAGAGAGTCGAGCGGGGTGAGGGCCCGGTCATCTCCGTTCCCGATGAAGGTCCCGCGCCAAGCTCTGAACTCGTGGCCTCTTCGAACGGTCCCCGCATTCACGCATGGGTTTCGGTGATGCGCGGTTGCGACAATTACTGCTCCTACTGCGTGGTTCCTTACGTGCGAGGGGCCTCAGCGAAGCAGAGAGCCGGATGAGATACTCGATGATGTAAAGAGCCTCGTGGGCAAAGGAGTGGTCGAAGTCACACTCTTGGGACAAAATGTGAACTCATACGGACAGGACCTTGGCGCCCGTGTCTCGTTCGCGCAGCTTCTGGAGAAACTCAACGATATATCCGGCCTCCTCAGAATCCGGTTCACGACATCGCATCCCAAGGATATCTCGAAGGACCTCATGCTCGCAATGCGCGACCTAACGAAAGTATGCGAACATATCCATTTGCCGGCGCAATCCGGTTCTTCCCGAGTTCTCGCGCGAATGAACCGCGGATATTCATCCGACGAGTACGTCAGGAAGGTTGAAACCCTCCGGGAAATTGTTCCGGCGATCGGGTTGACAACGGACATTATCGTCGGGTTTCCCGGCGAAACAGAAGACGATTTTAAGGAGACTCATTCGCTCCTCGAACGCGTTCAGTTTGACGGAGCCTATATCTTCAAGTATTCATCGCGCCCCGGCACCGCCGCCGAACGATTTGAAGGGAAAATAGACGACAAGGTGATAGCGCGGCGACACAAGGAACTGCTTGCGTTTCAGAAAACCATAAGCATGAGACGGCTGGAAACGCTCGTGAACAGTGTGCAATCCGTGCTCGCCGAAAACAATGATATCACCCGCAGCGGTTACGTGACCGGCCGCACAAGAGGTTATCGCGTCGCAAGTTTTCCGGGCGTAGAGCTTCACGTCGGCAAAGAAGTTTCTATCCAAGTTTCAGGCGTGAGTCGCTGGACGCTCGTAGGGAAAAGCGCTGCGCAGAGCGGAGACATGTCGTGACAGATGAACTAACCCCGATGCTCAAGCAGTACAACCGCATAAAAGACATGCATCGGAATTCCATCTTATTCTTTCGCATGGGCGATTTTTACGAGATGTTTTTTGAAGACGCCAAAATCGCCTCGGGTATCCTCGATATTGCGCTCACATCCCGCGATTCTACGCGAAAAGAGGACAGAATCCCCATGTGCGGTGTCCCCTACCACGCCGCCAAGAGCTACATCGCCAAGCTGCTGCGCGCGGGCAAGACGGTGGCAATTTGCGAACAGGTGGAAGACCCGAAACTGGCGAAGGGTATTGTCAGGCGCGAGGTGGTGCGAGTGATTACGCCTGGAACCGTTCTCGAACCCGAACTTCTGGACGAGGACATAAACAATTTTCTCGCGGCCATACACATTTCCGGGAGCGGAATCGGAGTGGCGTTTACCGACGTCTCGACCGGAGAGTTCCGCGCGACCGAGAGGGACGGCGCCAATACAAACGAACTTGTGGTAGAGGAACTCCTTAGAATAGGGCCGTCGGAATTCATTTTTCCTGCCTCTACGATGGACTCCACTCTTAAGGCGTGCCTCGACAAGAATTGTCCGGGAGTCCCGCTCAGGCCGGTTGAGGACTGGGTTTTCTCGCTTCCGCAAGCCATTTCGCTCATCACTTCCCACTATGGGCTTCATTCGCTTACGGGATTGGGACTCGATGAAATGCCGCTGGCGACGTCAGCGGTCGCGGCAATTATATACTACCTTAAGGAAACATATCGCGCATCGCTTCAGCACCTCAAACGGCCCGCGCCCTTCATGCGTTCGGAGCATATGATCCTTGACGCCAATACCCAGCGTAACCTCGAATTGCTTTTCACCATCAGGGACAAGAGCAAGAGAGGCTCGTTCCTGGGAGTTCTGGATTCGACCGCCACTTCTATGGGGGGCCGCATGTTGCGGGCATGGATCACTCATCCACTCATGAGCATCGAACGCATCGCGTCGAGACAGCAAGCGGTCGCCGCGCTGGTCGAGTCAAATAGCCAACGCTTGAAGATCCGCAATATCCTGAAGGAAGTTCACGATGTCGAGCGCCTGTTGGGCAGAATATCCGGCCCGGGTGCGAACGCCAGGGACGTAGTCGCGCTTAAGGACTCGCTTCTCAGAATACAGCCCCTCAAAGAGGCGTTGCGAGAGTGCGACGCCGCCCTTCTTCAATCGATCAGCCGGTCACTCGATCCGTTGGAGCAAGTGACCGCCTTGGTAAGCAGCGCGCTCGTCGATGCTCCGCCGGCAACCACAACCGAAGGCAATATCATACGGGAAGGTTACAGCCCGGAACTGGATTCGCTTAAGAGCATGGTGCGAGACGGAAAGGACTGGATCGCCCGTCTGCAGAAGCAAGAGATACGGCGGACGGGCATAAATTCCTTGAAGGTCGCATACAACAGGGTCTTCGGCTATTACATAGAGGTCACAAAACCCAACCTTTCACTCGTGCCACCGGACTACATTCGCAAACAGACACTTGTCAACGCCGAGCGATTCGTAACGCCCGAGTTGAAGGAGCGCGAGAGCGCTATTCTTGGCGCCGAGGAAAAGATGATTTCCCTTGAGGCCGAGCTTTTCCATTCCATTCGAAAACAAGTGTGCGCACACGCCGAACAAATCCAATTGAATGCAGAACTCGTCGCCGAATCAGATGTGCTCCAGTCGCTGGCGCACGTGGCGGCGACCAGCGACTACTGCCGGCCGGACCTCGCTAATTCGTTCGAGATTGATATTCGGGAAGGGAGACACCCTGTCCTCGAACAATTGAATCTGGGTCAAGCGTTTGTTCCTAATGACACGCAAATTGATGAACGGGGCACGATTCTCGTCATAACCGGCCCGAATATGGCCGGGAAGTCCACCTACTTGCGTCAGGTGGCGCTGATCGTACTTATGGCGCAAATGGGGAGCTTCGTTCCCGCGCGCTGCGCAAAGATCGGCATAGTGGACAGAATTTTCACGCGCGTGGGAGCGTCGGATAATCTTGTGAGCGGCGAGAGCACGTTCATGGTGGAGATGAACGAGACTGCCAACATACTCAATAATGCTACCCGAGCAAGCATGATTATCCTTGATGAAATCGGGCGTGGAACGAGCACGTATGATGGTATGAGTATCGCGTGGGCTGTGGCGGAACACATACATAATGACTTAGGCGCCAAGACGGTGTTTGCGACGCATTATCACGAACTGACGGACCTCGCGAAAGAACTGAAGCAAATAAGAAACCTGAACGTGGCGGTAAGGGAATGGAATAACCAGGTCGTATTCCTTTACAAAGTGGTGGAAGGAAGTTCGGACCACAGCTACGGCATCCACGTCGCCAAGCTCGCCGGTCTTCCAAGCGCAGTCATCAGCCGCGCGCGCCAGGTGCTGAACGAGCTCGAAAAAGCAAACCCTCGCCGCAGACTGAGACGGAGCGCCGACTCGAACCAATTGCAACTCTTTGCGCCCGTTGCTCAATCACCCGTTGAGGACGAACTGAGGAAACTCGATATCAACCAACTTACCCCGCTCGAGGCTCTGGCAAAGCTGGCGGAATTCAAGAAGAAGGTCAGCCACTAAGTGAAAAGGAGACGCGATATGAAAGCATATGTATTGTTGAGCCTGGTACCCGGGTTGGAGGAGAAAGCTCTTGCTCAAATAAGCCTGGTTCCTGGAGTTGTCGAGATTACTCCCGTCTTCGGCCATTGGGACATCGTCGTTATCATAGAGGCCGACACGCTGAATGCGCTGTCGCGTCTGGTCGTGAGGCAAATCCGTGGCATCCAAGGAGTGCAAGCGACCGAAACCCTCGTCGCAGGACAGATATGAGCGCCATGGCCGGCGGCGTCACGCGCGGCAGTTTGAGGTAGAGAATGGACACCCAGAAAATGGAACTGAAACCCGAGAATTTCGTGAACAGAAGTTTGGCGATACGGCTGGGACGCGTGTTCTTTCGAGCGCGCAATTTTACGGGATTACCACTCTTTCTCTTCATGTTGAGTTTTTTTGCGTGGGAATATGAAAACGACCTCGTTACCTGGCCGGTGGGCTGCGCCCTGATTGGCGCAGGCCAGGCGTTGCGCCTCTGGGCGATGCGTCATATTGGACGAAGCGCGCGGACTCGCAAAGATAAGGCGCGGAGACTGGTAGCCAGCGGCCCCTATCGGTACACACGGAATCCACTATATATTGGCAATCATCTTATGTTGGCAGGTTATTGCGTACTGTCGGAGCTTCTGTGGCTTCTCCCTTTCGCGCTCGTGATATGTTTCATTTTCTACTCCTTCATCGCAGCGTATGAGGAGGAACTCCTCAAGGAACGGTTCGGAGAGGATTACGTGAGATACTCGATGGAGACGCCGCGATGGCTGCCCATTTGGCCGCGAGCGCGGACGCATACGCCGCCACCCGAGGGCTCGTCATGGGTTGAAGCCCTGAGGCGGGAACGCTCTACCATTTACGGGGTCATGATCGCCACCTTCTTATTTTTCTTGAAGGAGGTATTGTCAGACTGGTCGTAGGTTGCGGGGCGAGTCAATCCGTGGCGTCAAGACGAATCAAAAGTCTTATCCGGGGGGCTTGGCAGAGCACTTGCCCTTTCGGAGGAAAAGCTGTATAATGTCGCGGCCTTTCCTGCCGGGCCGCAACAAAACCAAAATGAAGGAGGTTAAACGATGGCAATTGCTAGGGTTTGGATTAATGAGGACTGCACCGGCTGCGGTCTTTGCGAGACCACCTGCCCCGATGTCTTCAAGCTGAACGATCAGGCCAGTGTAAAACCTGACGCAGACATTCAGGCGAACGAAGAGCTGATCAAACAGGCTGCCGAGGAATGTCCGGTGGAAGCTATTCAGGTGGAGGAAGCATAACCCAAAATCCCATCGAAATTGCGGCCTGCCTCCCGTGGGCAGGCCGTTTTCTTTTCGCTCCGCTGAGCGACCCTATTTGTGCAACCTCCCAATCTGTTTTCGCGCGTCGCGATATCCCTGTTCGATAAATTTCTCGGCCTTAGTTGGGTGGAACGAGAGGATGTTCAGCACTCCGAAGCCGCCGAGGTAGTCAGTGGGCTCAACCACGTGAGCTTCAATGCCCCCATACATTGTGTGCTTGAAGTCGCGATGAAGTATTCCGCTGCTGCCGGCATGTACCCACATCACGTCGTAGAAGCGGCTAAGCACCTGATAGATATTCTTGAACTTATCCTGCCTCGGCAAAGCACGGCCAATACAGAGCAACATGAAAATCCGGGTCGCTTCTTTCTTGAGCGCATATTCGAAGGGAACGTTCCACACAAAGCCCCCGTCGCACCAATAGTCGCCTTTAAAAGCAATCGGCCGATAAAACCCGGGTATGGTATAGCCGATTCGACTGATTGTCCGAAAGTCTTCCCACGTCTTCTCGGTCCGGTTTGACCGCAATTCCCCTGTGCCGTTGGATAAATTAGTCAGAATAAATGAGACCTCGATTGGGCTCTTGAGAATCTTGGGGAAATCAAAGTAGCGCTCGAAAATCTCAAATATTTTCCGCATGGAAAAAAGAGAATTCCCAAGAACTACGTTCTCGCGCAGCCTCGCATGTGCGAGGCGTAATCCTCCTTTGAAGGAAGTCCAAAACTCCTCCATCTTCGCGATGCCACCCGTGGCGTACAAGCACGCGTTGATTACTCCGATCGAACTCCCGATGATGATATCGGGTTTAACCCCGATTTCCTCGAGATACTTCATTGCGCCAACCTGAAACGCTCCGCGCGCCGCGCCGCCTTGAAAAATGACCGCTGTTTTCCCCTTTTTCTGGGGCCGTGTCGTTTGCTTCGCCCCGGCATATTTTTCTCTTGACCCTGCCATGCTATCTCCTCGCCAATTGCACGGACCTGAATATACTACCCTTCCATGAGTGCGACTCCCGCACTCATAGATAATATCACAAATCGATAATACCACATGTCCAGGCCACGTCTCGCCAGACGGCGCGGGACACGTTCTGCAAGATGTGGATGCCTGCGAGTCAGAAGGGGTGTCCACCGCAGGACAGCGGAAAGGACCGGCAAGAGCGGCCTCATCCGGTGCGCCTATCCTTCGGTCTCTAGAACTGGCTGGTACTGAGCGGGAAACTTGAACTCCGCCACGCGCCGCTCCTTTCCCGCTGACAACTCATGAAACAACTCAACGTAGCTTGAAGATATCAATTCTCGCTTAAGCTTTAGTTTCTTGAGCGCGGCTTCGATCGCTTGAGTAGTTGGCGCTTCCACCTCGACGAAGAGGCCGAGTTCAGGCAATTCATCCAACACTACTTCGCATTCGCTCAATCTCCACGTTTCTCTGATCTTCTCATAGTAGAACCAACTCCTGAAACCGGCTGCCTCAAGAAGTGATCGCACGGGAGAGGCGTCTGGGAATTCAATCTGTAACTCTTCTCGTACCTTGTAATCCGAACGTTGCCGCGGCCCCTTGAATGTCAGCAGAACCCGCCGGTCCTCCCTAAGTCGGAGCAGCTTGTCCGCTCGCCCGAGCGTGCCTTCGGGATGGTCATACAACCAGTTCTTCTCCAGGGTCCTGCCCACAAACGTGGCGCCCGCAGACTTCAGGGAGGCCCTTAACTTCGACGGATTCTTGAGTCGAACCTTCGCTTCAATTTCCATTCGTGTTTACCCGACTCCCGGAAGAGGTCGCATTAAAAGAGAGGTTCCCCGGTTTCTTGCCAAATACCAGAGAAGCTGAGAGCTCTGAGTCGCTCACACGCAAGCGGGACATTTTTCTCCACCAAGAATTCCATATCTTTACGGAAGAACATTTGAATGGCGCGAGTTTCGCCCCCATTCTCCCCATTTTTTCCACAACTAATCCCGTCGCACGTGGTCAGCTGTTCAGAGCGGGGCATTGCAGCTATTGCGCTTTCTCTTGCCGACCCTGTTGCTCCGCAGGACTCGGTGGGTTGTGTCGCAACACATATTCTTCATGATATTTCTTGTCGTACTCTTCCACATATGGATGGCCAATGGGATTGGCGAGGTAGCTCTCATCAGCTACTGTTTGGCCAACGTTCGGATACTCGGGATTAGTGAGTCCATAGCGAGCAGTGAAATCTTCTTTCAAAGACGCGCAACCCCCAACTGACAAAAGCACGATCATGACACCTGTGATTTTGGCAAGCACGGCTATTTCCCCTCTCTTCCTGAAACAACCCCATTCATAGTCGCCTCTTCGCTCCTCGCCCGTGCCCAAGCCACTCCTCGGTCCTCGATAAACAAACTTTCCGGACCTCCAGCGCCCAGCCAATTGCACCATTTAATTATAACACTTTGTCTCAGAATCGCCTGCGTAAACAGCGCCAAAGGAGGTTGCAACGCCCGCACGGGAAGAGGCGCACGGTTTGCCTCAACGCTCAATAATGAAAGCGCGCGAATAAATTCGCACCTGCACCGCGACCAGTCATGTGGAAACAAGCAGAGGGGTTGACAAACACCATATGAAGTATTAGAATCGGGCGTAGATACAATATCTTGAACCTAGGAGCATATTTCATGCATGATCGTCTGAAAATAGAAGAGGTTACCGAGCTGCTCGGGATTGAAGTTGCCCGACTGAGATTCCTCGAAATGTATTGCCAGGATTTTCTTGCTCCCTCAAGGTTCGAGATTCCTCGCAAGTACACCCACGGAGAAATCAAGATATTGTCCGTCGCCCACCGTCTGTTAAGAGAAGGTGTCGCTCCAACCGCACTCAGGTCGCGATTGGCCCAGATTCTTTCCGAGCCTTCACAATGGGATGCCGTATTGAAGGACAGGCTCGAATCTGGCTCGCCTGCTGCGAGAATGATTGCTGTGACGAGCGGAAAAGGCGGCGTAGGTAAGAGCAACATTGCATTGAATCTTGCGATCGAGTTGGTAAGGTCGGGTCTGCGCATCGCCCTGATAGATGGGGATCTCGGGGTGGCAAACCTTCATTTGTTGGCGGGACTTAAGATCGACCGGACGCTCAGGCACGTGGTTTCCGGACAGTGTGGAATCGAGGAAATAATCGTAAACGTGCCGCAGGGACCGGATATTATCCCGGGTTCCTCCGGAATCTTCGAACTTGCCAACCTGCCCGGGCACAGCCGCCAGAGACTTCTTGCAGAAATGAGAACCCTCGACCTGCGGTACGATTTGATCTTTATTGATACCGGCGCAGGCGTAAGCTCCACAGTCCTCGATTTTGTTACCGGCGCAGACTTTGCGCTTGTCGTTACGACGCCGGAAACGACCGCTATCACCGACGCCTATGCGCTGATCAAGCTTTGTCTCGAACGCAGTCCGGCGTGTCGGCTCGGCTTGGTGGCGAATCGCGTGCGGAGCGCACATGATGGCCGCCTGACTCTTGGGCGCATCTCCAGTTGCACGCGCCGCTTTCTGGGGCACGCAGTCCTTGAGATGGGCTCCATATACGAAGATTCACACGTGCGTCCCGCAGTTAATGAAGGCGTTCCTTTTTCCCTCAAATTCCCCGAATCAAAGGCGTCTTCGTCGGTACGAAAGCTAGCCTACACCCTTCGGGACATGGGAATAGCATCGCCTCGCCTGCAGAGGGAGGGCGCCGGTTTCAGCCTTTTCGTCGAACGATGCGCGCTGCGTACGGGACGCGCGGCGCGCGTGGGAGAATAATTGTTGGAGATGGACAGGACGGGACAAAAGGAGACTACGATGGAAGCAGTCGCAAAACCTTTAGACATGACTTTCGACTATTGCGAACACTTCGGGTTGCAGCGCATGCCCTTCAACGATAGTGTCAATCCCGAATTCTTCTACAGGACCGCCGGGCATGAGGCCGCGCTGGTACGTATGATGGTTTGCGCGAAACAACACAAAGCTCTCGGGTTGATTTGGGGCCGCAGCGGCACAGGCAAGACGCTTCTCGCCCAGATGCTGCTTACCGCGCTTGAGGGAAACGAGTTCATACCTGCCGTTATCCTGGCAAATCCGGGAATGAGCAAGACGAGTCTTTTGGCATGTATCATGGAAGAACTCGGCATTCCCAGAACTGTAGTAAGAGAAAACGCCCAAGCCTGCCTTGAAAATATCCATTCGTTTCTGATGGAGAGTTACAGCAGAGGGCAGCGCGTCGTAATAATTATTGACGAAGCGCACTTTCTCCCCTCAGACCAACTCCATATGATACGGACGCTCACAAATCTCGAAACCCCGCAAGAGAAGCTGTGCACGGTCATTATGATGGCCGAGGAGACTTTTCCCCGGAGACTGCGCCACAAACGCTATAGTTCTCTTCGCGGAAGAATCGCCCTCTCGTCCTATCTCATGCCGATGTCCCGGGCCGAAACCGAGCAATACATGAAATTCAGGTTGATGATCGCCGGGTCAAACGACGATCTGTTTTCGGCGGACTGCTATGATCTCATACACGCCCACACCGGGGGCATCTGCAGGGAGATAAGCAAAATCGCGGATAACGCTCTCATGGAAGCTTACCTTCGGGGTGAATCCAAGGTGTCGCGGGGAATCGTCGAACACTGTGTCTCGAATGGTCTGTAGCGTGGCCGATAGACCTACAAAAACCCAATTGCGCTTGAGCGCTGTTTCCGGCAAGCGCCGTCTCCCGAATGAAGGAATCACACGCGAAGAGGCGGATGCGTTGCTCGACGGCAAGCTGTCTTCCGTTAAGCGCAAGCCCCGCCGCCGGTCGCGAGCCGGTCCGTCGCGCAGAAAACACTGACTTAATCTGTATGACAACCTCTGCGTCTGCGCGGTTTGAGCGCGCCTCCGGCGGATAAGTGTCTCTCACCGACGTAATCTCTGCGTGGTTGTGATCCCTGGTTTTCACTGGCTCTATGTCGAGGGCCTGTTCTTGTTTTCGGTTTAGTCGCTCGCCCCACTTGACAATCTGGCGAATTTTTGCTAAGGTAATTCGATTTCCGCACGGAGGAGTTACAAACGAATTTCGTTTGGAGGATTGAACTTTCAATGGAAACTTATTCCCCAAAACCGGGTGACGTAGATAGCAAGTGGTACGTGGTTGACGCCGAGGGTAAAGTCCTGGGAAGACTCGCATGCGAGACCGCTAAACTATTGCGGGGCAAACACAAGCCCGAATACGCTCCCCACAGTAATCTTGGCGACCATGTTATTATCGTCAACGCAGAAAAAGTCAAAACCACGGGCAAGAAGAGCATTCAAAAAGAATATCGGCGCCATACTTCGTGGCCCCGTGGGCTGAGAGTTATTATTTATAGAGACTTGCAAAAGAAACATCCGGAACGAATCATCCGTATGGCCGTTCAAGGGATGCTCCCTCGCAATCGGCTTGGCAGGGCTATGGCCCGCAAACTTCGGGTCTACGCCGGCCCGGTTCATCCTCATCAAGCGCAAAAACCGGAAATCATCGAAATTAAGGCTTAGACGTGGCAATCTGAACAACGGAGGCGACCCCAAATTGACTCAGAAGGAAGTTTACACAGGGACCGGAAGGCGCAAACGATGCATCGCCCGGGTCCAACTCGTGAGAGGAAGCGGCAACTTCTCCGTGAACGGGAGAACTCTCGAAGATTACTTCGGCCGTGAAACCCTCTCTATGATCATACGGCACCCGCTCGAAGCGACACAGACACTCGGAAAGTTTGACGTTTCCGCCAGCGTGAGCGGCGGTGGTATGGCCGGCCAGGCGGGCGCCGTCAGACATGGCATCGCCCGCGCGCTCCTTTCGTACGATTCCGCCCTTAGAGCCGTCCTGCGGAAAGAAGGTTTCCTCACACGGGACCCGAGGATGAAGGAACGCAAGAAGTACGGTCAGCGGGGCGCCCGCGCCAGGTTCCAGTTCTCCAAACGATAATCAAAGGTATTCCGCCTTTATCGCCAATGGCGCTCGACGTTTTCGTCGGGCGCCATTTTCGCTTGTGTTATTCCTCGCTGGATTGACTTCCCATAGAGAACATGATAGGATATGCCTTACCTAACCGTAAGATAACTCATTTGTAGGTATACCCCCCTCTCGCGCGAAAACGGTATCGAAATGGCGATTAAAGACGCTATCCTTGGAATTTTGCTACAGGGTCCCGCACACGGGTACCGTATCAAGAAGATATTCGCTCCGTTTGCGTCCAAAGGGGTGCTGAACGATGGTCAGGTTTATCCCCTCCTGACGCTGCTTGAACGCGAGGGGCTTGTTCGAAAAGAGACGGTGCGCCAGCAGAAATCGCCGAACAAGAATCTCTACCATATCACTGACGCGGGAACACGGCAGTTCCTCGATTGGCTCATTGGACCCGGGGACGAGATCGAGCCGATTAAATATGACTTCTTTGCCCAGTACAGTTTCCTTGTCAAATGTAATTTCTTCGAACATTTAACACGAAAACAGCGAATCGAGAAACTGGAACGTCAAATTGGAGCCGCCCGGGAAAAAGTTACGGAATTCGAGCGCATGCGCGAGGAAATGCGGGCGCGCAAGCTCGACTCTCACAGGATCAGGATTCTCGAGTTCGGGCTGAAGACGCAGTTGCTCAAGATACAATGGTCAAGCGAGTGGCTCGAGGCTGAACTCAAAACGACTCGTCGAAAGAACACGCGAGTGCGCAAGAAAGTATCTGATTCACGCCCCACTCCCGGGAAACCGCCGGAAGGGAAAATGCGTTCGTCCGAACGAAATAAGCCGCTCACGAAGTGAGGAGTAATCAACGCCATGTTCAGTTCAAGAGAGGAAGTCGCTCAGGAGTTCAGAAAACAGAAGTACATCTGCTGTGATGAAATATCGACCGTCATATATCTTGCGGAACGAATGCAAAAGCCTGTCCTCGTCGAAGGTCCCGCCGGCGTCGGGAAGACCAGCCTCGCCGGCGTTTGGGCGGAAGCGTCCGGCATCGACCTTATCCGGATACAATGCTACGAAGGCCTTGACGAAAGCAAAGCCCTCTATGAGTGGGAGTACGCCAAACAACTGCTCTACACACAGATCCTCAAAGAAAAAATTAACGAGGTGCTGGGCGACTGCAAGAGCCTGAGAGAGGCCGTCGAGAAGATCGATACACAGGACGACGCGTTTTTCTCCGAAGACTTCATTCTCCCCCGCCCATTGCTGCGCGCCATCCTCTCCGAAAAACCAGTGGCGCTTCTGATCGACGAAGTCGATAAATCGGACCCCGAATTCGAGGCGTTTTTGTTTGAGGTTCTCAGCGACTTTCAGGTAAGCGTGCCCGAGTTGGGAACGATCAAGGCAAAGCACATCCCGCGCGTTATACTCACCAGCAACAATGCTCGCGAGATGACCGACGCGCTCAAGAGGCGCTGCCTCCATTTGTTCATCGATTTTCCGGCGGCTCAGCAGGAGATGGAAATAGTCAAAATGAAAGTTCCCGGCATATCTGACACGCTTGCCGCGCAGGTTGTGAACGTTATCCAGAGAATCCGGAAGGTGGACCTTAAGAAGCTTCCCAGCATCAGCGAGACGCTCGACTGGGCGCGCGCCTTGACCATCTTGAACGTGAACTCGCTCGATGAGCAGACAGTCAGGTCTTCGCTCAACCTGTTTCTCAAATACGAGGGAGACATAAAGAAGATCAGGACCAATTTATCAAGCCTTCTCTCTCCTACCGAAGGCAAATTGAATTGACGAGGTTTTCTCCGTGGATACGAAAATCCTTGAATTCGTCAATGCGCTCCGCGCATCCGGCGTGAGGGTTACTCTTTCCGAGAGCATCGATTGCTTCAGGGCGCTCGAGATTCTCGGCCTCGATGAAAAGAGGGCTTTCAAGGCTGCGCTGCGGTCCACCCTCGTGAAGAGAGCGGCGGACATTCCGTCTTTTGACAGGCTGTTCGAAATCTACTTCACGTCGCTCGTCAAACCCTTGCCGGCTGAAAACGAAGAAGAGAGCGATGTCGGCATGCTGAAATTCGCGGAGACGACTGTTCAGGAATTCCTCGATGCGTTTTCCGATGAAAATCGCGCTGAATACGAAATGCTTGCGCAACTACTTGCGTGGCAGATCGGCGGAGATTTCGAACTGGCCATGATGGAAAGCGGGCAGCTCGCGGGCGTGAGCGATATAAGCAACCCTCTTCAGGTCGGGTTCTTTTCGCGGAAGATGCGCGACAGCCTTGGCTGGAACGTGCTCGCGGAGGAAGTCGAAGAACTCATGCGCGAGCTTGCCGGCCAGGGGTATTCTCCCGAGGAGGTGGCTCGGGTTGCCGAATTCATTCGGCGGAGAATGGACCGCTTCGCGATGGCCATTAAAGAGTTCGTTCGCAACGCTCTCGAAAAAAACATGCAGGGGACGGGGGAGAAATTGAAGGAGGAAGAACTCCTCAATAAGAACTTTTACTTGTTGTCTCAGCGCGAAATTGACACCATGCGCGATATTGTGGCGAGACTGGGCAAAAAGATGAAGGACAAGCTGCTGGTCCGCCAAAAGCGCCGAAACCGCGGCCGGATAGACGTCAAACGGGTTATCCGCCGCAACCTGCATGGCGGCGGAGTGCCGAGGGAACTATGTTACAAGCATCGCCGCCGCGAAAAGCCACAAGTATTCGCGCTCTGCGACGTTTCCGATTCGGTCGGTTACGCGGCTCGATTCATGCTTCAGTTTCTTTACACTTTGCAGGAGCTTTTCACGAAGGTGAGAACATTTGTCTTTGTGACCGAAATCGCCGAGGTCACTCGATTGTTCGACGAACACGAGATAAACGCCGCAATACAACTTGCGCTCCACTCGCGTCTTGTCGATTATAACGGGCACAGCAACTTCGGCTACGCGTTCCACCAGTTCCGAAACGAATTCCTCGAATCGGTTACTCCCAGGACGACCGTGATAGTTATAGGCGACGCGCGAAATAACCGCAACGACCCGAGGGTGTGGGCCTTCAGAGAAATCAGGGAGAAAGCAAAACGGGTTATCTGGTTGAATCCCGAGGCGCGTGCGGCATGGCGACTGGGGGACAGTGTGATGTATGACTACTTGCCTTTCTGCGAGGAAGTTCACGAATGCCGGAATGCGCGACAACTTATAGGGGTCGTGGACAAGCTTATTGCAAAGTAGACTCAGCGCGCGCCCGTGATTGAATCTGTGGGCGAACCTCTAAGAGAAGGAATAAGACTGTGGTTAACTTCGGGAAACTTGAGAAAACAAAGCTTTTGACCCGGGCAAGGCACATGGGCGCCGACCTTGCGGGCGTTGCGCCGATAGACGCGCTGATCAAAGCGGGCGCAATCCTCCATGAGCCGCTTGAAGGCGCACGGAGCACTATTGTCGTCGGCGTCAGACAGAGCTTTGCGGCGCTTGACTCACCTGTGATTCAGATGGCTCAGCACGACACGATGTACGCCTATGCGAAAGTGCAAGATATTACCCATGCGCTGGTTCGTTTGCTGGAGGGCGCGGGGTTCAGGGCCGTGGCAATCCCTGCCTTTTTGCCGATAGACATGGGCGATGAGATAAAAGGGATGCGCGGCGAGGTCGACCACAGGCGCGCTGCGGTCATGGCCGGATTGGGGGTATATGGCCTCAACAACCTTCTCATAACCGAGAAGTACGGGCCGCGGGTCAGGCTCGCAACTATTCTGACAACAGCCTCAATAACGCCCGATCGGCCTCTAAGAAAAAGAATCTGCACGCAATGCGGAGAATGCGCCAAGGCGTGCCCCTCAAACGCACTTGCCGTTGCGGGCAAGACGGACAAGCGCGCGTGTGGCCAGACGGTGTTCACCCACGGACTCCGCGGGCTCATGAGGTTTGGGTTCGACTGGATTGACGCAAGCAAGGAACAGAAAGCTGAACTCCTGCGTACCAGCCGCATGCGCGAACTCTGGCAGAATTTCATGACGGGAATGTATTATACTTGCTTGGTCTGTCAGGCGGCCTGCCCCGTGGGCAAGGCCGGAGCGAAGAAATCCAAATGAAAGGAAAGTCATATGCACATCGAACTGACGGATGAACAGAAGGCGGCGCGGCAAACGGCGCGCGAGTTTGCGGAAAATGAAATAATCCCCGTTGCTCGCGAGAACGACGCCCGGGAAATATTCCCCGAGGAGATTGTGAAGAAAATGGCCGGCCTGGGTTTCCTCGGCGCGCCAATACCGGAACAATATGGCGGCGCCGGCATGGACTTCATCTCCTATGCCGTCATAACAGAGGAGATCGGACGCGCGTGTTCGTCCGTACGCACAGTCCTGTCGGTGACCACCTCGCTCGTCGCTCTCACAATTCTAAAATGGGGCACGGAAGAGCAAAAGAAGAAATACCTGCCGCGTCTATGTTCCGGTGAGATAATCGGCTGCTTCGGACTTACGGAGCCGGATGCCGGAAGCGACGCCGCAAACATCTCCACATCGGCGCGGAGGGACTCCTCAGGCTGGATACTCAACGGCAATAAAATGTGGATCTCGAATGGAAGGGTCTCGAAGCTCGCCATCATATTTGCGCAAACCGACAAGAAGCTCGGGCAAAAAGGCATGACGGCGTTCCTCATCGACACCGACGCACAAGGGTTCTCGTCCCAGCCGATTCATGGCAAGCTTGGACTCAAGTCGTCCGACACGGCCTCGCTGACACTCGAAGACGTCAAAGCGCCCGATAGCGCGCTACTCGGAAAGGTCGGCGACGGGTTCAAGGTTGCGATGAGCGCGCTCGACAACGGACGCTACAGCGTGGCGGCCGGTTGCGTGGGAATTTGTCAGGGGTGCGTTGACGAGAGCGTCAAATATGCAAAAGAGAGAACGGCGTTCGGCAGGCCGATTGCGGGCTTTCAGCTTGTGCAGGAGTTGATTGCCGATATGGTCGTTGACACCGAAGCGGCTCGTCTTCTCGTCTTCCAGGCAGGGCATCTCAAGAACAAAGGCTTGGCGAACACGCGCGAGACGTCTATCGCAAAACTTTACGCCTCGGAGGCCGCTTTGCGGTGCGGCAACCGCGCGATTCAGGTTTTCGGCGGGTACGGATATTCAAACGAGTATCCCGTCGAGCGTTACATGCGCGATGCCCGCGTCGCCAGCCTCTACGAGGGAACGACGCAGATACAGAAGTTAATTATCGGCAGATTTGCCACAGGAATAAGCGCATTCGTATGAACAATACGGGGAGTTGAAGAAAATGAAAATCACAGTTCTCAATCGCATACTCGAAGCAAATGACACCATCGCCGACGAAATCAAATGCGTGCTGGCGTCGAACCGCGTTCTCGCCATAAATATGATGAGTTCGCCGGGCGCAGGCAAAACGACCTTGCTCGAGCGAAGCATTGACAGGCTCAAGAAAGACGGCCTGCGCATCGGCGTGATAGAAGGCGACATCGCGACCACGAGGGATTCCGACCGCTTGAAAAAGTTTGATATTCCCATCATCCAAATAAATACGGGCAGCGCATGTCACCTGGACGCCAATATGACAAAGTCCGCGCTGGATAATCTGGACTGCTCAACCATCGACATTCTGTTTGTGGAAAACGTCGGAAACCTCGTGTGCCCCGCCGAATTCAGGATAGGCGAAGACCATAAGGTGATGCTCCTCAGCGTCACGGAGGGAGACGAAAAACCTCTCAAGTATCCCCTCATGTTCCGTGAATCTTCCGCCATGCTCATTAATAAGGTCGACCTGCTTCCGTATACCAATTTCAACATGAAGGAGGCGAGAGAGAACGCCCTCAAGATCAATCCTAAACTCATGATACTTCCATTGTCATGCACTAGCGGCGAAGGGCTCGATTCGTGGATCACATGGGTGAAAACCGAATTAGAGAATAAACGAAAAGGACAAGCCCCGAAACTCTGATGGATACTCGCTGTATTCGAGATACTAACTTTGTACAGGAGGTTTTGTGATGGCCGAGAATATCTATGAAAAACTTATCGACAAGCTCAACCAGTTTCCCTCGGGCGCGCCAAGAACGGAAAAATTCCTCGAACTCCTGAAAACGCTCTTTACGAAAGAGGAGGCCGAATTGGCGAGCGAGCTGCCTGTGCTCCCGACTTCTCTTCCCTCGATTTGCGAAACGCTGGGGCGCACACAAACGGAACTGAAGCTAATTCTCGAAACGATGGCCAATAAAGGGCTCGTGTATCATCGGAGGCAAGACGGGAAAGACCATTACAGCTTGTTTCCCCTTGTTCCGGGAATCTTCGAACTTCAATTCATGAAGGGTGAAGTCAGCGACAGGGCGAGAAAGCTCGCGGGCCTGTTCGAGCAGATGTGGCACACGGGTTGGGCCGAGGACTTATTCGCTTCGAGGACACAAATGGCCCGCGTCATTGTGATGGAAAAGGAAATACCGACCGGAGTCGAGGTGTTCCCCTATGAGCGCGTGTCGAAATTTATTCAAGACGCGGATGATATCGCCCTCTCGACCTGCTACTGTCGCCACGAGAAGGAATTGCTGGGCGCATCCTGCGGCAGGCCGAAGGACACATGTCTCACATTTGGCGCGTTTTCGCGGTTTGCGGTCGAGCGAGGCTTTGGCCGCAAGATTACCAAAGAGGAAGCCTACAAAGTTCTGGACAGGTCCGAGGAGGCAGGGCTCGTCCATCTTTCCGACAATACGCAAAAGCGGATAAACTTCATATGTAACTGTTGCGGGTGCTGCTGCGGAATTCTCGGCGGCGTAACACGACTTCACAAGCCGCATGCAGTCGCCACGTCGCATTTCGTTGTCAGCATCGATGCCGACACGTGTGCGGCGTGCGGGGCCTGCGTGGATCGCTGTCACTTTGGCGCGTTGACCGTTAATGAGGTTGCCGAGGTCGACCCTGAGAAATGCCTCGGCTGCGGCCTTTGCAACATGGTCTGTCCCACAGAATCACTGACGATGAAGCGACGGGAATCAGTCGCGGAGCCGAGACGCGACTTCCGCGACTTGATGACTACTATAATGCAGGAAAAAGGCAAACTCTAGGAACGAAAGCTTTCGTTCCTAGAGTTTGCCTTTTTC